>NZ_JBNFTW010000003.1:0-430191 GCF_049943955.1 Desulfosporosinus sp. SYSU MS00001
GGACGCAGCGTGGCGAAAAGCTCGTACTTCGCCACAAAGTGATTCTCTGGGGCTGGTGGCTCGGCGAAACCCTCCACCGGAGGCTTTCGTGCTTTTCGTATACCGAACACGGAAGTTAAGGATCCACACTGCAGGAGAATGCGTAACGGGACGCAGTGTGGCGAAAGGCTCATCCGCCTTTCGTTCCAGGGCCGATAATACTTGGGGCATAGCCCCTGGGAAAGTAGGTCATCGCCAGGTAAACATGCAATAGACTGCCATATTGGCAGTCTATCTGTGTTTCATGAAAGAAATGAAAGTACACTACCGGGGTCCCACCCGTTCGATCCACATTGCAGGAGAATGCGTAACGGTACGTAGTGGTAATCACAATACTCGAAACCGACCAGAAACTCAAGAGGAAGACCATTTCTTACGGTCTTCCTCTTTTCTTATCTCGTATTCATTATCTCTATTGTTTATGCCTTTTCCTGCACATTTTATAAATATGCAGGAATGCATTTATACAGTTATTTTTTTACTAGCTTTATAGTCATTTTTAATTTTCTTAAAGTTTAAAATAGATAATATCACTTGATTAACCAATGCAACAATAAAAGCTGTAGAGAGCTTATTGTCTACAAAATAGTATAAAATAATAGTCAATATACTGATATATATACCGGCTTTAATAAGTTCTTTCAAAAGAAATGGCATATTCACTCTCCTTCCATAACTATTGCATTTAATCCCGCAAATGCGTCATAGCTTATGGCTATTTATATTACATATTATACCATAAGGGAATGAGAATTGTGGTTTAATACTTCAACATCTACTAGAAATATAATTATCTGCTTAAAAGAATTTCTATTAGCAATCCCTAATGAAGTTGTTAACCGGTCAGTGCTTAAAGCAGTGAGTGAATAACTGTGGCCAGGATTTGAAGGGGATTAGGTAATTTGATACCGATAATAAGCAAAAAATTCAGGAGGAACCCAATACACAAGAGGCTTATTACCATGATAAGTTCTTTACGCTGTTTATTTTTTATTAAGGGAGGGATTTGTGAAAGCGATATAAGTGCGAAGAGAAAAATCAGGACCATAATATAAATAAAAACCTTCATCAAGCCTCTTCTCCTTCATTATGTAGTAGGTTGAACTGGCTTTTTAAGATACCCGGACCAATGGAGCTTGGCATCGACAACGATATTGACTTGAATTTTTCTAAATTCCTCTGGCCAGTTTTTTTCTAATTCGGGCCATTCTTGAGGATATTTGCGATGTACGTCTGGACCAAATTGGAAGATGTCCACGTTCCAATCTTGAGCTTTGCTAATGGCGCTGTTGATCTCCTCTTCAATAACTGTGTCCAACCTTTTTTCGAGCTCATCAAAGGATTCAGGTTTCACTAAGTCGCTGCTTCCCATTTCTTCTCCAAGATTACCATCCATATGAACATTAATTGTCATTTTGAGATTGCCGTCGACCAACTCCGGTACAACGTTGCTGTTAGCTCTAATAATTTCAATACCCGATTTTTTGCTTTCATCTCCGGGAGTTGTAATATCAATGATTCCGCTTTTTACCTTGCCAAGAACCCATAAGACGCCTCTAGTTTCTTGTGCATTAAACCATCCAACCATACGATCTCGTTTTAAGATCGCCGTTCCATCGAGCTTTAGGCTCTCTTCGTTTGGGTTTTTATTATCAGTTTGGATTATGTCAATCCCGGGAACGATTGAGTCATTAGTTTTGCTGGCGAAGTTTTTCAGGAGATCAATTAACTGGACTTTGGGTTCTTTAGAGGCTGCATATGTTACTTTTGCAAGCTTTTCGATTGCTTGGGCGGGTATTTTTTCTTGTTCATAGTCACTTCTTATAATATCTTCAGCTTTTTTCCTGGTAATAAAAACATAAGTTGTTTTACGAAATTCAGAATCACGACTGAATAGATCCAGTTCAGCGCTGATTCCATTCCGGGCGAGTTCTTCAGAGAAAACGTAAACAGTGTTGTGAGAAAAATATGCTTTGCGATCCGTTTGTAGTGAAGCATTTCGTATGGCATCAAAAACTGTTTCTCCTTTGCTGGTGACGACCCAAATGCTTTTTGAGCCACTAGCTTTTTCTGATGTTGAAGATTTAATGGCGCTAGGTTTTAAAATCTGCAGCGAGACATCGATTTGTCCGTCTTCAGTCCGATCAACACCTATAGCTTCAACAATTGCCATAGTATTAAGCTCTCTTCGGTTCCAGCAGCCTGGCAGAAGAAGTAATAGAAGAGTAGCTGAGATTATATAAGTAATTCTTTTTCTCATATGTTCTTTTCACCTTGCTTCCGAAAGAAGGCTATAGCTAGAAGTAGATAGGGAATAACAATTATGAAAATAATATTAATCCAAACGGATATAGGATAAGACAAAAAATCATTGAGATCGGCAATGTTGCTTTGGACGGATAGAGATACCGGAAGAAGTATGGTAAGAGTTGAGATAACAAGGGGCCTATAATCCTTTATCCCAACTAAGTGACTCAATCCGATCAGAATAACATAGAGATATAAGATGGTTTTTAGATAACCACTGAGAATCCATATTGAGAGGTGAATAGATTCTATGCGTTCAATAAAATCACCAATGTTCACTAAACGAACGGCGCTAAAATAAGGAAACTGAAGCATCTTAGCTAAATCGAGCCCTAGAGTTGCCAGAACAGTTACGGTTGTAATAAGCCACAAAAGTGCTATAAGAGAATAACTGGATATCAGGACAAGCTTTGCGTTCTCTTTCTTAGATTTTAAATGGGGAAGCAGCATAGCGAGCACTACTATCTCGGATGTTTTCAAAGCAACCACGAATCCACCCATACCGATTGATATCATGCCTTTTTCCATGAATGGCATAAAGACCTTGAGATCCATATCTTTGGCTAGGAGGAGAGATATGACCAGAATTCCACCGAAGACTAAAGGCGCTAGAAATTCTGCAAACCGTGAAATTACTTCAATGCCCTTGAGAACTGCATAAGCACAAAACGCGAAAAGAAAGAGAAGAACGAAAAGAACCGGAGTTTCAGGCATAACGGCAGTTGTTAAGAAGGCGCTCCATTCGTACAAAAATAGCGATAGTCCATGAAAAAAATACAAGATATAAAGGAGGCTAACTGCTTTACCAGTTTTGCCAAGGATTGTCTCTGCATATTCAAAGAGTGACTGTTCCGGAAAGCGCTTCCATAATAGATAAAATGGAACTGTTAACAATAGACTGGCAGGCAGACTTAAAATTTCCGATATCCATACATCCTGATCTCCTGGAGGTCCAGTGAACACAGGGAAAAACGTAATCGAAACGATAAGTCTGCTTATTGCTACAAGGAAAATAAGTTGTTTGGGGGTGATTTTTGCATCTTCTAACATAGGATCTCCTTTATGGAGAGGTATATTGATTAATTATGGCCTAATTACCGGGATTTTCTGGGGGACTGGGAGCTAATGAATCGGCCTGTCTCGTTGTGTTTCTACTTAAACTTAGAGGCCTTGAAGTCATAGCCCACCAGGGTTTGCGAATAATGACATCATTAAGACCAGCACCGTTAAGCGGTACAAGGGGAGACATATAAGGCACCCCAAAGGAGCGAAGTGAGAGTTGATGAATAACAAACGCTGCAAATCCGAGCATTACTCCATATAGACCCGAAAAGCTTGATAATATAAGGAGAGCAAAGCGGGCGATAGTAGTGACATCTGTAAAAGCTGGGACGACAAAGGAAGAAATTCCTGTAAGGGCCACCACGACAACCATAGGAGCACCCACTAATCCGGCGGATACTGCGGCTTCTCCAATGACCAGTGCACCGACAATACTAACAGCCTGCCCAACTGCCTTGGGCAAGCGAAGGCCGGCTTCCCTTAAAATTTCATAAGCTATTTGCATCAAAAGTGCTTCGACAATCGTAGGAAAAGGAGAACCTTCGTTTGCACTGGCAATGCTAATCAAGAGTGAAGTCGGCAGCAACTCTTGGTGATAAGTTGTGATAGCAACATAAAGAGCGGGTACGAATGTAGAAATAAAAAAGGCCAGCCACCGCAGCCAACGAATAAACGTTGCAAGATAAGGACGTGAATAATAATCTTCACTATTTTGGAACGCTTCTATGAATAAGTAAGGTACCGTTAAGGCCAAGGGAGTTCCATCAGTGAATATTGCGACTCTCCCTTCCAATAATTTCGCACTGACAATATCAGGCTTTTCGCTGTTACCAACGGTAGGAAATAAGGAATAAGGAGCATCCTCGATGAAGGACTCAATATAACCTGATTCGAGAACAGAGTCTGTCTCGATTCGGCCTATTCTTTTCTTGACTTCCTGAACGACTTCATCATTGGCAATACCCTGAATATGGACGATGGCTAATGAGGTTTTTGTCTGTCTGCCTACAGTCATCTTCTCAACCATTAAATTTGGATTTTTTATTTTCCTGCGGATAAGAGAAATGTTTGTGCCCAGAGACTCAACAAATCCTTCTCTGGGACCACGAATCACAGACTCAGTACTTGGTTCTTCGACACTACGTGCTGCAAAGCCGCGAATTGAAGCAATAAGTACACTATCGGTTCCATCAAGGAATAAGGCAGTATCACCTGACAAAATTCCTGTAACGGCATCTTCGAGGGTTTGAACTTCCTCAACACTGGAAACGGACAATATACGTTCCTTAACAATTTCTAAGGTAGTTCCTGTACGATGATTATTGTGTACAGATAGTAATGGCTTAAAGAGATTTTCGTTAACGGAATCTTCATTAAACAGACCGAAGATCATAACTGCAAAGGCCTGAACGGGAGTTTCGGTTCCGATAGTGAACTCTCGAATTACCAGATCGTCAGCCTTGGGAAAGATCTTTAGAATGGCCTGCCGGTTATCCTCTAGTTTTTTAGATAGAGTTGTAGAATTTTCCGAAGGATTTGGTAAGAAAGGCTCAGGGGATTGGCGGCGTTTCTTCCTTGTAGATGTTCTAATAATTTTTGTGAGCATGATCCACCTCCTGTTCCTCAGTTGTTTAAATAGTTTTTGCGCAAAGAGGTAGATTTATTACGAAACAGGCAGGGATATCGAAAATATCCGATATCCCTGCCTGTTTCGTGACATTATAAGGTAACTCCTGAAGTGATACATCCTGATAGGATTCTTCGCAAAAGGGTGGGGCTACAGATAAGGTGCTGCAGCCCCTCTTAGAAAGCAGGAAGGGGTTACTTCTTAGCTCGTAAAGCTTCCTCTTGAGAAAGGCCATGGTTATCCCTGGAATCCATGCTCGGCTGATGATTAGGCGGCGCTGGTTTTGTATTGGGGTTAGGATTTTTTTCAGAAGGCATCTTTTTTATCACAGTATTGTCACATCCTTTCTCAGATCATGGTTTAGGTTCTAATTTATTTTGTCCTTTTTCAGAAGTAATACTACGGAATAAAAAAACAAGAAAGACGAAGAGAGCAAGAAGAAACAAACAATGATTAGAAAGTTGGACTCAAAACATGACTAATGGCCAGTTGACATACTACATATAGTGTGTTTAAATGTAAAAGCACACTATATATTGGGGGTGAAGGGGTGCGTTGTCCATTCTGCGGAAACGAGGACACGAAGGTTTTTGATTCGCGTCAGGTTGACGAAGGAACGACTGTACGAAGACGCAGAGAATGTGATCGATGTATGCGTCGGTTTACTACCTTTGAGAAGTTTGAGGATTCACCGCTCGTAGTTGTCAAAAAAGACGGGAGACGTGATGTTTTTTCCCGTTCTAAAATGATGGCCGGCATGCGAAGAGCATGTGAAAAACGGCCAATTTCAACAGAACAAATTGAAGAAGCCGCCTATAACATTGAAAAGACCCTGCGCAATACGCATGAGCGTGAAGTGACGAGTGCTGAAGTCGGGGAGGCAGTCTTAGAGCAATTATTCAGTTTAGATGAAGTGGCCTACATACGCTTCGCATCTGTATATCGTCAATTTGGGGATATACAACGTTTTCTGGAAGAGTTACATGAACTTATTGAAAAACGGGGAACGTTAACAGATAAGGAAAGAAAAGAGATATAAGGAAAGTTGGGGGATTCTAGTTGATTTTCGAAGGACAAGCACCAAAAAACTGGCCAAAGGTAAATTTAGCGCCCAATGCCCGTGTTGTTTTGGAAAAGAGATATTTAAAACAAGTCGATGGACAAGTTATCGAGACACCAGAGGATATGATTTATCGAGTCGCCAATGTGATTGCCTCCATTGAAGAGGAAAAGTATGGCAAAGGTGAGAAGGAAACACGAGCTTTGGCGAAGGAATTTTATGCAATTATGGCCAATCTTGAGTTTATGCCTAATTCTCCAACCTTGATGAATGCGGGACGGGACTTGGGGCAGCTGAGCGCCTGTTTTGTTCTGCCGGTTGAAGACAGTATGGAGGATATTTTTGATGCGATAAAAAATGCGGCAATTATTCATAAGTCTGGCGGAGGAACGGGTTTCAGTTTTTCACGTCTGCGTCCTAAAAATAGTATGGTCCGTTCAACAGGCGGCGTAGCTTCGGGACCGATTTCCTTTATGAAAGTTTTTAATTCAGCTACGGAGGCCGTGAAGCAGGGCGGAACTCGACGCGGAGCCAATATGGGAATACTGAGAGTTGACCACCCGGATATTTTGGACTTTATCCAATGCAAAGAGGACAATAAGGAAATTACGAACTTTAATATCTCGGTTGGAATTACGGAAGAATTTATGAAGGCTGTCCGTGAGGGGCGGGATTATGACCTCATTAATCCCCATTCTGGGGAAGCAGCAGGTCAATTATCTGCTCGCGAGGTTTTCGATAAAATTGTTGATCATGCATGGCAAAATGGAGAGCCGGGAATTGTCTTTCTTGATCGTTTAAATGAAAGCAATCCTACCCCCAAACTTGGTAAAATTGAAGCGACGAATCCCTGTGGGGAACAGCCCCTGCTTCCCAATGAAGCGTGCAACTTAGGCTCTATTAATCTTAAACTCATGGTGACTGAGAAAAATGGTAAAATGGTCATCAATTGGGAGCGTTTAAGTTATGTTACCCGTCTGGCGGTACGCTTTTTAGACAACGTTATCGATGCCAATCAGTATCCTCTAAAGATTATTGATGAGGTTGTAAAAGGAAATCGTAAAATCGGCCTTGGAGTAATGGGCTTTGCTGATATGTTGATTTTGCTGCAAACGTCTTATGCTACGGAGGAAGCCGTTGACTATGCGGAAAAAGTCATGAAATTTATTCAGACAGAGGCACGCATTGAATCCCAACGTCTGGCCGAAGAACGAGGAACTTTCCCCAATTATGAAAGTTCTATTTATGATGGAGTTATGAAACTGCGTAATGCTACACTAACCACAATTGCCCCGACGGGAACGATATCGATGATTTGTGCTGCTTCGAGCGGAGTCGAACCTCTTTTTGCAGTGGCCTATACGAAAACTGTCATGGATGGAACTTCGTTAGTTGAGGTAAACCCTCTTTTTGAAGCCTTCGCGAAAGATTACACGTTTTATTCGCCGGAACTTATGCGCAAAATTGCCGAGAAAGGAACCGTTCTTGGTCTGCCGGAAGTCCCTAACTGGGTACAGGAAGTCTTTACGACAGCTCAAGAAATTTCTCCGGAATGGCATATTCGCATTCAGGCTGCTTTTCAAAAATATACCGATAACGCAGTTTCTAAGACGATTAATTTTGCTAACGCAGCAACAAGAGAAGATATTGCAGAAGCATATCGTTTAGCAGATGAGTTGAACTGCAAAGGTTTGACGGTTTACAGGGATGGAAGCAGGGAGGAACAAGTACTTTCTACTGGGACTACAGTACCGGCAGCCGCTGATGCCTCCAAACAAGCTGCCAAAGGGGATAAGGGCCAGGCCCAGACCTCTTTAGAGCAAATAACTGCCCCCATTACCCCGTTTGTTCCTGAAGTGAATACCGTAATGCCTCGTCCGAGACCAACCACCACTATTGGGGTTACAGAAAAGATTAAGATCGGCTGCGGCAACTTATATGTTAGTGTTAATGCTGACGAAAAAGGAATATGTGAAGTATTTACAAATACCGGCCGGGCCGGAGGATGTTCTTCACAATCAGAGGCTACAGCTCGCTTGATTTCTATCGCTTTACGTTCCGGTTTGTCTGTTGATGCCATTATTGAGCAAGTCAAAGGAATTCGCTGCCCTGCTTGTATGCGACGTGAAGGGGTCAGCGTCACTTCCTGTCCGGATGCAATTGCCCGCGTTATTAAGAAATATAACGAAGTTGGCATCAATGTTACACAAGTACAGGCTGTTGAAGGGCAAAATGCAAGCGGACTTTTAAATGTTACGGGTCCCTCAAAGATATCTGCAAAGAAACCCCTTTCGGGCGTAGCTCCAGCGAATGCCTGCCCAGAGTGCGGTATGCCGATTAACCATGAAAGCGGCTGCGTTGTCTGCACCCATTGCGGATATTCGAAGTGCGGATAATAAAGTTGTTCACTGATAATAAAGTTGTTCACTGATAATAAAGTTTGTCACTGAATAATAAACTCGGACAATAGATAATAAAGTCTGTCACTGAATAATAAAGTCGGACACTATTGGACAACCGATGTTGACTTTGAAAAATTAATAACTATCAGGACTAACCAAAATGCATCTTAGCCAATAACTGAAATATTACGGTTATTGGCTTTTTGTTTTTACTATTATGCATTTATAACCGTTTTGTCTATAATCCTGCTAATAAAAATCAACCACTAATTTATAAATATTTTCCCAGGACCCAGCATTCCTGTTTCTTAAACTATCCATTGACCTACAATAACTCTGGGGTAAGACTTGACATGGGACCCCACGGTGGAAGATTTCGGCTATTTCACCAGTATGATGATTCTACAGGGTGCGAATACAAATATTTCTAATATCAACTTGCGTGAGTATGTAGGGTATTTTCTCAGGAAAGTCGTACAGTTGAAAATTGAGTTTTAGGGCTGGAGAACGTTATCATACAGAGTAATGCAACACTTCGAATAGATGAATGTTGCTGAGACGTTAAACGACGATTTCGCATTAGGCTAATAATGAGAACATTAATTAATACAAAGAAGGTGATGAAAATAAGATGATTTCAAGAACATGGCATGGTATTGTACCTATTCATATGAAGGATGCATTTGAAAAATATGAATATGAAACAGGGATAAGAGATACAACGACAATAAAAGGAAACATGGGAGCATATTTGAAGATAGTTGAACAAGGGGAATATGCACATTTCTTTTTATGTACAAAATGGGATACAATGGCTAGCGTGATTGCATATGCAGGAAATAAACCGACAATAGCTGTAACTTACCCGGATGACGAGCAATTTGGCCTGATATCAGATCCGATTGTGATTTTGCAAGAAGTGGCCGATGCGGAAAATCCCTTTTTATAATAAGAGAATTATAAGGCTAATAATGGTAAGCTGCTAAAAGCAGGGCTAAAGAGAGCGAAGTAGGATTATTGGAAGTTGATTTAAAGGAGACCATCACAGATATTGTTGACCGGTATAAGATCCCAAGGGTAATAAAAGAGGTAACCGGTATGTTAACCGTTACCCCTACCCTTGGCAAAATAAGCTCAGAAATTACAATCTATATTTCTTAAAGTTAGAAACCAATTACACTAAATTTCTTATACTCCCTAGAGATACTCTTTTCTTTACCTCGTTCATGTCCTTGTGGATTTCGTTTCTTATTTTTCACCCAAGTCAATTGTAATAAATGGGTATTTTGCATTAACTGCTTTTATGGTTCTTATAGCCGCATCCTCAAATAAGTTATGATCTAAATACATGGATTTCATATGAGGGACACCTTCAAATGCACAAATGTTGCTTAATTGATAATAGTTTATTTTTTTAATTTCGTTCTTACTTAATACCAGAGTTTTTAGATTATATAGTCCTTCTAATGGGCTTATATCATCAATTTCATTATTATAAAGCGAAATTATTTTGAGGTTGGTTAGACCATGTAACTCGCTAATATCATTAATATGGTTATTGTCTAAACAAAGATATTTTAAATTTTTAAGTTCCTTTAATGGACCTAGGTCTCTGATTGCATTACCTTTTAACGAAAGATATGATAAATTGGTTAAATACTCTATTCCATTTAGTTGAGTTACTATAATACTTTCGATCGAATCTCTGCTGTCTGCAAGTGGAAACGATCCATTAAGTGGATCTTTGGGAGGTTCTAAATGGGTAATATTCCTAACGTCACTTTTATATAAATCTCCTTTAGGTTTATGAATAATATATCTCACTATTTTTTCTAAATTCTTATCTTTGAATTTAACTAAATCAGAGTTGTTATCAGCTATTACCCTTATTTTACATGTTGCAGTTTTAAACTGAAATGAAGTAATAGTGATTGTTGCGGTTCCTGGACTTACTCCAGTTACTTTCCCTTTCATATTTACTGTTGCTATACTGTTATCTGACGATGACCACATTGCAAAGTCTGAGGGCGCTTGTATTTTAGGTACTAAAATTTCTGTTTCACCTACCTTCAGTACATCTGAAGTTTTATTTAAAGATACTGATGTCTCTATTATTACATTATGCGAATCTTGCGATCTCGGAATTGTACCTGCAAAAGCCAATGTTGATTGCAATAACATTGCAGAAGTAATTAATAAGGTAAGTACTTTTTTTATTTTCAATGCTTAGGACCTCCAATTCTATTTTAAGCCATATTATCCCATAATTTCCTTGCGAAGTAAGGGGAATTCTGCCTTTTGTGGATAATGTTCATGATCTCACTCTCTCGCCTCGCACTGCTTTGCCGTCTGATATACCGATAATGCGGTCTGCTTACAAGGCGATAGTTTCATCATGTGTGACAACGATAAGGGTCTGCCGATATTTCTATGGCTTAATTTCAGCAGCTTAATAGTGTGTTTGCTGATAATGAGCATACTGACATTTGAAAAACAATAAACCATGCGTCCATATGATATAATTCTTGGTGCATGAATTTAATTTTTGAGACATCTGGAAGTAGTAAGGGCGTTGCAAATACAATGTGGGAGATTTAAGGTGATTAGCGAGAAGGATTTCTTTGCAGAGATCAAAGCTAGAGGTTTTGATTTAACTGAACAGCAAAAACGGGCTGTGGTCCATGACCAGGGCCCTCTTTTGCTGTTAGCAGTTCCCGGTGCAGGCAAGACGACGGTTCTCACTGTTCGTTTAGCCTATTTGATTCTTGTTAAAAACATAGACCCTCAAAGGATTCTTTGTCTAACCTTCGGACGGGCGGCAGCCAAGGAAATGCGTGAACGGTTTGTTACGAATTTTGGGGCAATGGTCAGCGGTCAAAATGAAGGACGTGGGGGAATTAAATTTTCTACGATCCACAGCTTTGCTTATGAAGTGGTTCGAACCGCTTTTCGACAAAGCGGTATTAGATTTGAAATTATTGAGGAACAAACAGGTGCTGAAAGCAAGACGGGAGTTCTTCGTAAAATCTACGAAAAGCATAATGCTTCCGCAATTACCGATGAGCAGCTGGAAGGGTTGCAGAATTGTATTTGTTACGTAAAAAATACGTTAAGCAAACCTGAAGAGCTTTTAAATTGTGATATTAAGAATTTCCCCCTTATTTATAAGGATTATGAGAACTATAAGCAAAGCAGCCGGCCCCGTCTGATTGATTATGACGATATGCTTTCCCTTGCCTTTCAAGAGTTAATGGAAAATCCGACGTACTTAGCGTATTATCGAAAGCGATTTGATTATATTCTTACGGACGAGAGCCAAGATACGTCTCTTTTACAGCATAAAATCATCGAAATGATCGTTAAACCCAAGAGTAATATTTTTGTAGTGGGGGATGATGATCAATCAATTTTTGGGTTTCGAGCGGCTGAACCAAAGTATCTTTTAGAGTTCGAACAGACTTACCCCGGTGCAAAGATCCTTCGCATGGAGCAGAACTTTCGCTCGACTCCGCAGATTGTGGATGTAGCCTGTGGTTTTATTCGTTCTAATAAACTGCGATTTGATAAAGATATGTTTACTGAGAATCCCAAGGGAGACGTTCTTCGGGTTGGGCAATTTGAAGGAATTAAAGAACAAAATCAATTTATAATTCAGAAACTCAAGGGTCAAAAGGATTTAGCAAAGGTAGGGGTTTTGTACCGAAATAATCTATCCGCCATTTGTTTAGCAGATGCGTTAGATCGGGCTAATATTTCCTTTCACATGCGTGAATCAGGTAAACAGAGGTTTTTCACCCACTGGGCCATTAACGATATGTTAAATTTCCTTCGCTTTTCATTTAACGATAAAAGCTTGTCCGTTTTGGAGCGGATTTGGTCTAAGTTGAGTTGTCCTTTACGTAAGCAACATCTTGATTTACTAAAGCAAATGCCAATTGATCGTTCAATCTTTGAAATCTTGGCTGAACAACCAGGCGTGACCTTAAAGGAAAGATCAGAGTACTTAGACCTCAAAAAGTGGTTTAAGGAGCTTAATACTCTTTCACCTGCTCAGGCGATCCATTATATCCGAGACCGACTGGATTATGATAAAGCAATGAAAAGAATATGTGAGTCGTTAGGTTTTTCTGAAGACTATGTCGGAAGTCTCTTGGACATTCTGAGTTCAATTGCACAGAACGAATGTACAATTGTGGAGTTTGCCAATCGATTAACGTATCTTGAAGAGCAGATGACTTCTTCGTATAAAAATAAGCACAAAAATGCCGTGACCCTTTCAACCATCCATTCGGCCAAGGGTTTAGAATGGGAACAGGTCTACCTAATTGATCTTGTCGAAGGGATTATTCCTGAACGGGAGACGATCAAAGCTGAACAAGGGGGAAAGAACGAATTATTAGAAGAGGAGAGACGTCTTTTCTATGTCGGCATGACCAGGGCTAAACGCCAGTTAACCTTATGCTCTATGAATTATTATCATCATAAACGAGTGAAAGCTTCCCGTTTTATCCGTGAGGTTAATCTTGTGATGCAAGGTAAAAACCCTCAAGAGGTGATTCCCCAGGAAGTATCAAGCCCTATGAGCGATTTCGTTGCAGGGTTGGTTATTCAACATAAATCATTTGGAGAGGGAGTTATTGTTAACGATGAGGGAAATGTAATTGTCGTTCGTTTTAAGAACGGTTCACAGCGTTCGTTCATGAAAGATATCTGTGCCAAGCAGAGGTTAATTTGGGCTATCTAATTCGGGATGTTCGTTGTAAAATCATACCATAGTCTATTGGTTTTAAAAGTCGAATTTGAATTTGATTCAGCCCACATATAGTACATAAGCGTTGATGGAAGGTGTGTGACTAAAAATGGAAGACAGAGTATTATTCACTTTGAATCATATTTTACAAAAGAAGAAGAGAAAGATAACCCTGGAGAGCCGTTTGCGGGAAGACTTATTTGTGGATTCTTTAGATATGTCGATGATTATTGGGGACCTGGAGGATGAATTCGAGATAACCATTACTGATGACGAGTTTGCAGATGTGGTTAGCGTCAATGATATTGTAGAAAAACTGAAAGCTAGAGGTTTATCCGCTTACTGATCGATTATAAATTCGGTGTAATTTCATAACCTGTCGTTCCCAGTTCGACTGACGGCTTAATTTCTGCTGTTTTCTTCTCCGCTTTTGGTCTTGTATTCATAAACTAATTGCTTGAGCTCTGCCAATTTTTATACTGGTAAGGAAATGGAAGTTATGTGAAAACTGCGACCGGTTATGGAAGTCCCCATCGGGGGTACACTCCCTGGGTAATCAATTAATTAGACAATATAAAGCATAATTATCGGAAGCTAAAGTGACAGACTTTATTATCCTTTAACAAAGGTGTTCACAGATAATAAAGTCTGTCACGATTAGGCAACAGGTATTGGATTCAAAAAATAATAAATATTGGGAATAACTAAAACGCATCTTAGCCAATAACCGAAATTATTACGGTTATTGGCTTTTTGTTTTGATTATTAGTGTCTCCCGGCAGATGAATTATTCATTAGCGGAAGTTGGTAAAAAGGGAAAAGAAATTACAGGTTGCTTCCTCGCAAAAAATATGGTGGTCTATTATATTTGAATTAACATTAATAGGTAAAGGTAATTATGGTACAAGACATTTACTAAGGTATGTTTATAATCCGTGTTGTAAAAAATTCAATATCTTGCCGTCGAAAGTAGGACCTTAGACCTAAATTTAGCGAATTTTCATATATAATATCACAGTACCCTATATTTCGACAAATTCTTGCATAATAATATGTTAATATTTTAATACAAAATTGAGAAACACGTTATAGGCTTTGTTAAACTTCAGTGTTTGATATTTTGGTAGGGTAATGAATCCCTGTAATCATCAGTTTTCTGAGCAACGTTGCCCCTACTGTAGTGTTATCAACTGCTTGAAGCCCTTTGTGAAGCTAGTTAAGTCTATCAAGATTAACACTACTCTTAATCTAAGCAAAAAGAAAGGTGCAGATAATGAAAAAGTTCTTAGTTTTCTTTCTATCCGTAGTTCTATTACTTTCGTTGCCCACATTTGCCTTAGCCGATAATTCTGCTGCTGGAAAGGTTGTTCGTTTAGCAGGAGAAACCAAATTTGAAACCGCGATTGCTATTGCTAACCAATTGTCAACGGTATATGAAGTAGATTTTAGTAAGGGTGAAAAATTTGATTCAGTTGTTTTAGTTTCTGGAAACAACTATCCCGATGCTTTATCGGGAGCACCTTTGGCTGCTCAACTTAAAGCTCCTATTTTGCTTGTTGATTCTACACCAGAGGCAAGCGCAGAAACCCTCGATTATGTAAAACAACACGTCAATATGTCGGGTAACGTTTATATTCTTGGAGGTACAGGAATTATCCCCCTTAGTTTTACGAATGCTTTAGAAGATTTGGGGTTTAGTTCAAATAACATTCATCAGATTGGGGGAGTAACAAAAGATGATACCTCTCTCATGATTGCTAAAATGATAAATAATCCTAAGAATGAAGTTGTTTTGGTCAGTGATTCAAATTTCTACGATGCATTAACAGTTGCTTCGGCTTGTGTCGCTGATGATGCCCCTATTTTACTTGTTCCCGATAATTTAAATGCCGATGAAACAGCATTCTGTGACTCTCAAAAGGAGGTCGTGAGTTTAGGAGAGATTGCTCCCAAGGTTGCAACGAGCTATCCAAAGGCACTTGGAATTAATGGACATAATAAGTATGATACTAATGCTTTATGGACTCGTCAGTTTGTTGGAGCACCTAATATTTTTATCGCAACAGGAGAAAACTATCCTGACGCTCTTGCTGGAGCAGTTTTAGCTGGTGTAACAGATTGCTCTCCTATTATTTTAACAACTCAAAATCAGCTTCAAACCGAAACCGAAAAAGTATTAAATGAAACTGCTTATTATGACAAACAATCGAGAACCGTTGAAAATTCCGAAGGGCAATCTGTAACCATTCCAGCCGTTAACGTTCCTAACATTTTTGTTTTAGGAGGAACGGGCGTAGTTTCGGATAATCTTATTAATCAGATTGCGCAAATTCTTAATAGCAACGGATATTCAGGGGAGTAATTAAAAGGCTTAGTGAGAGAGTAGTGTTGATTTTGCCAGACTTAACTAATTTCACAAGGGACTTCAGGCAGCCGATGACACTATATTAGGGGCAATGATGTTAGAAAAGCGCTATCAGAAGATGGCTCGGGAAGACAGAAACTATGCCGAACTTATTTTAGATTATTTGCTAAAGCAAGGAACCAGGAAGTACGATGATTAACCGATGTCCAGTTTACGAAGCTAATCCGTAAACAGTATAATTATATCAAGGATGTTTCGAGTGAAGGATTTTTTAAGAATGCAAATTGGCCCTGATTTTCAACAACTGAAAATCAGGGCGATTTTTATACTACGCTATTTGTAAAGAGAGCATCTTCTTGAGCTTAAGTAATCGTTCCTGCGGTAACCAGTTTATCTAGGGCTGTCTTTAATCATTTTCTAATGTTGGGGCATTGCATTTTTAATTTCCTCCTAAGAGTTTGCCGATTATTCCCAAAACTTTTATTACGAAAGCCGTCTAACCTTGGCGTTGGACGGCTTTCGTAGCATAATAAATCAATAACAAGCGGAAAATTAATATGATACTAAAACTACAAGGCTCTTTATGGTGTCTTTTGCTGTTTCCAAAATCTACTCCGATAAGATTAAAAATATATTGTACAACCTAAGTAAGTCTTAGATACTTAATAAAAAGGGGAAACGGAAATGGCGCTCATTCTTGTACTGATTACACTTTTAGTATGGCCAAGTGCATTATTCATAGGAAGGAAAATCGCGAGAAATGGAAGCAAGCGAATACTAGCTAAAATGATAATGGGGGTTACAATGTGTCTCGGAATTATCGGAATAGCATCTTTATTTAGAGCCACCAATTATATTGATATTTCAGTGCAGGATTTGTTCGGTATAGCTGGTTTTATTGGAGTTGTGGGATTCTTTGGAGATAAGTATAAGGGTGTGGATTTACTATCAATTAAATTCAATAAAGGGGAACTATCTAATGAGTGCTATTTAATAAGAAAAAATTGTAAAGAGTTATCTTTAGCTTTGTTTGGAGTTGCACTCCCAATACTATTGGTTTTAGTGGTTCTAGTTATTTTAGGTCTGTTACACGTTTTCCGGTAACGGGGGTGTACTGTGTGTTCCTGAATAACCAGAGCCGCCAAAGGGTGATGAACACGGGGAAACTATTTGAGTCATTTATAGAAAGGAGGATATTTAAAATGAGATCATTACTCCACGAACAAATATACGATTTAGAAGACAGACTACTACAACCTGAGATTCGTCGATCAAGAGTGGAAATCTCAATGCTTTTAGCCGACGATTTTGTTGAATTTGGAAGCTCTGGGCGCACGTACGACTAAATACAAGTTGTTGAGGAATTGCCACATTCCCTTCCTGTTACAACAATTATTGAGGATTTTCAAATAAAAGCCTTATCGCCATATGTGGTACTAGCTACTTATCGTGCAGTAAAGGCAAACGAATCTAGAGAAGAGATGAGGAGTTCATTACGCAGTTCAATTTGGAGGTTCACAGGCGGAAGTTGGCAAATTGTTTTTCATCAAGGAACTTGGATTGTTAGTTAAAAATATAATTTTGAATTGATGCAGGGGACGGAATGCTGATGATGAAATTTGTACTGGACCAAAAATATTGCTGGGCTGAGCAGTTGGGGGCGTCGGATCAGCCGGTGCCATTGGTGATTTTGCTGACCGGTGACGACGGCGTACAGCAGTTGTCGGAAATCCGTGAAATGCTGTTGCTCCGGATCGAAGCTGGGGAGTGCCGGCCGTTTCTAATTACGGGATTTGGCCCCATCGACTGGGACCGTGACTTTTCACCGTGGTATCTGGAAGGTAAAGGCGGCCGGATTTTTGCCGGGAAGGCCGATGAAACGCTGGACTTTATGAAAAATACCCTGACGCCAATGTTGCAGAGCACTTTTTCCCTCAGCGGGGAAGTATATCCGGTAGGCTATTCTCTGGGAGGATTGGCTGCTTTGTATGCCCACTGCAGGTTGTGTTTTAGCGGGTGTGGCAGCTGTTCCGGATCGCTCTGGTTTCCAGGGTGGCTGGAATTTTTACAGAAGCATCAGCCCTCCGGTAAAGTTTACCTGAGTTTGGGCGGCAAAGAGGAAAAGACTAAAGATCCTTTGATGTGTGAAGTGGGCAAAGCCACACAGAAGTCCAAAGAACTGATTGCAAAGTCTGCCAAAGCGACTTATGTAAAAGAGCCCGGCGGCCATTTTCGGGAAATACCCCAGAGAATCGGCAGGGCCATTTTATGGCTGCTGGAGCCGATTCAAAGGTGAATAGTGACTCGATCTCATCACGACAAACCAGATCGCATCTTTGCCGGTAACTGAAATATTTCGGTTATCGGTTTTTTGCTGAGGATACAGCACAATAGATAGAGTGAAACGACATTGAGGATGAAGAGCTATCTACAAGAGCTTGAGAAGAAACATGACCGACATTCCGAAACCCAGGGTGGCGATAATATTACGGCTCTTATAGGCTACAAAAGCAGCAACAATGCCCGCAATTAAGTAGTGATTGTTTAAACTAATATCCAAATGTCCTTTAGGTAAAAGTAATGACGGTACGATTAAGGAGGTCAGGATGGCAATGGGGACATATTTTAACCACCTGTTTAACCAGGTTGGCACCCCGGTAAACCGGAACAAAGCCAAAGCGCCAATCCTAGTAAAATAAGTAACTAAAGCCATTCCGATAATGATATATAAAACTTCACTGCGCATGTTTGCTGTCCCCCTCTAATAAACCTCCTATTAAACTGGCGGTAAGGCAGGCGATAATAATATACCACTTACCAGGTAAATTCAGGGCGGCAAGTACCGAAACCACTGCAGCCGCACCGAATACAATTAGGCTGATGCGGTTTGCCAAAAGGGGTATCAGCAATACCAGAAAAGTTGCCGGCATGGCAAAATCAAGCCCCCAGGTTAAGGGGTCGGAAATGTAGCTGCCCAAAACTACCCCGGCTGCTGTAGCCAATATCCAAACCAGATAAAGCATTGTGCTCACGGTCAATTGATAATGCGCGCTGTATTTAGCCTTGTGAATTCGGCTTATAGTCAGGGCATAGGCTTCGTCGGTTAAAAAGAATGACAAAATTGCTTGAAGGGGAAACGGCAGTTCAATCATATAAGGAGACAGAGATGATCCCATAATTAAGTGGCGCATGTTTACCAACAAGGTAGTAAGTATAATCATTCCCGAACCCGTTATGCCTGCGCCCAGCATGGTAATACCAATGAACTGTGAAGCACCTGCAAAAACAAAGACCGACATGGAAATAGTTTCAACTCCTGACATTTTAGTCGTAAGTCCCATAATTCCGCAGGTGATACCAAAGGGCACTACCCCGAGCACGACTGGAGTACAATCGCGAAGTGCCGCCCATGTTTCTTCAGCAAGTTGTTCCTTGCCTAAGAGGAGATTGGATTGCTGCATAGTCATTCCACCTATCCCGTTAATATTTCTCTAAATATTAACGAGCAGACAAAGCATTGTAAATATCCAATTAATGATATAAGATAAAAATTGGATATTAAATAAGGAGAAACAGAAAATGGACATATCCAATTACCTAAATAGCTCAGAGCTGAATACTTCGGATAAGCGGCCGCTCTATTTGCAAATTGCTTTAGTGATTGCAGACAAAATCCAAAAGCAAATCCTTCCTCCGGGTACTAAACTTCCCCCTGAGAGAGAATTAGCTGATCTTTTTGACGTAAGCCGCACAACTGCGATCAATGCCTATCGCAAGTTGGAGCAAGAGGGATTGGTCTGGACAAAAGTGGGCAGCGGGACTTATGTGGCAGAAGAAGGCGAGGGGGAGCTGGTCTCCGAAGTGCCCTGGCCTCAATTGTTTACTGCCTTTCCCCAGAACCCTTTGGCCTCAATTTTAAGGAAAATAGTTGCTGCTCCTGCTCCAGGTTCGATATCTTTAGCCCCGGGCATGCCTGATCCGGCCTTTTATCCGATGGATGCCTTTGCCGAGTTGTTTAACGGCAATATTGGAAGGACTCCACCTTCCGATTTTGGACATATTCCTATAGAAGGTTACGACCCCTTTAGAAAGGCAATCACCACTATGTTGAGCGAGAGGGGCATATTTGCCTCGAAGGAGAATGTAATTGCCCTCTCAGGGTCCCAAGAAGGATTATATTTGCTTAGCAAAGTGTTGTTAGAGCCCGGCGATTATGTGGTGATGGAAGTACCAACGTTTATTGGTGCTATTCAGGCTTTTCAGGCTGCAGGAGCAAGGGTTTTAAGTCTGCCCTGCACAGGAAAGTTTTCATTCGAGTTATTGGAGGACTTTCTGATTCGCTATCGGCCAAAATTGTTATATCTTATACCTACTTATCAAAACCCGACCGGCAGGGTTTTGTCTGAACAAGAGCGTAAAGATTTAATACAACTAGCAAAACGTTATCGTCTTGTTATCGTTGAAGACGATCCCTATAGCGATTTGTTTTACGGTGAGCAGCCTCCTCGGGCTTTAAAAGTTCTGGATTCCTATGGAGGAGTCGTTTATCTGGGGACTTTTTCGAAAACTTTATTTCCTGGTTTACGTATAGGGTATCTTGTGGGTCCGCCTGTTTTAATCAACCGGCTGGCCTTGGAAAAACAGTTAGTTGACCTTCATTCAAACAATATAGCCCAATGGCTTTTGACGATGTTTTTAAATGAAGGGAAGCTTGCTCAACATCTGACCATGGTGCGCAGGGAGTATAAAAAACGCCGGGATACGATGGCTACGGCTCTCCGGCGTTTGTGTGCAAACGATATTGAATTTAGTGTACCTGAGGGCGGTTTTTATTTTTGGTGTAAGTTAAAGCATGAGGCCACTTCCCATCAACTTCTGCAAGAAGCTGCCAAACATCGAATTTCTTTTGTACCTGGCCAAGCTTTCTATACGGTGCCCACTAATGATAATGAGTTTCGCCTCTGTTTTACGAGTCACAATGAAGCTATTCTGCTTGAAAGCGTACAACGCTTGGCCAAAACTTTAGCCCAGATATCAAAAAGGAATAAAGAAAGCGATGTACTGCCGAGTTCGTTATGGCCGATTATTTAATAGATCATCCCTGAGCTGCAAACTGCAAGTTTTACCTTGTAAAAACATGAAAATAGAATAATATCATCCCAGATACATTAAAGCCAATAACCAAAGATTACGGTTATTGGCTTTGGCAGCAGAATCGGCCTACTTTTTTTCTTTGAGGAATTGTCGAAGAGCAGTATCACTGACGACATAGATATCGTCGATGAGGTAATAGTGCTGAGCGCCGGCGATTAATTCCTCAGCTTCTGCTCGCCTCATTTCTGTGTAGGCAGTTAACTCATCATTTTTAATGGTGATCAGGATGAAGGTCTTTTCTGGAGAATCGTCAATATCTGAAAGCTGAGAAATCCCCTTCATGTTAAAGGCAAATAATTCATTCTCTTGGGATACTGCTTCGACCTCCTTAAAGATTTTGCCCAGATCATCAACGCCTATATCTTCGCGAATGATAAGATTTCCTTCCTTGCCGGGATAAAAGATACAATACCTGGAACGTTCTGGCTTTGGCACTTTCTTCAACACCTTTCTGTGGTTCTTGAATTAATATAGTTTAGAGCTGGCTGCGGACAAACAAAAAACAAAGTGATAAGATTCTTCTCAATCTATGTGACGCTGATATTGACCATTTACCTATTGATATTTTCTCATATATATGATTCACTCTTATTATAGAAATAAGATAGCTTTTTTAAAAGAGAAAATTTTTAACCGATTTGAGTTTATCCAATTGTAGAACTCCCACTTTTACAAGTCGGAGTGGTTCCATACCTCGCTTCGGTGGAGGGAGAGTCCAGATGTTCAGCTTCAGCTGAACGAGTTCACTTTTAAAATGAGCGTTTCGATTATTTTTATCATGAGAAACCCTGATTATCTTCGCATGGGAAATACATAATAAGGAATTGTGTAAAATAGCACCTTTTGATGCCCAAACTCTTTGTAGTATGGTCTAGAGTAAAGGGAAGGACGTAAATGATAAATAGCACAATTAATAACAATTAATAACAATTAATAACAAGGAGGGATAAGGAATGGCTCGTAAAGCTAAACTAGTGGGCTCCATACTGATATGTATCCTTTTTTTGCTGGGATGCAGTACTCAGAGTTCTGAATTGGCTAAGGAAAATTCTCAGCTTAAAACACAGATACAATCGCTAAAACAACAAGTTGATACCGCAAATAATAAAGTTAAACAGCAGGAGGAGCTATACAACTTAAGAAATAATTTGGATAATAACCTTCATTTGATTTTAACATCCCTTATTAAGGGAGATTACACAACGGCAGAAAAGTACCTTGATTCCTCAATGCGCATTGAGAACCACAAATTGATTGCGAAATTAAGCTCCGGTGATTACGAATTTATTATTCCAGACCGTATGATGAACTTAAGGCAAAGAGTCTATTCGAGGACTGGAAATACTTTTAATGCAACCTATGAGATCTATGATGCGGGGTATATTTCAGGTAACAAATATGATGACAGGATATATACTCTAAATGTAACGTATTCATTGGTCAATAACGAATGGAAATTAAGCAGCTTGATGATTGATGAGTAGAGTGAAGAGTAATAGTCGAACGGTTAATCGGTAAAAAATTGAAAAATTATTATAAGTAAAGAAGGTATTTGCTCCGAACACAGCGAATATATCGAAATAATAACCGAATAGCTGGCTAGAAGGCTCGCGTTGATGTAATTATTCAGCTACATTATTATTAACTAACTATATTTTAATACTAATATAAGACCATGGAGGTCTGACCCATATAGGGTCGCTCTATGGTCTTTTTTATTTGAAGAGGAGGATAAACAATGTGCGAAGCTAATGCGTACTTTAACAGTAATGGTCAAGAGGTCTTGTTTATGGAAGCGGTTGATGTTATTGAACCTTATGAAGATGGCTTAAAGTTGGTGGATATTTTCGGACGACAAAAGTTTGTTAAGGCTAGGATCAAAGACATGACGCTGCTTAATCACCGAATCGTCTTGGAAGAGACTGCCGGGTTTAAGCATGATTCGGACTGAGGAAAAAGAGAGAAAGCTCAGCGACATTAGCGAAGGGGGCTAACCGAAATGGAACTGCCTAACTGGTTAAGCGAAGCAAGTCCTGCGTTATGTCGCTGCGGTTGCGGTGGCAGACGGAAAGGAAACTTTATTGAGAAAACACTGCGAGACATAGTCAAGATTATTCAAGATGCGGTTTTTTCTGAGGAAATTGCCCGGCGGCCGGGATTCCTACAAAGATTGGACGCGCGAATCAAAGTGATCTCCCTTATATATCTTTTGATTATTGTTAACTTATGTGCCCACTTTTCTCTATTATGGGGCTTTTACTTAGTTTTACTGGCCATAGCGATGTTATCTAAACTCCCTCTGCGTCAAGTGGTTGCTAGGGTATGGCTGGTCATACCATTGTTTACAGGGATTATGGTACTGCCTTCAATCTTTAACTGGGTTCGACCCGGTGACCCGCTATGGGTTATCGCTGACTTCCATCACTCTCTTTACCTGGGTTATTTATCGTTCCCTTCGGTTTTGGCAGTTACCAGGCAAGGATTGTGGGGAGGGATAATGCTGATCAGCAGGGTGGGAATTTCTGTTTCTTTAGCAGTGGTACTTACGCTGAGCACCCGCTGGATGGACTTTTTGCGTGCCTTACGTACCTTCTTTGTTCCCAAAATTTTCATTATGACCCTTGAGATGACCTATCGTTATATTTTTGTTTTAGTAAGCGCCATGGAAGAAATGTTTCTTGCTCGAAAGGCCCGTGACGCTGGTCAATCGGCCCCTAAAGAAGAGCGGCGATTCATAGCTTCAGCAGTGGGAGGATTGTTTGGCAAGTCGCTGAAAATGAGTGAAGAGGTCTATTGGGCCATGACTGCACGCGGTTATTCCGGAGAAATACGCCTCCTAAAAGGTTCTAGCCTGTGTTGGTCAGATGTTCTAGTTTTGTCTCTGGTTGTCTTAGCGGGACTTATCTTAATTGTTGCCAACAAAGTCATGGGCTGATGAAAGGAGATCTCTGTTTGGACAAGATTTTCGATATTCTTGATGTAACTTACTCATATCTTCCCGGTTATCCCGTGCTTTCTGGGATTTCCTTAAGTATTAAGGAAGGTGAAGGCTTAGTAATTTTGGGGGCCAATGGAAGTGGTAAATCCACCTTGCTCAAAATGCTTTGTGGCCTTATCCATCCTGAGGGAGGTCAAATTTTGGCCTTTGGAAAGGAGCTGACCGAAGACGCCTTTCGTGATCCTAAGTTTTTGCAGGATTTTAGACAAAAGGTAGGTTTTGTATTTCAAAACTCGGACGCTCAGCTTTTTTCAGCCACTGTGCGGGATGAACTGGCTTTTGCTCCCTTGCAGGCCGGGTTATCCAAAGAAACTGTAGAAGAAAGAGTTGCAGACATTGCTCAATTGGTTGGTATTGGTAATCTCTTAGACCGGGCTCCTTATAAACTGAGTGGAGGTGAAAAGAAAAAGGTTGCTCTGGCCTGTGTTCTCACGGTTAATCCGGAGGTATTATTTCTGGATGAACCGACGAACGGCCTTGACCCTCGCACCCAATTCTGGCTGGTTGAGTTTCTTCAGGCGCTGCAAGCAGCCGGCAAGACGGTCATTATGGCAACCCATGATCTATCAATTGTTGAAGAATTAGCCCAGCGTGTCATTATTTTTCGGGAGGATCACACAATTGCTGCGGATGGTGCACCGCTTCAAGTGCTCTCGAATCGTCAACTATTGTTGGAGGTAAACTTGATCCATGAACGGTCTCATTTTCATTTGGGTGGCAGTCGGCAGCATGGTTAATGTTAAGAGGAACGAACACCTGACTTAATCGTGGGAGGAGGAATTTTTTATGCACATTCCGGACGGATATCTAAGTCCACAAACCGATGCCCTTTTAGGTATTGCCAGTGTGATTGCTGCGGCAGGAGCGGCCTATAAAACGGCTCATACTCTGCGTGCCAAATATGTTCCCATGCTTTCCATCGGAGCGGCTTTCTCGTTTACAATTATGATGTTTAATATCCCCATTCCTGATGGAACAACGGCCCATGCAGTCGGAGGGAGTCTCTTGGCGATTCTGCTTGGCCCTTGGGCCGCAATGATCAGTATTTCCATTGCTTTAATTATTCAGGCTCTCTTTTTCGGAGACGGCGGGATTTTGGCTTTAGGGGCCAATATCGTGAATATGGCTGTTGTGCTGCCCTTTGTCAGCTATGGTATTTACCGGCTCGTTGCGGGAAAAAGCGTTGTTTCATCGAAGCGCCATTGGATTGGAGCGGCCATAGCAGGGTATGTCGGTCTATCAGCTGCAGCTCTTTGCGCCGGGATCGAATTTGGTTTACAGCCCTTGCTCTTTCATACTGCCAATGGCACTCCGCTGTATAGTCCCTATGGTTTGAACGTTGCTGTACCGGCTATGC
The DNA here is from genome assembly GCF_049943955.1 of Desulfosporosinus sp. SYSU MS00001. Taxonomy (NCBI): domain Bacteria; kingdom Bacillati; phylum Bacillota; class Clostridia; order Eubacteriales; family Desulfitobacteriaceae; genus Desulfosporosinus; species Desulfosporosinus sp. SYSU MS00001. The sequence goes on from NZ_JBNFTW010000003.1 coordinate 25,122, forward strand.
TTTTTGCTCATTTAACGATTGCAGGTCCGGTTGAAGGATTGGTTGGTGCCTTGGTCGTTACATACTTACAACGTACTAATCCGGCAATGCTCCAACTAAAGTCGAATAGGGAAAAATCGGCCGGCAGCTTCAGGTATAGAACATTGATTATCGGTTTACTGGTTCTGGCAGTACTCTCTCCTTTAGGATTGTTGGCTTCTGGGACTGCTTGGGGTGAATGGGGCGGTGAAGAATTGCAAGCAAAGTTCGGTTTTATTCCCAACGGTTTGCAAAAATTTGGAGATTTCTGGCACCATGCCTTTCTGAAAGACTATGGCATTTCAGGCTACGACCACACCTTTTGGCAACAAGCTCTCGGTTATCTTCTTTCGGCGTTTTTCGGCTTGTTGGTCATTGGTATGATTGCTTTAATCGTTCAGCGTTTCCTGGGCAGGTCTCAGGGACGGACAAGTTAGTCGATCTAGCGTGCTGCTATGCGTTGCGTACGGGCCGCAGGATGGCTTTTCATAAAGAGGCCAAAAAGACCGGCCAGAATGGGAAGCAGGAAAATAACGGTAACAGCTGATGTTAGTCCCCAGGTATCACCAATACGACCGATAAGTATGACGGCAAGGCCGCCTAATCCACCGGCAAATCCCATGGTTAGTCCTGCGGCCAGGGCTTTATTTTCCGGGATTGCTTCCTGAGCAGCGACAACTGTTACCGAAAAGCTAGACAATAACGCCGCTCCGGCAAGCCCTAAAAAGATTGTGCTTAACGTGCCTTGAGTATAGAGAAAGCCAAAGAATAAAGGAGTTGAAAGGACCAGGGAACCAACAATCAGAGGTTTTCGTCCGTAATAATCAGAGATAAATCCGCCGATAACACCGCCGACTGCTCCGCAAGCAAGCATAATCGTTACGAGTTGGCTTCCGGCAATATTTGATAGATGTTCAGCTTTAAAATACAAGGGGAGGATTGTTAACATCCCTGTATAGGCCAGAGATCGAATTGCGATGACGGCAATAATAGCCGCAAGTTCCGGAGCCGCTGACTTAAGAGAGCGTAAAACGACAGAAAGCGGAGTATTTGAGCCGACTAGAACATTGTTTTTGGGTGCATAGAGCAGCAGCAAAATGGCCACGAGAATGCCGGGAATCACAGTGACAAGGGTGGCGTGTAAACCATAGGTTTGAAATAAGGGAACCAGGAGGAGCGGACTTAAGGCAAAACCAAAATTCCCGAAGGCCACAAAACCGGACAGCAGAACCGCTTTGCGATCGCCGCTTAAAACATTGACCATCGTAGATGCCTGGGGATGAAAAGCCGCCGTGCCAAGCCCGGCCAGGGCGGCAAGAATGACAAGCAGCAAGTAATTCTGGACTATTCCGGTTAAACTAAGCATAATTCCCATCCAGAGAGTTCCAACATAGACCAGCCAACGTTTACCTTGACGGTCAAGAAAATATCCAAAAAGTGGTTGAACTAAAGACGAGGTGATCGTGAAGGCTGAGACTAAAATGGCTGCCCGTGTAGCTGAAAAATCGGGCCTAAGGGCCACTAGAAAAGGGAGCATTTGGGGAAGATAGTTGCTGTATAAATCATTTAGCATATGAGCTAAAGAAAGTACGCCGATTTTTGAATACTGGATTCTTTGATTCTCACTCATGGAAAGACTCCTCTCTAAATAGCTGTACATATTGGCGGATAAGTTATTTTTCATGACTCCCTGGGTTACGGATCTTCGTAGCGCGATAGAAAGAATTCAAAATTGGCAAGTCGTTTACGAATGTCTTCGGCTTGTTCTCTCAGCTCTTGTTTTCCCATAGACGTAATAGTGTACCATTTTCGAGGCGGGCCGCTCTCAGTTATTTCCCAATAGGTTTCCAGGGAACCGTTTCTCTCCATGTCCTGCAGGCTGCGGTAAACATTTGAGCTATCACTAAAACAAAAAGGAAGCTCTTTCTGTAATCTTGCTAAGAGTAACGCTCCATAGCTAGGTCCTTCAGTTAAGAAGAGAAGCAAAAAGGCTGGAGTATGTCGTCCGTGTTTAATCGCTATTCACCCCGATTTCTCTGAATTTTGCGTATTTAGCAGAAACAATTTAAAAGGAAATTTGGAATTAGAGTAAATGTTATACTGTTAGATCCAGGATGCTGTTTAAAACAGTATCATAGATATAATGTAACCACATGATGTCAAACAGTCAAGTATAAATAGTTGATTCAATACCACCGAAGCCCCGATGTTCAGATTTAGCTGAACGAGTTCACCGGCTTAATAACAACTGATTATCCAGTTGGCGGCGAGTCTTGGAACGGGAAAGTATTCAGATATGGGAACTAAAATTTGAGCCTCCGGCCATAAAACCGGGGGCTTTGAGATTATTCTAAAGTTATTGCTTCCACAGGACAGCTGTTCAGAGCGTCTTTAGCCAATTTTTCAATTTCTTGGGGAACAGGATTCAAATAGGCTTCGGCAATCCCGAAACCGTTCATTCTGAAAACCTGTGGGCAAATTGACTCGCAGGAAGCGCATCCAATGCAATCAGAATTTACAGAAGCATACATCAACGTTGCCTCCTTTCAGTAGTCTTATCGGACTGACTTTTCATTTTACCTAAGAATAACTTGAGAATCCCTTCATAGTCAATCATAGATTTTAGCTCAGATGGTAAAAGCTGAGGCTGATTTGAACTTTCGACTGAGCCGGGTAAGAGGTATTGAACTAAAGTTGAACTTGCTGAGGAAAATGGTTATAATCAATCCAATATTTCAATAAAGGACTTTTTTAAGGAGAATAAACCATGGCACATAAATTTAATCCTGCAAACAAAAGAAAGCTTGATGATCAGTGGCGTCGACAGAATCTCCCTCCAAAACTTACATTAGAAAAACTAGGTCTAAATTCTGATGATACTCTTGCTGATATTGGGTGTGGGATAGGATATTTTACTATTCCAGCGGCCGAGGTGATCAAATCAGCCAATAACGTATTTGCTTTGGACACTTCCAAAGAAATGTTGACTGAGGTGAAAAAAAGAGCAGATGATGCCGGTATATCAAATATCGTTTCAGTCAAGACCGAAGAATACGATTTAAAGCTTCCTGATCAATCTGTAAGTTTTGTACTTTTAGTCAATGTACTTCACGAAATTGACAACCAAGAAAGATTTCTCGGCGAGGCGTATCGCATATTAAAAACTGATGGTAAAATAGCCCTAATTGATTGGGAGAAGAAAACAACGGAAATGGGCCCTCCCCTAGATCATCGAATAAGCAGTCAAGATGCTAAAGGTTTGCTGCAAACAGCAAGTTTTGAGCTCTTAAAGGAAATGTCATTTGCTGAAACATTTTATGGTTTAGTGGCTATCAAGAAGTGAACTCATTCAGCAAATGCTGAACATCGAGCTTCGGTAACGAAAGTGTCCTGTGGACACTTTCGCCGAAAGCGCCTAGCCCATAACAAATTCTATCGGGCTGAAGGATGGACTCCGCCCCCGCCGAAGATAGTACGAGATACCATTACTCTATTTTAGAATTTGGAGCCTTGCGATTGGGAAAAAGTCTTATACCGCAATGGATAGAGCCGATTTTTTTGGGATACGGTATACCATTTTTCTCTTGCCTTTAATGTATAGTAGACTTATAATGGATTTCAGATGAAGATTTATTCTAAGGGGACAAAGCAATGGACTATCGATTTCCACCCATTAAATTTAATGATATGGGCAATATCCGGGATTCAGTGTTTTCCATTCTGAGGAATGCCATCCTTGAGAAGAAACTGGAACCAGGGGAGAGACTAGTAGAGCGGAACATTGCCGAACAACTGGGAGTTAGCAGAACTCCTGTGCGCGAAGCAATCCGCAAGCTTGAATTAGAGAAGTTAGTCACTCATATTCCACGGAAAGGAGTTGTAGTTTCCGAATTTACGAAGGCCGATATTATTGAAATTTTCCTTATCCGAGCCTCTTTAGAAGCGTTGATGGGCAGTATCGCAGCGACAAAAATTAAGCCCAAAGAGGTAGAGCGTTTAGCAATGCTTGCTCAGCAGATCTCCGATGAACAGAGGAAGGGAAACATTCAAAAATCGAATCAATTAAATGATACTTTCCACGAAATCGTCTATCGGGCCGCGGAGAGTCCGAGATTATATAACTTATTTAGTACGTTTAAAGAATATATAACAAAATTCACCCAAGTTGCCTACTCTAAACCGGGGCGTCCGGAAGAAGTGTGGCAGGAGCACAATGAAATCATAGAAGCATTACGTGATCATGATAGTTCGAGAGCTGAAATTGCGGCAAAGCATCATGTGCAAAATTCCAATAAGGCTTTTCTCGAGATGGCCTTTAAGGAAGATCACGAATCAAATATAACGATAAATTCCTTTTGAGTTGTTTTGGTATACCGTATACCAAAATATTGAGATAAAAAATAGGGTATGCTTGTATAAGCAATTTTATTCTAAGGAAAAATTCATAAGGCAGGAGAGATAGTATGGGAATATATTTAGAGATGTTTATTACCTTCTTTAAAATAGGCTGTCTGGCTTTTGGCGGGGGCTATGCTGTCATTGCCATATTACAAAAAGAAGTAGTTGAACTAAAACAATGGGTTACCAATGATGAATTGACCGATATCATGGCTATTTCACAAACTTTGCCTGGGATTATTTTCGTCAATTCAGCGACGATGATTGGCTATCGAAAGAAGGGTCTCCTGGGAGCAGCGGTTGCTACAATCACGTCCTGCCTGCCAACGTTCTTGCTGATTCTGCTTCTGACTTTTGTAATTTGGGGATTTACCGATAATCCTATTGTTCATAAGGCCTTTATAGGGATTCTTCTGGGTGTTACTGCTTTAATCCTCAATTCCGTTAAGAAAACCTGGAAAACAGCGGTTAAACATTATTCTGATGTAATTTTAGCACTTCTCTCTGCTGCCCTAATGCTCTTTACGAATATTAACGTTGTTCTTGTTCTTTTACTTCTTGCGGCACTGGGCTTTGCCAAGAATATTTACTTTTTAAAGAAGGAGGAAAAGCAACATGACAACGTTCATTGATTTGTTTCTTGTATTTCTAAAAATTGGGGCAATTAGCTTTGGCGGCGGCTACGCCATGATTCCTTTCTTTGAAACAGAAATGGTGTCTCATAATTGGGTATCATTAGCTGATTATGTAAAAGTTATCGCCATTGCTCAGGTCGTACCGGGACCTTTCGCCGTAGATTCATCGTCCTATATCGGTTTTAAAGTTGCTGGAATCGTCGGTGCCATAATTGCTACCATAGCTCTTTGTATCCCTTCGTTTGTTGCCTCAGTTATTATTACTAAATTTTATACTCAGTTTAAAGCGAATAAGTACGTAAACGCTCTTTTGAAGGGAGTTCGACCTGCTGTTCTTGGTCTCCTTCTCAGTGCAGCTTACATTATTGGTCTTAAGCCATTATATCAAACTACCCATACTTTCATGTCCTTAACGATGCTCAAAGCCGTTATCATGGCGGTAGCCGGATATTTTGTACTCAACCAGAAAAAAGTAAAAGTGGGGACCTTCACATTTATTGCTGCCACAGCAGTGGTTGGTATTTTATTATTTTAAGTTCCAATAAGCATAACATTGAATTTATTTCATTAAAAACGTGCGATTCAATCTTCGCACGTTTTTTTTGTAGGTATCGGATAACATTGTGTTAGCTATTTACGTCTGAGAAAATGCTTAAGGATCAATCAATTTGCCAGTCAATCGGTTCTCTGCCTTGAGAGACCAGGAACTTATTAGCTCGTGAAAAGGGCTTACTGCCGAAGAAGCCTCTACTTGCTGATAAAGGGCTGGGATGAGCAGATTCGATGATTAAGTGACGGGGATTCGTTATTAGTCTTTTCTTGGACCGGGCATTGTTACCCCAGAGGATAAAAACCACAGGGTCCGTCTTTTCGTTAACTAAAGAAATAATTCTGTCAGTGAATATTTCCCAACCTTTATTTTGATGCGAATTGGGTTTCCCTTCTTCTACGGTAAGCGCCGTATTAAGGAGCAGAACTCCTTGCTCTGCCCACTTCTTGAGTGAGCCATGATGAGGCATGGTGCATCCGAGGTCTGTTTGGAGCTCAGTAAAAATGTTTTGTAGGGATTTGGGGAAAGGGACCCCAACATTTACAGAAAAACTAAGCCCCATTCCTTGTCCGATATTGGGATAAGGGTCCTGCCCTAAAATCACGACCTTAGTGTTTTTATAAGAGGTGTAGACCAAAGCGTTAAATACATCCTCCTTTTTGGGAAAAACCCGTTTTGTGCGATATTCGTTTTTGACCCATTCCAGTAATTTAAGATAGTAATCTTTTTGTATCTCATCCTCAAGGAGTCGTTTCCAATCTGCTTGAACTGCCATAATGATGCCCCTTTCTTCTTCACTTATACTTATTCTCACAAACTTGTGTCAGAAAATCAAACGAAAGCTATTATCTTTAACTAAGAAGGGTGAAGTTTTTGATCCAATCGTAAGATTTCACTTCTTAAGTGGGAGTGGGTCCCCCGTATTCTGCTTCGGTGGGGGTAGAGTCCCCCACCGAAGTCTCGATGTTCGGCTTTAGCTGAACGAGTTAACTTTGTCTAATTCCATTGATTTACTCTTAACTGCGTAGTTATTATTACTGATTATATTTTGCTATAATTTTAGGGCTCTATCAATGAGAATATCTCAAAAAGAAAGGCGGCAATTCATACTCCAACTGGAGAGGTGGGAGGCTTCTTGCCTCACGAGGTTAAAAAAATATTTATAAATCTTTTAGACAGCCTTTTGTCTGGGACATGATTTATAATAGGAATTGGAACCTAAAACGTTAAATATTAAAGGGGTGGATTCCATCCATGAGAATTTTGCATACCTCAGATTGGCATCTCGGACGAATGCTCGAAGGACGCAGCAGAATCGAGGAACAAATTAAGTTTATTGATGAACTTTGCCAAATCGTTGAAGACGAGAGAGTTGATCTTGTTCTGATTGCAGGAGATATTTTTGATACAGTGAACCCTCCGGCAATTGCCGAAGAGTTGTTTTATGATGCCTTAAATCGTTTAACATCAGGGGGAAGGCGAGGGGTCGTCGCAATTGCCGGTAATCATGACAACCCGGAACGGCTCTGTGCGGCGAGTCCTTTGGCAGGGCGGCAGGGGATAACTTTATATGGCTTTCCTAAAGATGTTTTGCAGCCGAGTTTTTTGGGGCATTCTAATAATAGTAAAGTTGTACGAAGGGCAGCAGGGCAAGGATGGGTTGAGCTGCATCTGCCTGAGTGCTCGGACCCTGTAATATTAGCCCTTCTTCCCTATCCCTCAGAATCACGGCTCAATGAGGTTTTAAATTCCAGTCTTGACGAGGAAACTCTGAGGCAAGATTATTCAAAACGTGTCCAAGAATTATTAGCTTTGTTCAGTAAACCTTTTCGACCTGATACCGTGAACTTGGCTATGAGTCATCTCTTTGTACGCGGAGGAATGCAATCAGAATCTGAGCGTCCCATTCAACTTGGCAGCGCCCCGACTGTTGAAGCAGAGGCAATGCCTGGATGTGCTCAATATGTTGCCTTAGGTCACTTGCATCGGGCTCAGGTTGTCAAAGGGGCACCGGTCCCGACTCGATATTCCGGGTCACCCCTGGCTTACAGCTTTTCCGAAACGGGGTATGCTAAATCTGTTATTTTAATTGAAGGGTTTCCGGGGCAGCCCATGGTAACTCGGGAGATTTTCCTTGGTTCGGGTTACCCCCTGGTTAAATGGAAAGCTAAAGAAGGTTTAGCTCAAGTACAGCAGTGGATTGATGAAGGGAAAGATGAGCAAGCTTGGATCGATTTAGAGGTTCATGTAACGAATGTCCTCAATTCTCAGGATATTCACGGCTTGCGCCGTCAGAGAGAACGTCTTATTAATATTCGGCCGGTCTTTCCGGAAATGGAGCAGATAACCTCAGAGGCTCGTTCCAAGTTGCCTCTTGATGAACTTTTTCGCAGGTTCTATCAGGAAAAAACAGGTGGAGCTGAGCCGGATCAAGAGTTAGTCTCTATGTTTTTAACATTGATTGATGCTGATAAGAATGAAGATAAAGGGAGTTGTTCCAAAGATCAGAACATCGAGGAACGGGTGGAATACGAGATTTCTTTACGAGGCAGTACAGTGAAAGCGATGACTGACAAGGAGGGGGCAGAGACTGCATGAAACCGATCTGTTTAAGGATTGCCGGTTTAAATAGTTTTCGTGAGGTTCAGGAGATCAATTTTACCAAACTTTGCGAGACGGGAGTATTCGGGATTTTCGGGTCGACCGGGAGTGGAAAATCTACAATTCTCGATGCTATGACTCTAGCCCTATATGGTACTGTGGAAAGAGCCGCCAATAATACCCAAGGGATACTTAATCAAGGGGAAGATAAACTCACGGTAGAATATATCTTTTCTTTAGCAGCAGGAAATCGGAGGATCACATACCGGGCAGAACGCGCTTATCGACGTTCAGGAGACCGTACTGTTAAAGCCTCAACATGTCGGCTCGTAGAAATTCAAGGGGATACGGAATTAGTTCTGGCCTCTAAAGCCGATGAGATGACTAAAAAAGTTGAGGAAGTGTTAGGCCTGACGGTTGAAGATTTTACCCGGGCAGTCGTTTTGCCTCAAGGGAAATTTGCTGAATTCTTAACGATAAAACCGAAGGACCGACGTTTAATGTTGGAACGATTGTTTTCCCTTGAAGCCTATGGACGAAATCTTACGGCCCGTCTTTCGGAACAAGTTGATAATACCCGCTTCCATCTTAATGGTGTTGAGCAGCGGCTACAAGGCTTGGGAGATGCCTCAGCAGAACAGGTTGCTATGGCTGAAAAGGAGTTTGAAACCGCGAGAATTGCCTCGGAGCAATCCCTTGGCTGCTTAGAGCGTATCAAGCAAGAGTTTGAACAGGCAAAAGAACTGTGGGGACTGCAAGAACAATTGCGTCAAGTTCAAGAACGGGAATCCCGCCGTTCGGCTGTTAAACCTGAAATGGACAAGCTTTCAGAAAATCTCGCCCTGGCAGAACGGGCGGAGACATTACGGCCTATTTTAGAAGATTTGGGCCTGGCAGAAAAAAGGCTGCAAGAAGCCCAGGGCGATGAGGAAAAAGCAAGAAAAAGACTTGCGGAAGCAAGAGAGAAAAAAGAACAGGCAGAGCAGCTTTGGCTGGAGATTAATCATCAGCGATTGGAGAAGGAGCCATGCTTTCTTCGCCAATTAGAACAACTAGAACAGGCGAAACGTCTGGAAGCAGAGATTCATAATCGCAGTCTGAAGTTATCTCAGACAAGGCAACAGTATAGCGATCTTGATCGAAAGCGTAAAGGATTGGAACAAGCATTTCAAGTGACTGTGGAAGAGAAAAGAACGCTTGAAAAGCGGTTACAAGAGGGAAGGAGCAGACTGAGTCAAATAACGGTTGACCCTGCCCAGCGGGCAAAAGTCAATGCTTCAGTCCAAGCCTTAGAAGCTTATGAAATTGTCTCTAAACAAGTGAGCGATTTGCAAAGAGACTTTGCAGAAAATACGACGGAAATAAAGTCTGTAAAAAACCAGGAAGTTAATTTAGCTCTGGAAGTCAAAACGGCTCGGGAAGTCGTTACAGGACTTAAAGAAACTCTGACGATGAGAGCCGAACACCCTCCCATTCGAGAAGAGATTCTAAGCAGGCAAGCTCAAGACCTGGAACGCAGCCGCCATGGAATTATAAATGTCGGACGGGCTGAAGTGGAGAGACAAGAAGCTGAAGGACGTTTACAAGCGATCTCTTTGGATTGCCAAAGAGCCGGTGATGATTTAAATGGTTATGAACAGGAGCAAAAACTGTTAGACGAAGAAATTAGCCGCCTAAAAGAATCTGTGGAGGCTAAAAAGACCTATGTTAAAGAACTGGAGCAGAACTATCGGGCTAAAATACTTGCTGAGTCCTTAGTGGAAGGAGAGCCTTGCCCTGTTTGCGGTTCCCTGCATCATCCTTCCCCGGCTCTTAAAGCTCAGGATGGGATTATGGAGGAGGCCAGCAAGGATCTTGAGGAAACCGCTAAACAATTGCATGCCCTTGAGAAACTGGAGGCCGAGAAGGCGACAAGACTTGCAGTAGTACGAGCTCAGTTGACCAGTAAACAAGACCTCGAAAAAAATCAGTCCCAGCTTTTAGCAGATAAATTAACTGAGGTGAAAAATTATCGCGAGGGGCTAACATTAGCTGATAAAAACCTGACTGTAGAAGAATTAAACCGATTGTTACAGAAACAAGAAGAGAATTTAGAGGTTCAGCGACAGTGTTTGAAAGATTGGAGGCGAGAACAAGAGCAGCTTACGCATCAGTTAGAGAGTGCTCAGCATAATCTGGACAGTGTTGAAGAAGCATGGCATAAGCTTCAAGCTAGGATCGCTGCGGTTACGGGTATGGGTTCAGAGATTCAAAATAGACTCAATTATTTTTTACAAGAACAGTCTAAGCGGCAAAAGGACTTAGACCATTTGCGAGAAAATATCCCTGCTTCGGAGATCCGATTATTGCAGGACCAATATTCTCGTTGGGATCAAGCCACTAGAAATTTAGGCCAAGAGTTAACACAAGTTGAATCAGAACTGGGAAAAATAAATGTGGATCAGGATAAACTTCTCGGTGAAAAGACAGCTTGTGAGCTTGACCTGCAGAATCTTAGAACCTTAGGAAGTGAAGCGGTTCGAACTTTGGAAGAACTAAAACTTCAGTGTGATGCTATTACAGGAGGAAAATCGGCACAAGAGCGGTTAGAGATGGTTAAGGAGGAGTTAACTCAAGTTGTCACTGCTGAAGAACAACTTAAGAAGGACTATGAACAAGGGAAAGAAGCTTGGCTGCAATCAGAACAAACTTGTGCAGTAATCGGGAAGTCATTGGAGCTAGCCCATGAGGCAACAGCGTCAATTCAACTTAAATTAAAGCAGTCTCTTATAACGTCGCAATTTTCGTCGGTCGAAGCAGTTCAAAGTGCCCTTTGTGAACTCTCAGGCAGAAGGAACATGGAACAGAGGGTTTCAGAGTTTCACCAGGAGGGATTGCTTCTTGAGCAAAAGCGAGGAGATCTTGAAAAGTGTCTTCAGGGACGAGGCCTTACATCTGAGGAATGGTTAGCTTGGCCGGCAGCGTTAAAAGAGGCAGAAAAAGTTCATACGGAAGCCGTTGAAAAGCGCGGCGCCAGTCTGCAGAAACTAAATAAGCTCAAAGAAGAACATGAAGAGTGGCTGCGCTTGGAAGGCGAACGACAGGCTTTGGCTCATCGTCTCAATTTGCTCAAAATCCTGCAGAATGTTTTCAAAGGAAATGGCTTTATTGAGTTCCTCGCTCAGGAGCAGCTGACAAATGTTTCCCGGGATGCTTCAGAACGCTTGAAACAACTGACCAATCAGCGCTACGCTCTGGAAGTTGATACTGAGGGAGGGTTTGTAATGAGGGACGATGCCAATGGGGGAGTACGCCGCCCGGTAAGCAGCCTTTCTGGCGGGGAAACCTTTCTTACCGCCCTTGCCCTGGCCTTAGCCTTATCTACGCAGATTCAACTGCGCGGAGAATCTCCCCTGGAATTCTTCTTCTTGGACGAAGGTTTTGGAACTCTTGATCCCCATTTGCTGGAAACTGTAATGAATACTCTGGAAAAACTACGTTTTCAAAACATAGCTATTGGGATTATCAGCCATGTTCCGGAATTAAGGAATCGACTGGCAAGGCGTTTGATTGTTTCACCCGCTGAGGCCGGCGGAGTCGGGAGCAAGGTCAAATTAGAGATAGAGTAACAGAATTGTTTTTTTATTTTGTAATCCATCGAATTATCCAGTATTTAATGCTTGACTATAATTTAAAGAAGTCATACTATTCAAAGTAAGAAGATATTTTGAAACAAGGTTTCTCAGTAATCGAAGTTGTTTCGAGATGTAGTCATAATTACAAATCTTTATCCAATCATAATACTTCCATTTTATAAGTGGGAGTGGTACCCCGTACACAAGTTCACTTAGTACGTGAGTATGTTGGTTCTTTGAAAATGTAATGTTTCGGAACCAAGAAATGGTATCCCCTAATGGGTGATAGGAAAAGGTGTTCAGAAGGAGGACCTATAGTGGCAGAAAAATATGTGCAAACTCTCGAACGTTCGCTGGATGTTCTGGAGGTGCTTGCTCACGCGGAAGAGCCTTTGGGGGTAACAGAAATAGGCAACCGTATTCAGTTGCATAAAAGTACAGTTCATCGTATTTTACAGACATTATGTTACCGAGGTTATGTCGAGAGAACAAAAGGAAACGAACATTATCAATTAGGAATTAAAATTGTAGAACTGGGAATTCGCTTCTTTAATGATCTTGAGATTCGTAAAGTTGCAGGACCTGTTCTTAATGATTTAGCAAAATTATTGAATGAGGTTGTTCATTTAGTACTACCTGACGATGGTGAGATCGTATATATTGACAAAGCTGAAAGTTCTCATGTTGTAAGTATGCACTCTAAGGTAGGGCGAAGAGCACCTATGCATTGTACGGCTGTGGGTAAGGCTATTCTTTCTACACTGCCCGAGGAGGAGGTTCGACACATCTTAGAGGTCAAAGGAATGACTCGTTATACGCCGAATACAATTGTTGATCCGGAAGTTTTATTTAGGGAGCTGCAGTCAATTAAGGAAAGTAAAATTTCTGTTGAGAAGGAAGAAAATGAGATCGGAATCATTTGTTTGGGAACACCTGTTTTTGATTATTCGGGACGAGCCATTGGAGCAATCAGCGTTTCAGGCCCTGCCAGCAGAATACAGGAAAAGGGTATCGAGCGAATTGGACAGGAAATGAAAAAAGCCGGCGAAGAAGTTTCTGCAAAATTGGGATTTAACTATTTCCAAAAACTATAACAACTTTTCTGATTTGACATTTAAACGAACTTTTCAGAAATTTGCTCTTGACGATTTTAAACCTCAGGTAGATAATAGAGTCATAAAATTGTGAAACATGGTTTCACTTGTAAAAACATGTGGCCAAGTCCTAGAGAAATCTAAACGAGCAAAGGGTGTTGTGTTGCAAGTATCAGTCTATCCGTCATGTGGTCTGATAATCTGGCAGAGAAGGGGGAAATATCAGTGGGGGTTTTGACAGAAGTATACGAAATGTTAAACACGTGTAACAAGTGTGGTGGCTGCCATACAGCCTGTAAGACCTATAAATTGACTGGTCAGGAAACAATGGTTGCACGCGGAAGAATTCAACTCATCAAAGCTGTTGCCGACGGGAAATTAGAGCCTAATCAAGAGTATGAAGATGCTATCATGAGCTGTCTGTTGTGTGGTGAGTGTGCAGTAGCTTGCGCAAACGGTGTACGAGGCAATGAGCTTGTCATGGCAGCGCGTCGAGACTTGAAATTAAGAAAAGGAATTAAGCCATTTGCAAAGTCTTTCGCTTTAAAAACATTAGCAAGTCCGAAGAGGTTGGGAATGGGATTCAGTCTTTTCGGAGGAATGGGCAAAAGTGTTCTTAATAAAATCGATGGAATGGACTATTTCCGCGGTATTGATATTCGCAACTTCCCAACAGCAAAAAAACCATTTTTGGAGCAGGTTCCGGAGAGAATTACGGTGCAGCATCCGAAACACAAAGTCGGATTTTATGTGGGCTGTTTCCTGAATTACTCGTTAGATCAAACTGCTCATTCTGTTGTTAAAGTGCTAACGAAAAATGACTGTGATGTTATTATTCCTAAAGATCAAGTGTGCTGCGGCCTTCCGCAATATGCTTATGGCGACTTTGAAACAGCGAAGAAAAATGCCCGTAAAACTATTGATACATTTTTAGATAAATATAAAGATGCCGAAGTTGTTCTTTCAGCATGTGCGTCCTGCGCTTCAATGCTCAAGCACGACTATCTAAAGCTCTTTGCTGATGAACCATCATATCTTCCGAAAGTTGAATTATTTTGTGAAAAAGTGGTTGAGTTTTCAGAATATATGGCGAAAATTGGTGTCGATCAAAGCCAACTTCATAATTCAAGCCCTGTCAGAGTTACCTATCATGATCCTTGCCACATGATCCGGGGCCTCAAGGTGACAAAACAGCCTCGGCAATTGCTGCAAATGATTCCACGGGTTGAATTTAAGGAAATGTTTGAAGCAGGCCGCTGCTGCGGAGCTGCCGGTTTAATACAAGCTTTCTATCATGAGGTATCAACCAATATCACGGATCAGAAGGTAGAAAACATCAAAGATACGAATGCAGATTTGGTGGCTACAAGTTGCCCTGCTTGCATGTTGCGACTTCAAGGCGGCATAAATAAAGCCGGTCAAAAACAAAAAGTTATGCATGTTGCCGATTTAATGGCCAACGCTTACAAAGACTAATTAACCAAAAGAATCACATTGACTTTGTATATTTGCGGAACATGCTGACCGCAAGTTCTAGTAAATTAGTGGAAGGGCGGGTAGTCATGAGTAACGTCAATATCAGTAAGCTGAAGGCGATTGTCGGTGATAATAATGTCATTGATTCGCCTTCCGAAATGGCAAAATACCTAAAAGGTCAAGGTAAGCCTGCAGTCGTTGTCTTACCAGGAAATACTTCAGAAGTTTCGAGCATCGTTAAACTAGCCAATGAGCAAAATGTAAAAATAGCAGTAGGCGGGACAGTCGCCGGGACCAAGGGCCTTAATGGCGGAATTGCGATGGTTATGTCCAGGATGAACCGTATTTTAGAAATGGATCATCTAAACCTTGTAGCTCACGTCGAACCAGGACTTCTTCATAAGGAATTTCTGCTTAAGGTTGGGGAAGCCGGCTTAAACTTTCCTCCTGAGCCCTATGAAGTCGAAACCAGTTCCATTGGCGGCTGCTTTGCAGTTGGGGATTCAGATTCAAAATCTTTCGAATATGGTCCTACCAGAACGTTCCTTTTGGGATTTGAAATGGTTCTCCCGACAGGGGAGATTCTGGAAATCGGAAATAAATGCATTAAGAACGTTTCAGGTTTAGACTTCATTCACTTCGCTGTGGGAAGCCAAGGAACGTTTGGGATTTTCACCAAACTTTTGGTGAAGCTCCTGCCTGTACAGGAAGCTAAAAGAGCAGTAATTGGCACATTTACATCAATCCACAAGGCTAATGCAACGTTCAATACGTTGATTAAGCGTAATGTACAGCCGACCCGAATGAACCTCCTTAATGCCTCCCTTGCTAAAAATGCCATACCTGGAACTGAGGGGCAACTGGTAATAATTGATTTACAGGGCTTTAAAGAGTCGGGTAAAAATATTGCTAATGAAATTGCTGCAGTTCTCACATTGGGCGGAGGCACTGATGTCAAAATCATTGAGGATGAGGCTGAGTATGATCAAGTGATCAACGGTTGGCTTAAGGTCCGTGCCGATCTCAATGGGAAACCGGAGCGAATCTTGGAGTTTCTGGTTGGCCCGGCGAAAATGCCCCAAGCCTTAACTCAGCTTGAAGCAATTACGGGAGATTTAGGGGCTTACCCCGGTGTAGTTGTCGAAGGACTTCTCGGATATGTTTGTTTGGCTCTGCCCGAGGGAACCGATAAACTTGCTTTAGCCGCTAAAGTGAATAAACTGGCAATGTCCCTGGGCGGAAATATAAAGGGCCTCTTGGGTCACAAGCTCAAAGCTGAAGCTTATAATGATGCGGAAATGTGGCAGCAAACCATAGGTTTGCTTCGGGAACTGCGTCAACAATTTGACCCCAAAGGGATTCTCAGTCCTGGGGTAAGTCTAGAGGCTTAAGAAGAAGGAGGTCTGAATATGTTAAGCCAAACAGTTGTTAATCGGTTGAAGGAGATCGTTGGAGAAAAAAACGTAGTTACAGACAAAGTCGGCTTGTTGACCTATGGCTATGACGGCACGTTATTATCTGGTGAGGCTTTAGGAGTCGTTTCTCCTCATACGACTGAAGAAGTTGTTGAAATCGTCAAATTGATGAACGAGCATAATATTAAACTTGTGCCTCGGGGTGCTGGGACGAATGAAAGTGGCGGAACAATTCCAACTCAAGATTCTGTGGTCATTAGTTTTACTAAAATGACTAAAATTCATGAAATAGATACTGAAAACTTTGTGGCAGTTGTTGAGCCTGGAGTAATCAACTTTGACCTTCAAGTCGAACTCGAAAAGAGAAACTGCTATTTTCCTCCCGATCCGTCGTCCTATAAAGCTTCAACAATCGGAGGGAACGTTGGTGAATGTTCCGGCGGACCGAAATGTTTTAAGTACGGGGTTACCCGGGATTATATTCTGGGTTTGGAAGTCGTTCTCCCCAATGGCAAAGTTATTCAAACGGGTGGGCGTAATTTCCAAAGTGAGCCAGCCTATGATTTAACTCGAATTATTGTTGGCGCGGAAGGAACCTTGGGATTAGTTACCAAAGTCTTCGTCCGTATTATACCCTTGCCCAGAGCCAAGAAAACAATGCTGGCAATTTACGACAAGGTTGAAGATGCTTCGCAAACTGTTGCTGATATAGTTGCTGCCGGTATTATTCCTACTACTTTGGAATTGATGGATAATTTGCTTATCAATACGACTGAGGATTTTAGCCATGCCGGGCTCCCCCGTGACGCCGGGGCTGTTCTCATTATTGAGGTTGACGGATATCCCGAAGATATGGATCCTCAAGTTAAGACAATCAGTGAGATTTGCAATAAAATTGCCAAAGAGTTTAAAATTGCTCAATCGGCAGCTGAAGTTGATCAAATTTGGACTTCCCGTCGCTGTGCTTTCGGATCTGTTGCTCGCGTTAGACCGTCATATGGCGTTAATGATATTACGGTTCCGAGGAGTAATTTCCCCAAAGCTATTGAGGGAGTTATCAAAGTTACCAAAGATTATGGTGTCACTATTGGGGTTGTGGCTCATGCCGGCGACGGAAATCTACATCCTCTCGTTCTTTTCGATCAACGGAATAAAGAGGAAGTTGAAACCGTTCATGCTGCAGAAAAGGCACTTTGTATGATGGCTCTTGATCTTGATGGTACAGTAAGTGGAGAGCATGGAATTGGGCTCGTTAAGAAGAAGTATCTCGATTCGGAGTTTACGCCTGCTGCTATGGAAGCCTTTAGAAAGATTAAGAGAAGCTTTGACCCAAGCAATCGCTTTAACCCAGGAAAGGTCTTTGAATTATAAGGGCCTTAGGAAGGGTATTCAACAACTTAATAGGTAGTCTTAAGATAATTCGCAATTATAGAATTATGATAGAACTTTGGTGAAAGCAGGATGTTGGTCAAAAAATTCTAACGCCTGCTTTCATATTTACTAAGAACATTCCAATAGTGATATATTAACCTGAGAAGGGCTAATTCCTAAAAGTAAAAGAATAAAACCCTGTTTCATTCCATAAATTAATTTTATTGTAAGTCATGGCGAGAGAGCTAATTAAATGGTTGACTAATCTGGAGATACGTACGATAATGAAATAGGGATAATAATGAAACCAAGTTTTGAAGAATGAAACGAATCTAATAACGATTGAACCCAAAGACATTGCTTATTTGAAGTACTATACATAGCGAGCCCTGATGCCAGTAACGTAACTGCGGAGAAGGGAGGGACTTCGATAAGTTTAATTGAGCAGCTATTCCAGTCTGGGTTTCGATGGTTGGTCTGAGATTCTCTTGTGCATGGCAGAGATAACCGTGGTTAATTTTCTTCGTTAATCTTTCCTGGATAATCTGGGAATCAATAATAAATTATATTTATTAGGGGGTATAAAACGTTATGGCTATCATGAGATCAATTCTGTATATTCCTGGTAACAACCCAAAAATGGTGGCAAAGGCTCCGGAGTTTGTTGCTGACATCATTACTCTTGACCTCGAAGATTCCGTACCACCTGCTGAAAAAGAAGCTGCCCGGAAATTAGTTGCTGAAAACCTCAAATATGCTGGCTCCAACGGAGCACAAGTATTTGTTCGTATTAACAACTGGGAAACTGAATTAACCAATGATGACCTCGAAGCTATCGTTTATGAAGGACTTGCAGGCGTAACCTTAGCTAAAACCGGATGCGCTGCAGACGTTCAACGTCTCGATTGGAAACTTGAAGAACTCGAGCGTCGTCGTGGATTAGAAGTAGGAAGCGTGAAAATCTCCATGCTTCTGGAAACTGCTAAAGGAATTATACATGCTGCAGAATGCTGCTTAGCAAGTAAACGTAATGTTAATGCTATCTTCGGTGCTGTAGACTATTGCCGTGATATGCGCGTAAAATTGACCAATGAATCCGTTGAGCAACAATATGCTCGGGCTCACATGGCTGTTGCCTGCCGCGCAGCAGGAATCGTCGCTATCGACGCTCCTTTCGTAGATTTCAAAAATATCGAAGCCTTTGAGAAAAACGTTGCCGAAGGCCGTCAAATGGGTTATGAAGGCCGCATGATTATCCACCCAGGACAAATCGAACCTTCCAACCGTATGTATGCACCGGATCCGGCTGACGTAGAATGGGCACGCGGTGTTGTAAAAGTCTTCGAAGAAGAAGGAATTGCCAAAGGCAAAGCTTCCGTTTCTTACAATAACAAAATGGTTGATACCCCGGTTTATCTCAATGCTAAAGATATCTTAGCAGCTCAAGCCGAGATCGACGCCAAAAACGCATCCAAAAAAGCCTAAGGTAAGTGAAGCCTGGTCACTTATTTGAGTGGCCAGGCTTTTTCTTACAAGTTATTTATTATAAATTGCATGCAACAACGACTTCGCTTTCGCTAAGGCTCGGAGAAGCCGGTTTTTCTTTATACTATCAGAAAGTATAGTCTACGGTTGATACTTTCCTTTAGCATAAATGCAGCTAACCTGTTCCTCCTGCGCCAGTTAAGTTTTGTTATAAAAAATAATCTTATGTTGAAAGGATTGGTGTAGATATGGGCCTTCGTGAAGATGCTCTCGCTCTCCATAAAGACAATAAAGGCAAAATTGCTGTTGTAAGTAAAGTGCCTGTTCGTAATGGAGAAGATTTAAGTCTCGCATATTCCCCAGGAGTCGCTGAACCCTGCTTGGAAATTGCTAAAGATCCTGCTGTGGTTAATGTTTATACAAATCGTGAAAATTTAACGGCTGTTGTATCTACTGGTTCTGCAGTTTTAGGCCTGGGAAATATTGGAGCCCGCGCTGCCATGCCGGTTATGGAAGGAAAGGGAATCCTTTTCAAGACCTTCGGCAATGTAGATGCTTTCCCCATTTGCTTAGATACTCAAGACAGTGACAAAGTGGTTGAAGCCGTTAAGCTTCTCGAGCCAACATTTGGTGCTATTAACCTGGAAGATATTAAGGCTCCTGAGTGCTTTTATATCGAAGAAAAACTTAAAGAAATATATGATGGACCGATTTTCCATGATGATCAACACGGAACAGCTGTCGTGACTATGGCTGGATTGGTCAATGCCCTGAAAGTAGTCAAGAAAGAACTGAAGGACGTTAAGATCGTGGCCAATGGCGCAGGCGCAGCTGGCATGGCCATTGTTAAGCTCTTAATGAGCATGGGACTTCAAAATGTCATTATGCTCGATACAAAGGGTACGATATACGAAGGCCGTAAAGAAGGCATGAATAAGTATAAAGAAGAGATTGCTGCTAAGACAAACCGTGAATTACTCAAGGGTAATTTAGCGGATGCCTTAAAAGGCGCTGATGTCTTTATTGGCGTATCTGGTGCAAATCTTGTCACCAAAGAAATGGTAAAATCCATGGCACCGAATCCGATCGTGTTTGCTCAAGCAAATCCTGTTCCGGAAATTTGGCCTGCTGATGCTAAAGAAGCAGGTGCTGCAGTTGTAGGAACAGGCCGTTCTGACTATCCGAACCAAGTCAATAACGTATTAGCTTTCCCTGGGATTTTCCGTGGTGCTATTGATGCCGGTGCTAAAGTGATCAATGAAGAAATGAAAGTTGCAGCGGCTTATGCTATTGCCAGCATCGTCAGTGCCGAAGAACTCAATGCCGATTACGTAATACCTAAGTCCTTTGATTTACGTGTTGGACCTGCCGTTGCTGCTGCTGTTGCTAAAGCAGCTATGGATACGGGAGTTGCAACTCACAAGGTTGATCCGGAGCAAGTTGCAGCTAACCTGCGTAAATATTACGAAAGTAAATAATGCAGGCTTTTTAATAGCGATTTAAATAATGTTAGTACCTTCTAATGGTTCATTAAAATATGAAGAACAAGCGGGATCTGCTCAAAAGCGGGTCCCGCTTTTAAAGTTTAACCAATTGTAAGGCACCAGGCTTTAGCTGAACAAGTTACCTCATTGACCGAACTATAGGCTAACTGATAAGATGGGGAAAATTAAATAATTAGGGGAGGAACTTGCGTGTTTTCGTCAATTGCTTCATTTCTGGAAACTTGGAAAAGAGAATCAGAACTAACCCTGGAAATTTTCAAAGCCTTAACAGATGATTCACTGGATCAAAGAGTCACGAAGGAGGACCGTACTTTAGGACGATTGGCATGGCACATAGCCATAACAATCCTTGAGATGATGTCTAAGACGGGGTTGGTATTTGAAGGATTTCTGGAAGATGCTCCGGTACCAAGCTCAGTTAAAGATATTATAAACTATTATGAAAATGCAAGTGAGAGCATGAAAATGGGAATTATACATCAGTGGAATGATCAAACGCTCTTAGAAGACCGTAACATGTATGGGGAGAGTTGGACAATTGCCATGATTTTAAACGTTCTTGTTAATCACCAGATCCATCACCGCGGGCAAATGACCGTTTTGATGAGGCAAGCAGGTTTAAAAGTACCGGGTATTTACGGCCCTGCGCGGGAGGATTGGTGTAAATTCGGCATGGAGCCTCCCTTAATATAAAGAGAAAAGAAGTTTAATTTTCATAAAACAAAGATTTATAACATCATTAAAGGACAATAGCATTAAGTCTAAATTCAGGATGGGTTAAGCAAGGAGTTGAGGATGATGTCAAAAATGCTGGATCAGGAGAAGAAAACAGTAAGAACAATGCTTAGACTCTATTGTAAAGATCATCATCATACTCAAGAGGGCCTCTGTCCGGAATGTCAAGAGCTTGAGAGATATGCTATGACTCGTCTGGACCACTGCAGGTTTGGAGATCAAAAAACATCCTGCGGGAAATGCCCCGTACATTGCTATAAACCGGATATGCGAGAAAGAATGATTGAGATTATGCGTTATGCAGGACCTAAGATGGTGTTTTCTCATCCTCTCATGGCCTTCAGGCATTTAATCACCGGTATTAAAAAGCCGTCAAAATGAGCTTTCGCTGCGTTTCATGAGCATAGAACGACTATACTTACCGTAAAAAAAGAACATAACTATAGAGATCGCCATGAATGTGAGAGCAAGAATCCAAACGTAGGATCCTCCCCCGTGGTCAAAAAACACACCACCAAGGAAAGGACCTATCATGCGTCCGCCGGCAGAAGCCCCTCCAACAATACCCTGATATGCGCCGGTCTTTCCCTGCGGGGCGAGTTGAGCAGAGGCTGCAGGAACTGCCGGTAAAATTAACATTTCGCCAAGCGTTAAGATGAGCATCGCGATAATATAGGATATATAGGGCAGTCTCGCCCAAATAATAATGAAACCAATCGATAAAAGTATCGCCGAAAGATAAAACTGTCGCTGAAAGGATTGAGCATAAGTTCTAATCACCCAATTAATGAGGGGTTGTAATGTAACGATAAAAATACCATTCAGTGTCCAAAGAATGCTGTAAGAAAAAAGGGAAAAACCTAATTGATTCATGACCACAGGCAAAATAGATACAAGTTGGATGTAAGCTCCCCAGACAAAGAAAATACCTCCTCCTAAGGTAAGGAGCACTTTAAAGCCACGATCTTTATACAAACTTCCCGAGCGACGTTTTGCAGGTGTCGAGAAAGTAGATATCTTATGCTCTGAAATCCCAAAGGACACGAGAAGAAAGTAAATGAAAAAGGCTGAGGCATTTAAGGAAAAAGTAAGCCGGAATGATACTTGAGCGATTATCCCTCCAATTGCTGTACCGATTGCTACGCCGGCGTTGTTAGAAACATACAGCATATTAAAACCGCGTCTCCCGCCTTCAGGCCAGGCGGCATGAATGAGCGCATTTAACGGGACCAAAATAAATGCTTGGGCTAAGCCAAAAAGGACAAATCCGGGCATATAAACTCCCCAGACAGGGAAAATCCCGATAGATCCTATGGATAAAACAGCACCTACAAGACCGATAATCATTATTTTTTTAGAACCAAAGCGATCTGCTAAAAACCCGCTTAAGAATTGTCCCAGCAAAGAGGCTGCTGACTGGAGGGCTAAGAGGCTGCCTGCCTCTGTTAGAGTACGACCCAAAATATTATGCATAAAAAGGCTATTTAAAGGCCACATCAGAGAATTTCCAATGGATTGGATGAATCCTCCGATAATTAAGATCACAACGGCTTGGGGAATATCCGGACGTTTAAACCTCAAATGAAAAACCACCTTCTAAGAGCTAGTAGGTAAATACTTCGACAAACGAATAAAAAACCCTTTACTCGGAACTCTCGAGTAGGCTATCCTCCCTTAACTATCAGAAATTATATTATCGTATTGGAAATATTGAGAATAGGATATAATAAAGGAAAGATGTCCATTTTATGTAAGGGAGTGATAGGATTGTTTAAAAAAATTCTCGTCCCTACGGATGCCTCTGAATTTTCGCGGCGTGCTCTGAAGGCTGCCATAGACTTAGCTCAAACTGTTCAGGCTGAGATCGAACTTCTACATGTTAATTTTACCCCCCAGGCTTTTTGGGGGTATACGATTTCATATGGTATTACGGTAACTCAGGATCAATTGGACAAAAGTGGAGACTTGGCTCTCGAAGCAACTCTGACGGGTATCGATACTTTAAATGTTGTAATCAAGAAGACGCTGAAATCAGGTCACCCCGTAACGGTGATTCTCGATGAGATTAAAAACGAACAAATCGATTTGATAATCATGGGGAGTCATGGTTATGGGGCGATCACTGGGTCAGTATTAGGAAGTGTTAGTCAACGGGTGCTCCAAAGAGCTGGATGTCCAGTTCTGATCATTAAGTAGAATTTAGGAAGTATTGTGAACCTTTGGTGCAAATTGTGCTGCAATTCCATGATTTATAGCGAGCAAGAAAGACAAAATCCCTGCATTCATGGCAGGGATTTTTAGTCTAAGAGCGAATAGCAGAATTGGAGAAGTAATTACACAGTTCTTGGGCAACTAACTAACGATTTGGAGGTGCCAAGCGGGGTCCTTTTGTAAGAAAGGGTTTATCGCTTTACGTTCATGAAAGAGCATAATATTTGGCTGAGTCAAGAAGAACTCCAAAGGATGTTGCATGGCTCCTTACATTGGGCGGATATTGCATCACGCACGTCGACGTCTCGGATTGGAATGCGAAGGTCAGAAGAACCAGCTTGGGAGCCAAGACCTGTTCCTGAAGAACCGGCTCAATTTCTGGAACCAAAAGTTATTTATAACACCGATGACAATAAGGCCTTAGAAGGTCAGCCTGTTGTTTGGCTGCTTGGCAGTATTGGCTTGTTAACGTTGTCATCTTGGTTTTATTTTGTCTTGTTTTCGAAATAATTGTAAACAATGAAGCTTATCTAAAGACTGTCTATTGACGGTCTTTAATTATTTTGCATAACATTAAACTAATAAGTTTACCATTAAGCTTTAAATTTTTAAGAGTTTAAAGTTTTTTAGAAAAATCCTTTGCAAATTTTGAGGAAAATGGGTATCATATAGTTAGAAGGTCAGAGAAGGTCAATGTTTGTGGGGCAGGCTTAGGCAAAGAATATTTGACAAGGAGTACATCAAATATGGGAAATCTTGCGGACCGCATTGAAGAATATCTTAAAAGAATTCTGGAACAAACGCCAGATGGTTATATTATATTACAACGTAGCGAGCTGGCGGGAGAATTTGACTGCGTTCCATCTCAGATTAACTATGTATTGGATACTCGGTTTACCGTTGAACGGGGTTATTTAGTGGAAAGCCGCCGAGGGGGCGGAGGATACTTGCGTATTGTCCGTTTGGGATTAGGCATGGAAGGTCAATATCAACAGATCATGCGTCAATTAATAGGTGAGCAGCTTACACGGGTGCGCTGCAATGGGCTGGTCGAGCGATTGCTTGATGAACAGCTGGTGACGGTTCGCGAAGCGGCTCTAATTAAAGGGATTCTCTCAGGGGGCGCTTTGAGCGGCGAATTTACCGATTGGAATGTACTTCGTGCTCAATTAATGAAGAGTATTTTAACCACGTTGAGCAGGGATGATTTGCTTTAAGGGGGGATTTGATATGCTTTGTCAACAGTGTCAGCAAAGAGAAGCTAAAGTACAGATAATGAAGACAGAAAATGGGGAGACCCGCGAAGTTTATCTTTGTGAAGTTTGTGCAAAACAAACTAAGGAAGTCAGTTTTATTTTTCATCCTGTTATTGTCCCGGAGTTTCTTCAAGCTTTGTTTGGTTTAAATCCCAAATTGCCGGAACAACCATCTGAGAAGGTCTG
Source organism: Desulfosporosinus sp. SYSU MS00001 (assembly GCF_049943955.1). Classification (NCBI taxonomy): domain Bacteria; kingdom Bacillati; phylum Bacillota; class Clostridia; order Eubacteriales; family Desulfitobacteriaceae; genus Desulfosporosinus; species Desulfosporosinus sp. SYSU MS00001. The sequence continues at coordinate 49,672 of NZ_JBNFTW010000003.1, forward strand.
CCCGAAGTGCGGCATATCTTTCTCCAGAATAACTCAGGCCGGTAAGCTTGGCTGCAGCACTTGTTACGAAACCTTCGAAACACAGCTTGAACCATTGCTTCGCAGGATACATGGCGGAGGGCAAAATGTAGGTAAGGTTCCTGTCAGACGAGGAAGTGCTATTAAAAACCGTTTGGAAGAGCGAAAGCTTAAAGAAAAGCTCCAACTATTAATTCAGCAAGAAAATTTCGAAGAGGCAGCCCTGGTCCGGGATCAAATTCGCGAGATCGAACAGCGCATGGGAGGGGAAAACCATGACACGTAAAGAACTTCTTTTACAAACTAGTGCCTGGATGGCTGAATCGGATTCCCCTGTCGTGATTAGCAGCCGTGTACGGCTGGCCCGTAACCTTGAGAACTATCCTTTCCCTCACGTTTTAAATATTGAAGGGGCAAGTCAGGTCGAACAGATTCTAGCTCAAGCTCTTACAACGATTCAGGCGGATCAGGACCCTTTACAATATATGTCTCTGACGAATCTGACCAGTATTGAGCATCAAGTGCTGATTGAAAAGCATTTAATCAGTCCAAGTTTGGGAGGATCTTCCGGATCAAGCGGGGTAGCTCTTGCCAAGGATCATAAATATGCCGTTATGGTCAATGAAGAAGACCATTTAAGAATTCAAGTTCTGCTCCCGGGAAGACAATTGCTGGAGTGTAATCGTTTAGCAATGACCTTAGATGATGCTCTGGAGGAAAAACTCGATTTTGCTTATCGGGAAAACCAGGGATACCTTACGGCCTGTCCGACCAATGTGGGAACGGGTCTAAGAGCTTCGGTTATGGTCCATTTGCCCGGTTTAGTGATGACTAAACAGGTACAGCAGGTTCTAGGGGCTTTGACGAATTTAGGATTAGCTATCCGAGGATTGTATGGGGAAGGATCTCAAGCCTATGGGCAGATGTTCCAAGTCTCTAATCAGATTACCCTGGGAAAAAGCGAAGAAGATATTCTCACTCATTTAGAAGCAGTGACTGGACAAATTTTGGAACATGAACTTCAGGCCCGTGAATATCTTCGCAGACAGATGCCCTTATTCTTAGAGGATAAAGTTTGGCGGGCCCGGGGAATCCTGAAAAATGCCCGTCTGCTTACTTCTGAGGATGCAATGCAGCTATTATCCCAAGATCGTTTGGGAACAGATATGGGAATATTGCCTAAGAACAAAGAGAGTTTTGCAACGTTGCTTGTCAATACCCGTCCGGGATGTTTGCAATACATTCTTGATCGGGAATTGGATCCCAGTCAGCGAGATGGCGAAAGAGCCTGTTTGATTCGCGAACAGACAACATGATCCAGGCATGAACATGCAGCGAGAAAAACTACAAAAAACTAGAATTTCTATTTTATTGTTAATGAAAGGATGAACGCAATGAAAGGACGCTATACAGAACGCGCAGAAAAGGTTTTAATGATAGCTCAGAGCGAAGCCAAACGCATGGGACACAAGGTTGTAGGTACTGAGCACATTTTGCTGGGGCTTATTCAAGAAGGGGAGGGAATTGCTGCCCAAGCCTTGAAAAATTTGGGCCTGGATCTTGAAAAGGTTCGGACTGTGGTTGAAGAAATCACAGGTGTAGGCCAACCCAATATGGGAGCTGTAGAACTGACACCGCGTGTAAAAAAGGTCTTAGAGTTAGCCAATGAGGAAGCCCATCGCCAGGACGTCAATTATATTGGTACAGAACACCTTCTTTTAGGTCTTATCATGGAAGGAGAGGGAATTGCCGCCCGAATCTTGGCTAATCTAAACGTCAATCCGGAAAGAGTTTGGAAGCAAGTGGTTAAGTTGTTGGGCGGAGAATTAGATGAATCTGCTGTTCCGTCTTCCAACTCGGTTCCAGTCGGCAAAAACGCCGGGCCAGCCAATACCCCTTCCTTAAATGAATTTGGACGGGATCTCACGCAGCAAGCCCGCGAAGGCAGACTGGATCCCGTTATTGGCCGAGAGCAAGAAATAGAACGAGTAATTCAAGTCTTAAGCCGCCGAACAAAAAATAATCCGGCTTTAATTGGCGAGCCGGGGGTAGGAAAGACGGCAATTGCTGAAGGTTTAGCTCAGGGAATTATCAACAATCGAGTACCGGAGATCCTCAGCAATAAGCGGGTAATAACATTGGATCTTTCGGCTATGGTTGCAGGCAGCAAGTATAGGGGCGAGTTTGAAGAACGTTTGAAAAAAGTGATGGATGAAATCCGGGCAGACGGGAATATCATTCTCTTTATTGACGAATTGCATACTCTTATTGGAGCTGGTGCAGCTGAGGGGGCCATTGATGCAGCTAATATTTTAAAACCTGCTTTAGCTCGCGGAGAATTGCAGTGTATAGGTGCTACGACTTTAGAAGAGTATCGTAAATATATTGAGAAAGACTCAGCCCTGGAACGCCGTTTCCAACCTATCACGGTCAGCGAGCCGACGGTGGAGGAAGCAATCTTGATTCTGCGCGGCTTACGAGATCGTTATGAAGCCCACCATAGGGTTAAAATTACCGATGAAGCCATTGAAAGCTCAGTACGGCTGTCTGATCGCTACGTATCAGATCGTTTCCTGCCGGATAAGGCTATTGACTTAATGGATGAGGCTGCGTCAAGAGTTCGGCTTACCAGTTATATTGCACCCCCTGATTTAAAAACCCTTGAAGGGGAAATTGAACGACTGAAGAAGGAAAAAGAGGCTGCTGTTACAGGTCAGGAATTTGAAAAGGCTGCTCAATTAAGAGACCAGGAACACAAACTAAAGGAAGAGCTTGCCATACAACGGGAAGAATGGGAAAGCAAGCGGCAGAAAGAAAACTCTACGGTAACAGAGGATGATATTGCGCAGATTGTAGCCAGCTGGACCGGAATCCCTGTCAAAAAGTTGGCTCAAGCGGAAAGTGAACGGCTTCTGAATCTCGAGGAAATTCTTCACCAGAGGGTTATAGGACAAGACGATGCAGTGACCGCTGTCGCACGGGCAGTTCGACGGGCACGGGCAGGCTTAAAGGACCCTAAACGGCCAATCGGTTCCTTTATTTTCCTTGGCCCCACAGGCGTCGGAAAAACAGAACTTGGTCGTTCCCTGGCGGAAGCTATGTTCGGGGACGAAAAAGCGTTAATTCGCATTGACATGTCGGAATATATGGAGAAACACGCTGTCTCCCGTTTAGTGGGAGCTCCTCCCGGTTATGTGGGACATGACGAAGGCGGACAACTCACCGAAGCGGTTAGAAGAAAGCCTTACAGCGTTGTCTTGTTAGATGAAATTGAAAAGGCGCATCCTGAGGTGTTCAATATTTTGCTTCAAGTTCTCGAGGATGGGCGTTTGACGGATACGAAAGGCAGGACTGTTGATTTCCGCAATACAGTTATTATCATGACCTCCAATGTTGGTTCATCCTTCTTGCGTAAGGAAGCCATGGGCTTTGCTGCTCAGAAAGATGAGAAAACAGAATACAAAAATATGCGCGGTCAGGTCATGGAAGAATTAAAACGTACGTTCCGTCCTGAGTTCCTGAATCGTATCGATGAACTGGTGGTTTTCCATTCTCTGAAGAAAGAGCATCTGGCGAAAATTACGGAAATACTCGCTCTGCAGATGAATAAACGCCTGAAGGAGTATGGCCTGGAACTTCAGATCGATCCAAGTGCCATTGAACTTATTGCCAAAGAAGGCGATGATCCGACCTTTGGAGCACGACCCTTACGCAGGGCAATACAGCGATTAATTGAGGACACATTGTCTGAAAAGATCCTTCAAGGCGAGTTTAAAGTTGGAGACAAAATTTGTGTACGAGCAGATGAGGATAAAATAGTCTTCTCGCAATGCTAATTGATTTATGAGAAACGGGGTTGTAACTTTGATTACAACCCCGTTTTTTTAAACTTCAGCCGGAAACAACTAATAGAGTAGGTTGTGTTTGTGATATGTGCTAATGAAGGGCCCTTCAGCGATTGTTAATGTTCAAAATAAAAAAAACTGTAAAATAGCAACTAAATAAACCAGATTATTGCTAAATGATTATTTAGAAAGTGAACATACTAAAAATTAATAAGGAGGTGTTTTCAATGATCATGAGAGCAATAAGTTTATTCAATAAAATGGGTAAAACTCAAGACTCCATTTTGACAGGATTATTGGGAGGTCTGGTTGGAACTATCTTTATGGATATATCCAATGAAGTAATCTATCGAGCTGGGAAAACGGAAGGCCGTTATGCAACAATGGCAGGTCAGATGTTTGTGAGCCCAATGAGAACGAAGCAAAAAAAGAATTTCATTCTAGGCCAGGTTTTACATTTGGCAACGGGTTCGATTTTTGGCCTTCCATTAATGTACATTTTAAAGAAGACAGGTAAGGACCATTATGTGGCCAAAGGGCTAGTATCATCTATCATAACCTGGGGTGTTTTATATACGGGTGGTCAAAAAGTAGGCTTATATAAAAAGACCCATCTAACAAAATCTCAGTATTCGGCGATGTTCAATAATTTGGTTTATGGAATAACTTCGGCAAAGGCTATGTTAATGATGGCTGATTCGAATGTTTTTGAAAAACGTGATCGTATAAATCCAACAACGTTTGACTCGAAAGGTGATTACCAGTATTTGATCGAAAATGGTATGAGTACGGATCAAAAACAGACCTATTTACATTGATTAACTTTAAAAACGATTGTAGAAATAACCCCGGATAAGACCTGTCATGTGCCAACAGATCTTACCCGGTTTTTTGATTCACTTGCATTTCTGAGCTGATACTATACTTCTCCTTCTCATAAAGCATTATAATAAGAGTAAGATCCAAAAGTGAGAGACGGAATCCATATATTGTATAGGAAACAGTGATACGTTTGAGGTACTCGTGAGCATCCGAAGGGATATGAAATGGGGTTTTTTATGAAAGTTAAGATCATTTATCGTTGTTCAAACTGTGGCAGTGAAAGCCCGAAATGGATGGGGAAATGTCCAAACTGTGAAGAATGGAACACCTTTGAAGAACTTATTAATCAGCCAATCTCAACTCTGGTTTCGACAGCGAAACAGACGAGTTCTGTCAAGAGGTTATCGGAAGTTTCATCCGCTAATAGTGACAGAATTGTTACGAGTATTCTTGAATTTAACCGGGTTCTAGGCGGTGGAATCGTTAAAGACTCGATTATTATACTCACAGCAAGACCGGGAGCCGGAAAGTCAACTTTGTTGTTACAAGTAGCTGACGATGTGGCATCTCAAGGATACAAGGTGCTATATGCATCTGCAGAAGAAAGCGATACACAAATAAAAAATAGAGCAGATCGAATCTTAAAGGGAATTAATAGCAATATTTGGATATACTCTGATACAAGTATGGATCATGTACTTCTGGCAGTCAATGAATTGGATCCGGATTTGGTTATTATCGATAGTATTCAAACCTTTACCCTGGAAGAACACCATTCACGTCCAGGTTCTCCCATTCAGACTATGGGCTGCGCCAATGAACTTTTAAAAGTTGCCAAAAACGATGAACGCCCCAGAGCAGTAATTATGGTTGGTCAGATGACAAAGGACGATGAAATTGCCGGGTTAAGAGCGTTAGAGCACTTAGTTGATGCTGTGTTGATCTTGAATGGGGAAAATGGGGAAGAATTACGGGGAGCCTGGTGTTCGAAAAACAGGTTTGGAAGCACAGGAGAGATTGGCTTTTTCTCCATGACAGAAAAGGGAATGTTATCCATCGACAACCCTTCGGAATTCTTCATGACCCAGAGGGAAGAAGGCCAAACCATATCAGGAAGTGCTTTAGCCGTTATAAAAGAAGGGACACGTCCGATTATCGTGGAAGTTGAAAGCCTTGTTTCAAAATCCTTTACACCCTATCCTTCCAGAATTGCCGAATGTTTAAGGCGGGACCAACTAAATACTCTTGTTTCTATTCTTGAACAGCGTGGTAAGATTAGCCTTTACGATAAAAGTGTTGTGATAAAAACAACAGGAGGTCTTCAACTCAAAGAACAGGCGGTTAATTTAGCAATTATTATATGCATGGTTTCTTCGGTCTTGGATAAAACAATTCCCAATGATACCGTGTTCGTAGCTGATGTAGGGTTGACTGGAGAACTGAAGAAAGTTCCGGCTATTGAAGCGAGGATACGAGAAATTGACCGAATGGGATTCCGACGTGTCTACGTGGCGAGAAATACCGTACGTGATTCTTCTCGCTTTAAGAATCTTGATATAATTGAGCTTAACACGTTATATGATGTCATAGAACATTTAGGGATGAGGACTGGAGGCAGAATTGAACCTTGTACGCCAGAGATTACTTGATAGAGTGTTTAGCATCCTCTGGTAACCAGACTAAAATTATGGTTTCAGAAACCTTTATGGGGCTTTTAACGATAAGTCGGAAACACAATGCGTTCCGGCTTTTTTTTTATGCACTGGAAAATCTTAAAATTATCCTTCTAGTCATAGACATTTAATGATAATATATAATAAGTAGAAAGTTATGACGGAGGGGAGTTTCAATGTCTTTTACCTATTTTGTCAGCTCAGATACCATCGGTCATCAAGACCCGGAATTGGGTAAACGTCTGATGCACAGTTTCTTTTTAAAGCTCTCGGAAGCTGCAGAAAAACCTTCCCATATTGTATTTCTGGAAAAGGGAGTGAACTTGTTACTGCCGGAATTCTCGGCCTTTGATGCTCTGGAGATTTTAGAAAAGGACTGGGGTGTTACTCTCTTGGCTTGTGTGACTTGTCTGGATTATTACGGCATTAAGGATAAAATCAAAGTCGGCAAAGTATCGACTATGCCGGAGATCATAGCTGTCATGCATCAAAGTGCTAAAGTGATACATATCTAGATTTGGTTTAGAGAGATTGAGGAGGGGAAAAGACTAATGGAGAACCGGGAATTATGGACAGCACTGGGTATGGATTTAGAGAAACATGATGATTTTTTGGCTCCGGTACCCGCAATTTTCACGAGCTTATTTTTAGATCGGCCTAATCGCCCCAAAGGAATGGGATATTTTGATGCAGTGGTTGGAGATGTTCATGGAATTCGTGTTCATGAACTCTATGCCATGAAACAGGCCGGCAAAAAAGTGTTCTCAACCTTTTGCGTATATGTTCCGGAGGAAATTATCGTGGCGACGGGGAGTGCCAGCATTGGCCTGTGTGCCGGGGCCCAGTTTACTGTTTCTTCGGGGGAAAAGGTTCTGCCCCGCAATCTTTGCCCTTTGATTAAATCGACAATGGGTTTCAAATTAGACCGCATATGCCCCTATTTCCAAGTTTCTGATTGGGTCATTGGGGAAACTACCTGTGATGGAAAGAAGAAGGCCTGGGAAATTCTCAACAAGTATATTCCTACATACGTTATGGAACTGCCGCAAAAAAAGGAAACCAAGGATGTTTCCCTTTGGGAAGAAGAAGTGCAGGAATTCGCCTCATTTATTGAACGCGAAACAAAGGTAAAATTAACTGCTGAGAATCTTGCTCAGGGGATTGAAACGATTAACAATAAACGCCTTGCCCTACAAAGATTAGCTGACTTAAGAAAACATACTCCGGCACCGATTCACGGTTTGGATGTCCTCTTAATTAATCAGCTCTCTTTCTTTGATGATCCTGTTCGTTTTGCTGCCCAAGTGAATGTCTTGTGCGATGAACTTGATCAGCGAGTCAAAGAAGGTATTGGGGTAGCACCGGCCAATGCCCCAAGGATCTTAGTAACGGGGACTCCCCAGCCTTTACCGGCATGGAAGCTTCACGCTTTAATTGAACAGGCGGGGGCTGTTGTAGTTGGGGAGGAAACCTGCACCGGAGAACGTTATTATAAGGATGTTACTGAACCTGCTGATGATGTCGAAAATATGCTTGCTAATATTGCTAAACGGCCTTTAAAAGTGAATTGCGCTTGCTTTACTCCAAATCAGGGACGATTGGAAGATATTGCGTACATGGCTGAGAACTTAAAAGCGGATGCTGTAATCGATTTCTCGCTTCAATTCTGTCAGCCCTATGGTGTGGAAAGTTATTTTGTGGGCAAAGAAATGGAGAAAAAACAAATTCCATATCTGCGGCTGGAAAGCGACTTTTCTGAAGAAGATCAAGGTCAGCTTTTAACTCGGATTGAAGCTTTATTAGAGATGATTCGTGCATGAAGCAAGCCGGCTTAGATCTCGGCTCAGTGAATACAAAGTTAGTGGTTCTGGAAGATGGAAAACGGGTTTATCAACAGATCATTCCTTCTCGGTTTGACTCGGTACAGGCCGGCATTGCTTTACTTAAAACCTATGTCGCTAAAGAGGGAAAAAAACCCGAGAAACTCGTGGTTACAGGATATGGAAGAGTAAACTTTCCTGAAGGACGGGTAATTACCGAGATTTCTTGTCAGGCCAGAGGGTGTCATCATTATTTTTCAGATAAGGAGTATATGCTTGACCTAGGAGGACAGGATGCCAAAGTCATCAGAAAAAATGGAAATGGCAAAGTTGTTCAGTTTATCATGAATGACAAGTGTGCCGCAGGTACCGGGCGTTTTTTAGATGTCATCCTCAAAGGATTAAACCTGACAGCGGAGGAATTCAGTTCGGCAGCTGAAGCCAGCCCAATGCCTATTAATTCCATGTGTACGGTGTTTGCAGAGTCGGAAGTGATCACAATGCTGGCGAAAGGGATTCCTAAACCTGAAGTTATTGCAGGTCTTTTTAAAAGTACCGCCAAGCGTCTGGCCAATTTTGTCGAGTCCGTGGGGCATCCGGAAACATTGATTTTCACTGGAGGAGGTGCTCACTACGATCTCCTGGTCCGCTTTCTTGAAAAGGAACTAAAGGTAAACCTTGTGATTCCTCCAGAACCTGAACTGACCGCTGCTTTAGGTGCAGCATTGCTTGCCTAGTGCTTTGCGGGCATAAGTAAGGGTAAGGCTTAAGGCTCTAACTAACGGCGAAAAAATGGTTTACCCCCTTGAACTGGTAATTTAAAGACTATAACTTATAAGATTGATTATAGTAATAGGGGCTGTTGCAGATTTAATCTGCAACAGCCCTTTTAGTCTCTGGAGACAATCAGTAAAAACCTTATGCGTAAGATTTAAATAATACGCATAAGGTTTATCTATTATATTTTAATTATTATTATTTAGTAATAAAATTAAACAGGAAGGGAGAGTTGAAATGAAGAGCGAAGAGAGTAAACTATGGCAATGTCAAATGCAAAGTTGTGGGTATATCTATAATCCTGACAGGGGTTGTAAAAAAAGTAAAGTAACTGTGGGTGTGCCCTTTGAGGAACTGCCGGATACATGGAGATGCCCATTATGCGGAGCCAGTAAGAAAGCATTCAAACCCGTATAAGTTTAAGGTTAGAGCATCAAGAAAGATCTAAAGGTTTTATAATCATTCTTCTTGGGGCTGGAGTGTTGGTAGAGATTTTTACTAAGAGGGTATTTCCTTAAGGCCGGGACTTAAAACGCACAATAAATTTTGTGCCGGAAGGAGAAGTTATCACCTCAATTTTAGCATTATGTCTTTCGGCAATATTAAAACAGGTAGACAGGCCGATCCCTGTTCCGCCTTTTTTCGTTGTTTGAAAAGGAGTGCCCAAACGTTCCAGAATTTCCTGACTGATGCCAGATCCTTGGTCTTTTACCTCCAGTACAATACTATCTTTGGTTTGATAGGTCCTTATTGTTAAAGTTCCCTTTGGGCTCATTGCTTCGAGGCCGTTTCTTGTGAGATTAAGGACTAGCTGTCTCATTTCGCGTTCATCTAACATTAGTTCAGGGACATTCTCTGCCTCAAGGACGACATGTTTATCTTGGTTGGTTGCATCAGACATAATTAGAGGGTATAAAGAATCCATTAAGTTGTTGAGTTTAACTGGTGTCCGCAATTTGGCGTTTGTTTTAGCAACAGATAAAAATTCATTAAGAATGCCGTTAGCCCGATCTAACTCGCTGATCATAAGATCGAAATATTCTGCGTTTTCCTGAGAAATGTTTTTACTCTTTAAGAGCTGTAAAAAGCCGCGAACTGTTGTCATGGGATTCCTTACTTCATGGGCAATACTTGTTGCCAGCTCACCAACGAGATTCAATCGATCTAAACGGCCTATTTCTTCTTCGGCAAGCTTGCGTTTGGTAATATCCAGGAGTTGCATTAGAAATAGTTGGGTTCCGTCAATATCTTCAAACGGATGCTGATATACTTCATAAATAACATCTTTAATAATGCACTGCCATTGCAGGGGCCCGTAGGTTTGGGTTTTAGATTCCATATTACAGTCCTTGCAAGGACGATTTCTGTTAAAAAGGAGTTCGAAACATTTCTTATTAGCAGGTTCGCCCTGAATCTCCTTAAACTTATGATTAGCAAAAACAACGTTTCCCTCAGAGGTACGCAGATAAACTAAACCGGGGAGTCCATCTAAAATAGCATGAAGACGTTTTTGCTCATCTGCCAGGGATTTCTCCAAGCACTTCTGATCGGAAATATCCCGAAAATAAACAGAGAGACCTTCCGGAGAAGGGTAAACGTTTACTCTAACCCAGCCGCAGGAAAGTACTGAGAAAGCCTCAAAATAAATATGTTTTTGGGTAAGTTTAGCTTCTGTAAATTTGAGGAAATACAGATCGTCTGATTCAGGGAATATATCCCAGTAGTATTTCCCGAGAATTTTTTCCTTTTTTGAAGATAAGAAAAGCTGGGCGGCGGACCCATTGACATAAACGAATTTCCAGGAATTATCCAGAACATAAAAGTAATCGGATATATTGTGAAAGATGCTGTGGATTCTGATATCCGGTTGATCAGCAGCCTTATTGTTAGGGATGGTACCGTCAGCAGTCGGGCAAGCAATCGCATAAAAAACTCCCTCCGTAGGAATGGGGATCAGCATCCAGGAAAATTGCTGATAGGTGCCATTGGAAAGACAGTAGCGATTCGTTAAGCCATGAATTCGATTTCCCTTCATCACTTCTGTGATCGCTTGGATTGAAGAATTTTGGTCATCAGGATGAACAAATTGCTGGATGATCTCCACTGCTGTTAGTTTTTTTATGGTTTTTTGGGTAATTCCAAGAAGTGTTGGCAGAACTGGATTGCTGTATTGAATCCGTCCATCTAAGGAATTGATAATAAAGACATAATTGAAATTTAAGAAGACTTTTTTCAGCTTAAGAAGCTCCTTTAAGGAAACCTCTGGAATATTTGTATCCAAAGCTAACTCCTTTTCTGCATCTATCGTATCAAATGCCCTTATAACTCTAATATGTACTAATCAATAAATAGTAGTTCTACAAATTAACCTTAATCCCTTTTTAATAACAATTATTTAATATATACATTACCATCAGGGCTGGCGTTAGTATCAATGCTGCTCTATTATAGAATTGATTATAATCTATAGATGTGATATAATAGGTTCCAATAAATGTATTTTGCAATATGGTTAAAATGATAATCTTTCAAGATTATCTAAATATCCTAAATCGCTTAATTCTTTTTAGAAGCGGGGGAACCATTAATCTGGGGTGAATCCTCCAAAGGAATTTTTTCCTGTAAGAGGTAGGGTTACTTTCGACCCGAATCCGTCAGCTAACTTCGTAAGCGTTGAAAGGAAAGAACGATAGGTTAGGCTCTTATTGCCCTGCCTTATTATTCTTTTGCTTTTTCGACTTAGCTGACCCCAGACACTGCGTCTTGGGGTTTTATTTTATTTGAGGGAGGATATTATAGATGTTAAATTACGAACTGACCGAAGGGAAAACGCTTGTTACTTTGAGCAAGGCTGCCGAAAAGAACAGTTTCATAAATCCTGAATTATACAGCAAATACCAAGTTAAACGAGGGCTTAGGGATCTTGACGGAAGAGGTGTCCTCGTCGGTTTAACCGAAATTGGTGAAGTACACTCATATATCCTGGACGAAGGTGAAATTATACAAGTTCCAGGCCGATTACTTTATCGTGGCTATGATATTTCCGATATGGTCAATGGATTCACACGAGACGGCCGATTTGGCTTCGAAGAGACTGCCTTTTTATTGCTTTTTGGCCATCTTCCTGACCAGAAAGGTCTAGAGGATTTCAAACGGATTCTGGCTGGTTATCAGAAGCTGCCGGAAGATTTTGCCCGCGATTTTATTATGAAGGCACCCAGTAAAGACATTATGAATGCTCTTGCGAGAAGCGTTCTTGCCTTATATTCTTTTGACGATAACCCCGACGATCCTTCCATCAGCAATGTTTTAAAACAATGCTTGCTGCTAATAGCCTGTTTTCCATCCTTAGCGGTGTATGCTTATCAAGCCTTATCCCATTACCACAGCAATCAAAGTCTCTTTATTCACAGTCCGCGTCCGGAGTTAAGCACAGCAGAGAACATTCTGACAATGCTGAGACCGGACAGCAAGTACACCAGACTTGAAGCTGCGCTCCTGGATCTCGCTCTGGTGCTGCATGCTGAACATGGCGGGGGAAATAATTCGACCTTTGTTACTCATGTCGTGACTTCTACCGGCACAGATACCTATTCGGCGATGTCGGCAGCTATAGGTGCTCTCAAAGGGCCGCGTCATGGCGGAGCTAATATTAAAGTAATCAAGATGTTTGAAGATATCAAGAATCAACTCAAGGATTGGAATGATGATGAAGAAATTGAGCAATATCTAACTCGGATTTTGACAAAAGATGCCTTTGACCGGTCCGGCTTGATCTATGGGATAGGCCACGCCGTTTACTCCATTTCAGATCCGAGAGCTGTTATTCTTAAAGATTATGCAGCTAAACTGGCCCAGGAAAAAGGACTGGATGATGAATTTAAACTCTACACATCAGTAGAAAGGTTAGCTCCTCAAGTAATCGCTAAGTTTAATAGGATGTATAAAACAGTCAGTGCCAATATCGATTTTTACTCCGGATTCGTATATAAAATGCTCAATATTCCTGTTGAAATGTATACACCTATGTTTGCTATTGCTCGAATCGCAGGCTGGAGTGCCCATCGTATTGAGGAAATTGTTAATGCCGGGAAAATTATCCGGCCGGCTTATAAAAGTGTGGCGCGAAAACAAAAGTACCTTGATTTGATTGAGAGAAATTAGTCCCTTTAATATAGAAGTTATTCTCATTTATACAGAACTAAATATGCATTAATCATAAGGCAAGGGCTTTGGCAGCGGTGTAATAACCGGTGCCTTTTTTATGTAACGGTTTTGAGTCTTGGAAAAGTTATTAAGAGTAAGTAAACGAGAGGCAAGGTATGGGAACCATTCCCACTTGTAGAAGTGGGAGTCTTTCGTTTGGATAGAACGAGAAGAAAAAGGTATTCGCCGAAAAAGAGAGAATTGTATAGATTCAGCAACCTGACATAAAGAGATAAGACGGGGTGGAACGTTGATGGGAAAATTAAGAATCCTGACTACCATGTTGATATTTGGCAGCATCGGTGTCTTTGTTCGCAATATTGCTTTGCCTTCCAGTGAAATCGCCTTTCTTAGAGGAATCATAGGCAGCGCTTTTTTGATTTTGGCAAGTATTCTTGTTAAACAAAGGCCATCCTTTAAGGCGATTAAACAAAATGGGTTACTTTTAGTCTTATCGGGTGCCGCCATCGGATGTAATTGGATTTTCTTGTTTCAAGCCTATAAATACACGACCATATCCAAGGTAACTTTAAGTTATTATTTTGCTCCAATATTTGTCATGATAATGGCTCCCTTTCTCCTTAAGGAACGATTAACGTTCACTAAGGTTGGATGCATTATTCTTGCCATGGCCGGATTGTTTCTAGTTAACCTGGGAGGCGGCGATACAGGCAGCGGGAGTAATCATTTTCTCGGCATAGCATATGGCCTTTCAGCAGCAGTACTCTACGCGAGCGTCATCATCATGAATAAATTTATTAAAAACCTAACAGGGTTTGAAACTACCCTTGTGCAATTGATGGTATCAAGCTTGGTGCTCCTGCCCTATATTATTTTGGGTGATACAGTAGATTTCTCTGGGTTAACCTCACACTCAATAGTTTTCATCCTTATTCTGGGTATTCTTCATACAGGAATTGCTTATTTCTTATATTTCACGGCGATCAAAGAATTAAAAGGACAGACTATCGCCGCATTAAGCTATATTGACCCAATCACGGCAGTGATCATCTCGGCTGTCTTTCTGGGAGAAAAAATGAGTCCTATGCAAATCATTGGTGGTGTTTTGATCCTAGGTTCTACCTTTTTAAGTGAGAGGTTGGATATCAGGTCGCAAAGCTAAAGCAAAAGGGGCCCTTTGTCGAAGGGCCCCTTTTGCTAACCCCTAATTTCCTCAATCAAGTTAAGGATTTACTCCAATACCATGTGGTGAACTCCCAACTGGAATAGTGCTAACAACAGTGTTGGTATTCCCACTAATAACTGAGACATTGTTACTACCAGCATTTGAAACGTAAATCCCATTCGTTAAAGGGTCTGTCCTGACATCCAATGGCGAAGTACCCACGGGGATGGTGGTTAAGACTGTATTTGTGTTACCGTTAATAACCGAGACGTTGTTGCTTCCGAGGTTCGCCACATATATCGTGTCTGTTAAATTGTTTACCGCGACACCCAATGGAGAAGTACCTACCGGAATGGTCGCAAAGACAGTGTTGGAAAATCCATCAATGACCGAAACAGTATTATCACTGTCATTTGCCACGTAAATTCGGTTTGTTGTCGGATTCACACTGATACCGAAGGGGCTAGTACCTACTGGAATTGTAACCATAACGGTATTGGTCATTCCATCAATCACCGAAACGGTATTATCCCCGGAATTAGAAACGTAAATTCGGTTTGTTGTCGAATTTGCGTCCACGAAAGTCGGACCTGTACCTACTGAGACGGTAACTATGACAGTATTGGCAGTTCCATCAATGACCGAAACAGTATTATCAGTATTGTTAGTCACGTAAATCTCGTTTGTTGAGAGAACTACAGCAACGCCCAATGGGTTAGCGCCTACTGGAACGGTAGCTATAACGGTGTTGGTACTTCCATCAATAGCCGAAACATCACTATCACCAATATTAGCAACGTAAATTCGGTTTGTTGTCGGGTTCACCCCAATACCGTATGGATTAATACCTACCGGAATAGTGGTCATAACCGTGTTGGTATTTCCATCAATGACCGAGGCAGTATTATCGTTGTAATTGGAAACATAAATTCGGTTTACGGAAACCGGAGTCGTTGCTCCGGTAGCTCCTGTTGCACCAGTTTCACCCGTTGCTCCTATGGCCCCGGTGGCTCCGGTAGCCCCGGTAGCCCCGGTAGCTCCTGTTGCACCAGTTTCACCCGTTGCTCCTATGGCCCCGGTGGCTCCGGTAGCCCCGGTAGCTCCTGTTGCACCAGTTTCACCCGTTGCTCCTATGGCCCCGGTAGCCCCGGTAGCCCCGGTAGCCCCGGTAGCCCCGGTAGCCCCGGTAGCCCCGGTAGCCCCGGTAGCCCCGGTAGCCCCGGTAGCCCCGGTAGCCCCGGTAGCTCCGGTAGCTCCTGTTGCACCAGTTTCGCCCGTTGCTCCTATGGCCCCGGTAGCTCCGGTAGCTCCGGTAGCTCCTGTTGCACCAGTTTCACCCGTTGCTCCTATGGCCCCGGTAGCTCCGGTAGCTCCGGTAGCTCCGGTAGCTCCGGTAGCTCCTGTTGCACCAGTTTCACCCGTTGCTCCTATGGCCCCGGTGGCCCCGGTAGCTCCTGTTGCCCCGGTGGCCCCGGTAGCTCCTGTTGCACCGGTTTCACCCGTTGCTCCTATGGCCCCGGTGGCTCCTGTTGCTCCTGTTGCTCCAGTTGCTCCAGTTGCCCCTGTGGTTCCTGTTATTTCAACAGAACCTATTGGATTAAGTTCAGCTGGTAGCACGCGATGGGCTGCAACCAAATCCCCAGCAGCATCTTTTCCCCAAGCAGAGATTTCTATAGCATCAGAGCTAGTTATAAATTGAAATTCAAATTCATCAAACGGCGCAGTATAATCTCTAGTTGCAACCCCCGCCGGTGCCAAAGCAAACAACTCCTGCACATACAGTGTTTTCATAGTTCCTATCACGAAAAAACCTAATATTTCAATGTTAGCAGAAATTGTATCATCATTGGTTATTTTTACAGTGAAAGTTGAGGTGGGTCTTCCACCGGAGACCGGTGTGTTTTCAATCAATCCGGTAGTTAATGAAGCCATAGCTTCGTCTCCTTACCTTTAATTTATTGATAATAATAAAATAAGTTCCTTATCACTATCAGATCCAATAGCTTAAATTCAAAGCATATCCATTTTACAATCCTTGTTCTATTGTATTGTACGAGTTCAATTTTCGTTAATACTTAAGCCGATAATTTTCTATATATTAACACTTTACAATAATTGATGGGCCGTAAAAAAACAAAGCAAAAGACCGAGTCACCCCAGTCTTTTGCTTTGTAGTATTTTTTATAAGTTGCCTAAAATCTTAATAATTATTCTCTTTTAGGATTACATCGTGGGCGCCGCCTTCAATAATACTTGTAGAAGAAACTAACGACATACGGGCTGTTCGCTGTAATTCCTCAATGCTGATTGCTCCGCAGCTGCACATTGTTGATTTGATTTTGCTTAAAGTTCCCTCTAAATTATCTTGTAATCTGCCCGCATAAGGGACATAACTGTCAACGCCCTCTTCGAAATGGAGTTTATCCCCTTCCCCTAAGTCATACCTTTCCCAATTGCGGGCTCGATTAGAGCCTTCACCCCAATATTCTTTGACATAATTGTTGCCGAGTTTGACCTTCTTTGTGGGGCTTTCGTCAAAACGGGCAAAATATCTTCCCATCATGACAAAGTCTGCGCCCATGGCTAAGGCCAGGACAATATGATAATCGTGAACAATTCCGCCGTCAGAACATATGGGGACATATATCCCTGTTTCTTTATAATAGTCATCACGTGCTTTAGCGACTTCAATAACCGCAGTGGCCTGGCCTCTCCCGATGCCTTTTTGTTCTCGGGTAATGCAAATAGAGCCTCCACCGATTCCAATTTTAACGAAGTCAGCTCCGGAGTTTACTAAATACATAAATCCCTCACGGTCAACGACATTGCCGCCGCCAACCTTGACGCTTCCCTGATATTTATTCTTAATATAGGAAATGGTTCTCCCCTGCCACTCGGTAAACCCGTCGGAGGAATCAACACACAGAATATCGGCGCCGGCTTTCACTAATTCGGGGACCCTTGCTTCATAATCTCTCGTATTAATTCCGGCCCCAACGACAAAGCGTTTTTCCGAGTCCAATAATTCATAAGGATTTTCCTTATGATCGTCGTAATCTTTCCGGAATACAAAATAGAGGAGGTTTTGATTTTTATCAATAATGGGCAAGTTGTTCAGTTTGTGCTCCCATATAATATCATTGGCCTCACTGAGACTAATTCCCTCTTGGCCTACGATTAGCTTCGATAATGGGGTCATAAACTCGGAAACTTTTTTATCCAGAACGTCCCGGCTAATCCGATAGTCCCTAGTTGTCACGAGTCCCATTAATCTTGTTGAGGAAGTGCCGTCTTCAGTAATGGCTATGGTCGAATGTCCGGTCTTCTTCTTAAGCTGTATAACATCTTTCAGCGTATGTTCAGGCGTAAGGTTGGCATCACTAACCACAAAACCGGCTTTAAATCGTTTGACTTTCTTAATCATTTCGACTTGTTCCTCTATGGACTGTGAACAATAAATAAAGGAAAGTCCCCCGCATCTTGCTAAAGCAATGGCTAAACTATCGTTAGATACCGATTGCATGATTGCAGATACAAAGGGTATATTTAGCTCCAGAGGGGATTTCTCGCCGCGCTTAAATTTAACCAAAGGTGTTTTGAGATTAACATTACTGGGAATACAGTCTGTCCTTGTCAAATTTGGAACGAGCAAATATTCGCTAAACGTTCTTGACGCATCTTCATAGTAATAAGCCAATTTAAACACTCCCTGTTTTAAAGGTTTCAAACGAAGAATTTTTACTAGTCTATATGAAGAGTTAGGTATTGTCAATCCTAAAACCCTTGAAGACATGATCTATTTTACCATATCAAGATGTGAGGATGGTTGAGCAAATGTTAAAAGTGTTTGAAGCAGGTTTTAATAAACATGCTTGTGCAATCCCCCCATGTGTGCTAATCTAAAGGGAAGGCATAAACTGAATATAACGGGAGCTTAAGAAATTAGGCTGAGAGGGTGGTTAGAGTTACTGCCGACCGAACCTGATCTGGATAATGCCAGCGGAGGAAACGTGTTGAGATAAAGTAAACCGCGCATGTCATGTGCGGTTTTCGTAATTTCTCCAGAAAACGGGCAGAATTTTCGGATGGGAAGTATCTAGTTGATATGCCGAAGGAAATCTGTATCGATAAGGTTTCCGTCTGATTGCTAAATGATACTAATTATAAGGAGTGGTCTGGAGTGGCTAAAATTATGATGGCATTTCAGGTGTTGCCAAAAGTTGAAGACGATCGGCTTTTTGAAGTTGTCGATGAAGCAATCGCTGTTGTGGCAGCCAGTGGTGTAACCTATGAGGTTGGACCGATGGAAACAACCATGGAAGGGGAACCCGATGAACTGTGGGCTATTGTACGAAAGGCACAGGATGCCTGTATAAAAGCTGGTGCCTCTAGGGTTATGACGTATATTAAGATGGACTATAATCCTGGTAAAACGACCATCGAAGAAAAGATCAAAAAATACCGGGAGAAGTAAGGAAATGCCATTGAAATCAGGACGGTTCCAGAGAAAATGGCATGATAGTATTCCGACAATCGTATTTTTGTTGATCTGTTTGGCCCTTTGGCAAATCATTGTCTACTATTTTAAATTGCCTCTCTGGCTGATTCCTTCTCCTATAGCAGTTATGAAAGCCTTTTGGAACACTAGAGAGTTGCTTTGGACACATACGTTGACGACACTTTTTGAAACAACTACAGGGTTCGTTTTGGCAATAGCTTTGGGTTTAGTGGCAGGGGTGGCAATGGTACTTTCGCCTCTAATTAAGCGTTTGTTTTACCCCTTGTTAATTGTGTCCCAAACGGTGCCTCTTATTGCGGTTGCCCCACTTTTGATTCTCTGGTTGGGATATGGCCTGCTGCCTAAAATTGTCACTGTTGTCTTAGTATGTTTTTTCCCAATCGCTGTGAGTTTAATAGAAGGATTAGAAGTCAGTGATGATGACCTGCTTAATCTGCTTAAGAGTATGGGAGCAACACGTTGGCAAATCTTGTATATGATTCGCTGGCCCAATGCTTTACCGTCATTTTTCGCAGGATTGAAGATAGCTGCAACCTATAGTGTTATGGGAGCAGTGATTGGGGAGTGGCTTGGAGCTAGTTCCGGTTTAGGAGTATATTTAACACGTTCGTCGCATTCATTTCGAACGGATCAGGTATTTGCCGCAATTGTTGCTATTACAGTATTAAGCCTATTTTATTTTGTCTTAATCGCGGTAATTCGGCACCTTGCTTTACCTTGGTTACATACTAAGGAAGATTAAAATCGTCAAGTAGAACCTTGTAATATTCCCGGGTTTTAAAGAAGTCGCGGAAAAGGAGTAGGAATTATGATTAAACCATTGTTTAAATCAGAAATTGTGGGAGGACGAAAGAAAATAAAGCAGGTTAAAAAAGTATTAAGTGTAACGCTGGCGGCAAGTTTATGTGCTCTCCTTTTGTTAACCGGATGCAGCACAAGCACGCAGAAAGCAACAGAATCTGCGCAGACAAAGCCGGCAGCTCAGCCAGACAAAGTGACAATTATGTTGGACTGGACACCAAATACAAATCATACGGGCCTCTATGTGGCTAAAGACAAAGGGTATTTTAGCAAGGAGGGCCTGGATGTCCAAATCGTTCCTCCTTCGAGCCAAGGAACGGTGGAACAGTTAGTGGCGACCGGCAAAGCCGATTTCGGAATAAGCGCCCAGGAACAAGTCACCGACGCCCGCGTCCAAGGGCTGCCCTTAGTTTCTATAGCCACAATCTTGCAGCATAACACATCGGGTTTTGCTTCACTGAAGAGTAAGAATATCCAAACTGCGAAGGATTTTGAAGGCAAGACTTACGGCGGTTGGGGTCTGCCGTCGGAGACAGAAACCATTAAAGCCTTGATGGAAAAGGAACATGCAGATTTTAATAAAGTCAAAATGATAAACATTGGAGATGCTGATCCCATTGCCAGTATGTCAAAAGGTTCTATCGATCTGACCTGGATTTTTTATGGTTGGGAAGGGATTCAGGCTGAATTGGCCGGAACACCTCTCAATATGATATGGCTGAAAGATATCAATCCGGCACTTGACGATTATACGCCTGTTTTAGTTACAAGTGAAAAAATGATTCAGGGAAAACCCGATGTTGTTCGCCGCTTCACTCAAGCCGTTAGTGAAGGATACCAATATGCTATTAAAAACCCGGATGATGCGGCTAACATTCTGATTAAGAACGCACCGGAAGAAGATAAGCAGCTTATCAAGAAGAGTCAAGCCTGGATTAGTCAGCAGTATCAGGCTGATGCTTCACAATGGGGTGTCCAGAAATCCTCTGTTTGGCACAATTATGCCCAATGGATGTTTGATCACAAACTACTGGATAAAATGATCGACACAGATAAGGCGTTTACTAATAGCTTCCTGCCCAAGGCTTAGATTATGCTAGTACTTAAAGACGTATCGTTGTCTTATCAGGACGGCGGAAGATCTGTTCTGGATGTTTTGCAAAATATTAACCTTGAGGTAGAAACGGGAAAATTCGTGTCTCTGATTGGTCCTTCCGGTTGTGGAAAGAGTTCGATTTGTAATTTGATCGCCGGAGTGGGGATGCCTGCCCAAGGTGATATTCTCTTAGAGGGTCGCTCCATTAAGGGTATCCCGGGTCAAGTGGGATATATGCCCCAAAAAGATTTACTATTGCCCTGGCGTACGTTGTTGAACAATGTCGCCTTAGGCAGCGACATACGGCGTGAGGATAAACGTAAATCCAGAGAGACAGCACGTCACTGGCTCGATCGTTTTGGCTTGGGTAAGTTTGCGGATCATTACCCGCATCAATTATCCGGTGGAATGCGGCAAAGGGGAGCACTTCTAAGAACCTTCTTATTTGGACAGAACACTCTGATCCTCGACGAACCCTTTGGAGCACTGGACGCCTTGACCCGGCGGGAAATGCAGGAATGGCTTCTTAATGTGTGGAGTCAAAGCCGTCCGACGGTTGTCTTTATTACCCATGATATTGAAGAAGCAATTCTTTTGTCCGATGAAGTTGTTGTTTTAAGTCATAGCCCTGCTCGAATTTTAGATAAGATTCAAGTTCCCTTCTCCAGGCCTCGTGAGCAGGACCTTCTCCTTTCCGGTGAAGCCATTAATATTAAAAAACACTTGTTGGATTTGTTGAATGGAAAAAGGAATGTATAGAATTTATTAATCAGAGAATCCTATTTGTGAAACGTTAAAGGGGGTAAATTGGCTATGGCTAAAAAAACGAACAACAAGTCACGGAAGCCAGATAACACTGAGAAGATTCCCCTTCCCTTTGATTCTGATAAAATTGGAAAAGATGTTGCCAAAGACCGGGTTTAATCCCGGTCTCTTTTACTATCAGGAAGAATAAACCTTCTGAGCGAAGGCAGCCCCTGGCCATGCCGAATGTCTCGACGCTGTGTCAATTTTAAGTGATGTAATGCAATGTTTATATAATTGAAACCGCTTTGTGTTAGGATAAGGAAAAATAAGGGGTATTTTTGGCAAGGAAGATTAATCTGGTTTTAGTTATCAGAATTAGTTATTAGAAGTTATAAAGAAAGAGTGGGGACCATGCTTGAATTAATAAAACAATATTCTCCCTATAATGAACAAGAAGCGAAGGATAAAGAGGTCTTCTTATTTTGCGCTGAAGTATTTAAAGATATTTTGACAAGGAACAATGAAGTAGCACATATTACCTGTTCAGCCTTTACGGTCAACAGTCGCAAAGATAAAGTGCTTATGATCCATCATAATATTTATAACTCCTGGTCATGGATAGGAGGCCATGCTGACGGGGATGAAGATTTATTGGCTGTGGCAATAAAAGAACTGCAGGAAGAGACGGGCGTAAAGACTATTCGTCCAGTTTCCAACGATATTTTTTCCTTGGATATATTAACTGTTTTAGGGCACATAAAACGCGGACTTTATGTATCCCCTCACTTGCATTTATCCGTTGCGTTCTTAATCGAAGGGGATGAAAAGGATTTGCTTAGGGTTAAGGAAGATGAAAACAGCGGCGTTAAATGGATTCCGTTAACTGAAATCAACACCTATAGTACCGAACCTCATATGCATAAGGTCTATACGAAACTAATAGCTAAAATCAAGGATTTGCCGAATTTTCCCGCTTAATTTGTAAACAAAGTATTGAAGGCTTGTTGCTTCGTGAAGCAAACAGTTTCTTAATACATCTGCACTTTATGAAACTGATAGGCCTTTTTATAATCTTCAAATGGAACCGCGAGCTCCTAAGAAGGAGCTCGCAGATAATGTTTAACCCGTCAGCAAATCGTCCTCTTCCTCAAATCGTCGCAACGATTAGGGAGGGAATGAATTGCGTTTCTCAACAAATTATTGTCTCTTCGTTTTAGTATAATAAACTTACAAGGGAGGTGAACAAGCCAGTAGTGGGAGCATGTTCACATTATCAGTTCCGCTGCTAAGGCTCCGCGTTTCCTCAATGCGACTTTCTTTTGGGCCCAAGTTAAAGGCCGCTCTGATTTGACTAAAGCTGTCAGAACACCACACTGGGAAGTGTCACCAACGAGGATGAAGCCTTTGAGGGTGTCCCCCTGCCAAATTAGTTTTTGGTAGATGGTTCTGCCATCAATGATTCTTTGCGCTAGTTCTTCTTCCCAATCTCCTCCCATGGTTTTACTAAGCTTAGTAATACCGGCAGACATGGCTGAGAGGCCGAAAAAGTCAACCGAATTTAGGCTCAATGATCCCGGATAAACTTTATGGACTCCGCACATATTTGCTCCGGCAATTCTACCTTGAGTCGCTGCATTCGGCCAGGTAGCGTTTACTGCGAACTTTTGGCGAACTATATCCCAGGTTTCGGCAATATCGCCGGCTGCATAAATATTGGGCAGGTTGGTGGCCATAAAAGCATCTACCTGAATCCCCTTGCCAATATTAAAGCCGCAATGCCGTAATTCTCCAATATTAGGACATACGCCTTTACCGACGATTACGAGATCAGCGGCAAGTTCTGTTTGAGGTGAGAGCAGGACAACCTGCACATGGTCCTTGCCTGAAATAGCTATCACCTCAGTCTTGAAAAGAAATTGAATCCCGTTTGCTCTTAAATGATTTTCGATGATACCGGCAGCTTTGCTGTCAAGCATCTGAGAGAGGATTTGTCCGGAGGAGACTACTACAATGACTTCAAGTCCCCGTTTTCTCAGCGCGTAAGCACATTTTAAACTGACTAATCCTCCTCCCACGACGACTGCCTTTTTTGATCCCTGTTCTATGACTTTATTAATGGCTTCCGCATCCTCTAGGGTACGCAGAGTAAAAACTTCCGGAAGATTTTTGCCGGGAACGGTGAGCTTTTTTGCCGAAGATCCCATAGCAAACAGAAGTTTATCATAACGCCACTCCCGCCCGTCCGTGCTCTGAATCAGCTGACGTACCGGGTCAACCCTGTTAATGTTGACTCCATAGATAATGTTCAAGTTCAATTGTTCAGCAAAATTGTCATCCCGTAAGTAAAGTCGGGAAGCGGGAATATCACCTGCTAAAAAATAGGTGGTAAGGCAGCGGGAATAACTTGGCTTTTGTTCAGCTGTGAGAACGAGGAGTTCTGAATGGGTGTCATGCCTGCGAATTTCTTCGACAGCAAACAGGCCAGCAGCGCTGTTGCCAACTACGATATACCTCATATTTCTACCTTCCTTAACAAGGAAGTCCGAGCTTTTTCCGCTTGGCCCGGATATCCTCAAGAAGTCCTTCAGCCGCTTTAAGTGGATCGGTTTCGACATAGAATTTTCCGCCAATTACATCACTGAGGTCCTTGGTAAGAAACTCGGTTACCATTTTACTCCCGAGAACAGGCGGAACAACACCAAGGTGAGTTGTGAGTCCCAAGGTTACGGCCCAAGTCCCAATACTTAGGGCCTTTTCATGTTGGAGTTCAGGAGCGCTTGCAGCCACAGGCAATGCGGCAGAATCCGTTTTCAGATAGGCGGCAATAGCTGTGACTAAATCCCCGATTCTTGAGTTATCAACGCAGCTTCCCATATGCAGCACCGGTGGAAGGGGAGCACTAAGACCGGCAGCTTGGCCTAAGGTCGATAGGACAGTCTTTAGTCCCTCCCCAGCATACTTTTCCGTTCCCTCGGAATTCATAAGCCCCGCTTTCGCCAGGGCATGGGCAGAACATCCCGTGGCAACGACTAAAACGTTATTTTTCACAAGTTCCTTCACAAGTTCTACATGCATCAGATCTTGAGTAACTTTGACATTGTTGCAGCCCACTGTGCCCACCACTCCTAAAATATTGCCCTTAACAATATTATCTACGAGGGGTTTAAGTGGGTCCTCGGGATCAATTTTTTTCAATGTTCCAATGATTGCCTCCACGCTAAATCCGGCCATAATTTTACATTTGTGATTCGGAATTTTAACTTTTTCCTCGATTCTTCGGCTATAAGCTGTAATTGCCCTGCGGGCAATTTCTTGAGCAGCCTGATCCGCATTTTCCAAAGTAAAGGGTATGTGGCTCGCTCCAGGTATTTTGACAATCGGCATAGTTGTAATAATCTCCGTATGATAACAAGCTGCGACTTGGGCTAAAGAAGGCATAATACATTGAACGTCGACGACCATAGCATCAACTGCCCCTGTAACAATGGCTAATTCCTGGGCTAAGAAGTTCGTGGCAAGGGGAATGCCGTTGCGCATTAAGACTTCGTTGCCTGAGCAGCAAATTCCCGCGACTTGAATTCCTTTAGCTCCGGCAGCAATAGCTTCTGCTTGAAGCTTCTTCGACCAATAAACGATTTTTTCCGAAAGCAGGGGGACATGCCCATGGACAACAAGATTGACAAAGTCTTCTTTGAGAACCCCTAAATTAGCTTCAGTGATAACGGGTGTAGGAGTTCCAAATAGAATATCCTGCATGTCTGTTGCTAGTTTTAAACCGGAATAGCCATCTACGAGACCTTGTTTAGCTGTCGCCAAAACGAGATTTACGGGGTCGGCATCCATTCCCATAGTCGTTTGGTGCATGGCTTCACGAATTTCTCGATCCGGGTTGCGTGGAAGAATCCCAAGATTTTCCCAAACCTCGATTCTTTCTCTGGGGGCATGAGCCATTAACCACTGAACAGGCTTATTTTCATGGTTCGCCAGATCGCTATAAGCAACTTCAACGATCTCCAGAGCAAGTTTCTGTTTTTCTTTATCTGAGACATCGATGCCTAAACCTTGGGCAAGTTGCTTAAGTTTCATTTCATCCGTGATGGAGTAATTAATCGTTCCTTTGGCGGCTAACTCTAACGCTTCAACAGCCTCATAGGCATGGTCGACATGAGCTGCCGCCCCGCCTGCTACTTGTCTCAGCAAATTGCGCGTTACAATGGTTTCCGCACTAGCTCCGCAAATCCCTTTGCTCGGGCCATTGCCAAAGGGATCAATTCGACAAGGGCCTTGAACACAGTGCCGGCAGCAAACTCCTAAACTTCCAAAGCCGCACTGAGGTTGTTGAGCTTCGTAACGATCCCAAACAGTTTCGACTCCATCTCGAAAGGCTTTGGGCAACAATTCTATAACGGCAGGATCGATTGATTTTGATGACTTCATCTTAATTAACTCCCTTCACTAATTCTAGAAAGGCCTTTCTCCCGCTGTGAGTGAATTCCTGAACCTCCACAAATTGCAAAGCTTTTGTGGGGCAAGCTGAGATACAAGCGGGATTATAATCTAAGTCAAGGCAGCGGTCGCACTTTGCCACTTGGCGGGTTGATCGAATCTCAGCAATAACTCCATAGGGACAGACCATGACGCACATCATACATCCAACACACTTTTGGCTGTCAACTTGTATAAGCTCAGTCTTTAAGTCAATTCGCATTGCTCCACTCATACAGGCATGAACACAAGGAGAATCTAAACACTGACGGCATTGCAAGGGAAAATTTTCTTCACCATTGGACTCGACAAAGATTCTTTTTTGAGGTAACTTGGGTTCAGCAAGTGCCTGAAACAGGGTTTTACTGGTCGAATGGGCAACTGCGCAGGCCAGTTCACAGCTCTTGCATCCGAGACAAAGTTCGCTTCTGGCAAGAATATGTCTCACATTTATCCCTCCTTAATACTCCTAAGTTATCTTACGATAGAAGTTTACATTTTATGGCATTTTTTCAAGGAGTTAACCCATATTCTTTGTTACCAATAAATTAAGCAAGCCCCTCAGCTTATAAGCCGAGGGGCTGTTCCAGTTGATAATCTGTAAGGTTACTTAAGACTAACTGTTACTTGGAGAAGGGCTTGTTTTACTAAAGCCATGACCATGTTTCTTTCCGAAGCCGGAATATTGTCCTTTAGCAAAATCATCTTCAACCTGCTTTTGACGCTCTTCAATGAAGGTTTTTATTTTGGCTGCTTTCTCCTGATCAAGGAGTCCGGCTTCCAATTGTTTATCCACCATTTGCTTTTTCAGCGTGAACATTTGCTGGTTTAAGGCTTTAAGCTCATCAAGTTTCGCAGGATCCGGAGCAGCTAAACAAGTTCCGGCACCAAAGGCCAGGAAAGCTACGGTTAATGAAGTCACTGCAAACTTTCTTAACAATTTGCACTCCTCCTTGTAGTTGTTTAACTGGAACGTGCTTAGAATGCCCAATTTCGGAGGAGATAATTTTAAGAAAATGTCAAGAAATTGTGAAAATTAGCCGTTTGGATTAAATTGTTTAAAATTCAAGAAAATCATAAGTTGAGAAATGGTTTTTTTCATAATATTACTGACTTTAAAATCTATGAATAGAACCAAACAGCAATTCAAAGACTAGATTCCAAACGACGACCGTTTTAATATTTGGAGGTGTTTCCTGTGCGAGAATGGAAGGATTTAACGAAAGACGAAAAAGAGATTGTTTCAGCTATGCGAATGCAAGGGATTACTCCTGAAGACTTAATTCAAAGAATGCGTAATTCTGGAAGAATGGATGAACATGCTCTTGAGGAATTAAGAAAAGCCCTTGAAGAAGTTAGACCGTTTCTCGTACATTAGGGCAAGATCAAATAGTCTTTAGGCCGCTCTTGTTGACGTAAGATTAGCAACAATAGTTACCAGGTCATTAATATCAAAGGGTTTCATCAGTAGACCCTGAAATTCGTCAGCATCTGGTAAGATTTTAGAATCGGGGAAGCAGCCCGTAACGATTACCACGGGGAGATCATGTAATAGATGATCCCCCCTTATTATTCTCACTAAATCTTTTCCGGTTATTTCCTTCATTATAAGGTCCGTTAATATTAAATCTGGAATTGTCCCATTTCTCATTAAGGTCAAACCATCTAAGGCATTTTTTCGCAATTCCACTTGATGTCCTTGGTCTGTTAAAGTCATTTGAATAACCAACCCGATCGCAGGATTGTCTTCAATCACTAAAATCTTAGCCATGAAAATCCTCCAATTCAGTCATTATCGAACAAGTAGTATCGAACAAGTCTAGTATACTACTGGAGTCAGGCGAAAGATGTTGAGCTTTGTATTTACCTGAACAATGGTTTTGGCAAATACTGGGACAAAAAGTTATAAATCGTTGAAAATGAGTCGAATATTTCGGTTTGCGATGTAACTACTTAAATCGGACTAACTCAAGCGGAGATTCAGGAATAATGAAAATTATCCCTATGAAAACAAAAAGAGTTGCAGCGAACAATTTTTGTTGTTTGCTGCAACTCTTTTAATCATAGTAGTATCTTACTCGCACACTTTACCGGGATTGAGGATGTTTTTGGGGTCAAAGGCTAATTTGATATTTTTCATCAGCTCTACATACTCAGGTTCATATTGGTCGAACATATATTGCTTTTTGGCATAGCCAATACCGTGTTCTCCAGATACCAGTCCCTGAAGTTCCTGAGATTTTCGATACATTGCGTCAAAAACTTCCGCAAGTTTCTTTGGCCAAGCTTCATCAGAAAGGTTATCTTTTAAGACATAGACGTGCAGGTTGCCATCACCGGCATGACCAAAGCTTCTAATTCTAACCTTAAATTGTTCCTGGAGGAGATGGGTGTATTTAATAAACTCAGCAACTTTATTACGCGGAACGACAACATCACATTCGTCCATGTCAGTGGTGGAAGCTTTTACTGCCTCCAGGAATGCACCCCGGGCAGACCAGACAGCTTCTTTTCGCTCGTCGGTATCAATAATAAAGGCATCCAGAGCACCTTCCTCGAGACAAATATCAGCCACTTTCTCGTAGTCCTTTTCTAATTCTTCGGTGCTATTGCCATCAAAAGTCAGCAAGAGATAGGCGTCTGAAGAGTTGTCAGGGAACTTTTTGCCCAGAAATTCCTCGGCTGCAAGAATAACTTCCCTCTGCATAAACTCTATAGCCGTAGGAACACTTTTGGACTTAATAATCTTCGGAACAGTACTAATGGCTTTATCAAGATCAGGAAAGGGTATTAAGAGAGAAATCGCTTTTTTCGGCAGTGGAATCAATTTCAAGGTTGCTTTGGTGACAATGCCGAGTGTTCCTTCTGATCCACATATTAAATCTTTTATGCTGTAACCTGATGAGTTTTTGACAACTTTTCCACCGACATTAATAACGCTGCCGTTAGGCAGGACAATCTCCAGGCCACGAATATAGTCTCTGGTTACGCCGTATTTAACAGCTCTCATGCCGCCGGCATTAGTATTAATATTTCCTCCAATGGTAGCTGACTTTTCACCAGGATCCGGCGGGTAAAACAAATCATGATCTTCGACATATTTGCTGATTTCCATTAAGAGTACTCCGGGTTCTAAGGTGAGGGTTAAGTTTTCTTCATCCAGTTCCAGGATCTTGTTCATGCCGGACATATTCAGCATGATACCTCCGAAGATAGGAACCGAAGCCCCAACAAGACCTGTTCCCGAACCGCGTGCTACAACAGGAATATTGTTATCATAGGCATAGCGCATAATTTCAGAGACTTCAGCGGTGGTCAAAACGTTGACTAAAGCCTCCGGAAGTTTACTAATGCCTCCTAATTCATCATGGCTGAAGTCATCACTAATTGCTTCACCCGTGAAAACTCGTTCTTCACCTAATAATGAAACTAAAAACTCTCTATCATTAGCATTCAGCGTTTTATAGTTATTCATGAAAATACCTCCGCTTTTTTACTTTCCGAAAGTACAACAGCTTCTGTCCATGCTGATAAGCGGACGAGCTTATCGGCACACTGCAACGCATTACGCATTGTATATTAGCCAAGTGTCTCTGAAGACAGGGAGGACGAGAAGAGACGGCCTGTATAGTTCTCTCTTGAGTTGATCCGCTCTGTTCCTTAACGCGCGCAAGCCAGGGCCTTAAAGCTTTTCAGATTTTCAATTAGTTGAGGAACAATCTCATAGATATCTCCAATGATTCCATAATGAGCAATATTGAAAATTGACGCTTGGGGGTCTTTATTGATGGCAAAAATTTGGTCTGAACCGTTCATGCCGGCAGAGAACTGGACAGCACCCGAAATTCCGAGGGTTATGATCAGCTTTGGCTTAACAGTTCGTCCGGATAAGCCGATTTGCCGTTTGGCATTTAACCAACCTGCTTCAACTAAGGGGCGCGTGCCCGCAATTTGGGCGCCTAATAACTGAGCTAATTCTTCAATCATCGTCAAATCTTTTTCGGATTTGAGGGCTCGTCCGACAGCGATAATTACTTCTGCATCAGAGATATTTTCTTCGACCTCTTTGCGAGTTACTTTTAAGACTTTAATTCCAGACACTAATTTTGCAGGGTCTAATTCACAAAGCGTGATCTTACCGCTGGGCTCACATTGCTTTTCCGGAGCAGTCATTACCTTATAGCGCACCGTTGCCATCTGAGGTCTTGTATTAGGGCAAATGATCTGGGCCATAATGTTGCCTCCAAAAGCGGGTCTGATCTGCACCAAGTCAGTGTTTTCCTTCATTTCAAGGGTTGTGCAATCAGCGGTTAATCCGGTCCGAAATCTTGCCGCGACTCTGGGAGCCAGAGAACGACCGATGGTAGTTGCACCGACGAGCAAAGACGATGGTTTTACTTTTTGAATAAAGTCTGCAAAGGCTGCGGTATAAGGTTCAATACGAAAATGTTTTAATTCTTCATAATCATAGACAAAGACTTCATCGACACCATAATGAAGTAATTCTTGAGCTTTATCTTTAATGTTACAGCCGATAAAAACGCAATAAACCGGGAAATTGACGGCAGAGGCAAGTTCTCTGGCCTTGCCGATTAATTCCAGGGTCACAGGATGAATGTCTCCTTCGATATGATCAACGTAGACTCCAATACCCTTCCATAAACTTTTATCGACGGAAGGCACGGCTTCTTCGATGAATTCCATAACCCCTTGCGGACCTTTTTTAACGCATAACTTACACATTTTACATCCGGCTGTGATTTCAAGGGTCCCGTTTTTAGCTTCAAGAGCTCCAAAGGGGCAAATCTTCACTAATTCTTGAATTTTGGATTCGTCCAGATTTTCTTGATGGCAAATTAATTTACTCATGAATCTTCCCCCTCTAAACAAACTTTAACTGTCTAAGTTTATTGACGATTTGAGAGCTTAACTCTTCTGGAGTGCCTGTCCAGGTTTGTCTGTCAGTATTAGCGGACGGAGGAAATATGCGTTCTACTTGGGTGGGAGAACCTGCGAGTCCATATCTGTGTTCATTTTGATCTTCGAAATCTTTAAAAGAAATGATTTTAATTTCCCTGTCCTTGGTGCTTAGTTTTTTCTTATAGGAAGGAAGTCTGGGCTGAAAAATATCCTTTTCTACAGTTAAAAGACAGGGAAAGTTAATTTCGGCAACTTCTATGGTATTAGCCATATCCATTTCAACAAGGATGGACGTATCGTTGACTTCAATAATATTTAAGACATTGGCTATATGGGGAACGCCCAAATACTCTGCCATCTCCGGGCCCACTTGGGCTGTATCTCCATCCGTTGTCTGCTTGCCGCAAAGTATAAGATCAAAGTCGCCCAGTTGGCGAACTCCTTGGGAAATTGTGTAAGAGGTTGCCAGGACATCGGCTCCCGCGAATTTACGATCTGAAACCAAAGCCCCTTCGTCGACTCCCATCATATAAGCTTCTCTGATAACGTCTTTAGCCTGTGGCGGTCCCATGCTAATGACTTTAATAGTTCCACCATGTTGTTCTTTAAGTCTTAAAGCGGTTTCAAGGGCGAATAGATCGTAGGGATTCATTTTGGAGTCAACGCCGTCGCGTTTCAAGACCCCTGTAATTGGGTCCACGTCAATTTTCGAGGTTCCTGGAACTTGCTTAATACATACGAGAATTTCCATGAGTAAAACCTCCCTGTTGATTTAAGATGGTTAAAAAAGAGATCGATAATGAAAGGAAGGAAAATAAAAGTTTGTGAAATTTGGTATGTGGTCAGACCATCAGACCGATTAATTTTAATATAGCATAAGATTCATTTTTGTTCAAAATCTATTTATTCACAAGCATTTGTGAAATATTTCTTATAACTAAAAGCTAAATTAATTCATTCCTTCGTTAAGGGAAGATTTAAATCAATTTGAGGGAATTTGCGCTACAAAGGACTGAATTTACCATCCTGAGACTTGGAAAGAAGAGAAGAATTATACAAAAAAAGAAACGGTCATTGCTCCTTTATTAGAGGTAAGACAGTTTCTCTATAATGATATATCCTTAAGTAATAGTATAATATTAATAGTATAATGAATAGGGCAAAGGGTGGGCGGTCAAGCCTCCGATGGAAAGGAGGTGAGGCCAATGGATGAATATCATGTGATGTTATTGATGATCGCGTTTGCAACGTTGATGGTGTTGATATTTGTACGGGGAGCATGATGAGTTTGCAGCACATGATGCTCTTTCTGTTTTTGTTATATCTCTAATCATAATAGTCATGCAAGAAAATTGAGTTGGATCAGTTGATTAAGTAATAGTGCAAGCGAATCAATGAAATCCTATGATATAATTTTCCAAAAGGATTTCTGGTATATCTACTTATATTGGCATGAACAGTTAATAATTTGTTAATAAATCGTTAAGAGAAATTCAAGGGCAAACTGCTAAAATAAAGTTACGGAAGCTTCTAGAAAACGGATAAGGAGTTGGGTCCATGAAATTAACCAAGAAAACGACCATGGTTTTGAGCTTTACCCTGGGGGCAATGCTGCTTGCCACGACGGCCCTGGCCGATATCGCAGCCAAGAGCGGATATGATCAATTGAAAGATACCCTTAAAGTTACTGCTGCTCAATGCAGTGATAATTTAAACAGCTTCACAATGGATATATCCTATGATGTAAAAGATAATGGGAAAACAATAGCTAACATGAATCAAACCGAGAAGTACGATAGAAGTAAGCATGCAAGAGAAGAGATTTATTCCGAACAAACCATCAATGGAAATAAATATAGTAATCAAACCTATTCGGATAGTACAACGAATATTAGGTTGACTAATGATGATCCTACCTACTATGTTACGGAATTTACCCAAGTGCGTAAAGACAAGGCGTTTTCTGATCCCTTCAAAAAAAATAGTGCCGAAGATGCTGAAAAAATAGCGGATGCTATTGTCGGAAATCTGAAGGATAATGTTGTGGTTACGGAGAACCCGGACGGAAGCAAAGTACTTTCCGGCTCACTCACAGAAGTACAGATTCCTTCATTGATCAATGCACTTGCGTCCTTTGAAATGAAACAACGATTTAATGGGCAAGACGGGCAACAAGATAATGTGCCACACCTCAGCAAGGATGTTTTTGTCAAGACTGTTGACGGAACGGCGAAGGTTAATAAAGATGGTGTAATGGAGAGCATTTTGGGGTCTGCTGTGGTCTCCGGGAAGGATGAGAAGGGGACCGTTCATGACATAACGATCGAGGTTTTGGCGAAACTGACCGGTGTAAACTCCACGGTAGTAACTAAGCCTGATCTAAGTGGGAAGAAAGTTGTCAAAGATGTCGTTAAAAATGAAAATTCGGGACCTGAAATTTCGAACCCCCAAGAGTTTATGGGTAAGTTTAAAAACAACATTCTAATCATGAAAGACGGTAAGTTTGTTAAAGTCGGGGAACGAATTATTGAGATTACACAAATTGATCAAACATCGGCAACCGGACGATATTACGAGGTGTATAAACCAGGTTTTGATCAATATGCCACTAGGAAACGGGATTTTAGCTTCAATGCCGCGAAGTCAAAGGATAAAAATTCTCCAGAATATAGGTTTAGAACAGATGCAGGAATAAATGAGGCTTTCTTCCTCGACGAACATTCGGGGAAAATATATCTAAATGAAAGCACTACATTCTCTGAGGGCGGCATTATCCTCGATTCCACCTTCAGCCCGGATTTGGAATAGCCCATTTGCCTTAAACTACTGTGTAAAATAGCTGTGACTGCCGGTTACCCCGGCAGTCCTCTTACCATTGAAGGAGGCAGGTATGGAACCGATTATAGAGATCAAGAATCTAACGAAACAATATGAAAATGGGCGGGGAATTAAGAATATTAACTTAGAAATCTCCGAAGGAGATATTTTTGGCTTCCTGGGGCCCAACGGTGCCGGAAAAACCACCGCCATGAAACTTATGACAGGACTTATTCGGCCTGATTATGGGGATGTAAAGATCTTCGGACACAGCATAACGGAAGACTATGAACGAGCGATGGCTAAGGTTGGCTGCCTGATCGAAATCGCTGAAGCTTATTCTTATCTTAGTGCTTTTGATAACTTGAAACAGCTGGCAAGATTTTACCCGGATGTGGATTATCAACGCATTGATGAAGTTCTGGAGCTAACGGGTATGTCTAACTATAAACATGAGAAACCGAAGAAATTCTCCTTAGGAATGAAGCAGCGACTTGGTTTAGCGGCAGCTATTTTATCCCGGCCTAAAGTCGTTATTCTGGATGAACCGTTAAATGGTCTTGACGTCGAGGGAATGATTGATATCCGTAAGCTGATTCAGAAATTAGCCGATGAAGAAAAGACCACATTTTTTATCTCCAGTCATCTGATTCATGATGTCGAGTTGACGTGTAATCGTATTGGGGTGATTTATAATGGCGAAATCCTTAATGTCGAGAGCACTAAGACGATTTTGAGAAACTATGCGACACTTGAGAACTATTTTGTAAGTGAGGTAGAACGAAATGGCCGTCTTTCAAGCAGCGTTGGTTAATGAACTAGAGAAGCTCTATAAAAAGAAAAAGGCTTTGGCCGCCTTTTTGCTTTCGCTGGCTGTTATTGTTATAGGCCAAATTATTATTGTAGGGGTAAGGAGCGGCTTTGGACTCAGAACGGCAGGCAGTATGGAATTTCCCATGCTTGTATTGTCAGTTGTTGTCAACACTATCTTGCCCTTGTTTACTGCGTTAGTAACCATTGATAGTTTCTCAGGAGAGTTTGCACATAATAATATGCGTATAACTTTAACCCGGCCCGTGAGCCGTTTGAAAATCTTTGCAGCTAAAATTACGGCTATCAGTCTATTCATTTTAGCAACTCTTCTCTTGCTGCTAATTTTTTCGATCATAGCTGGTTTTGTTTTTAATACCAATTCAGCAACTCTGGATTCCCTAGTTAGAACTGTATTCTCTTATATCGTTAGCTTGTTTCCCATGGTCGTTTTAGCCTTAGGAATTGTTCTTTTGACAAATTTACTTAAGAGTGGAATTTCTGTTTTTTTTGTATCAATCTTGATCTTTTTAGGCCTAAAAGTATTGGGAGTGTTCTTTTCACAGTACTCAAGTATATTGATGACAACGCAACTGGATTGGTATAATTTGTTTCTTATGAAATCCTTTCCTTTGGCAAAAATTATTCGCCAATTCTTGATTATGCTGGGGTCAAGCGTTATGTTATTTACAGCTGGATTCTATTTATTTGATAAAAAGGAATTATAGGGTGACGATTAATGGACCTCAAGAAACGGATGATTTTAGCCAACGCTTCAACAGTCATCATTCCAACGGTGATTACTGTTTTTATTGCCGTGGCTTTTCTTTTTATCTACGGCAAGCTTTCCGGTGATGATCTATCCTTTAAAAATTATCAACGTTTGTCAGAAATTAAGTTTGAGCTTTTAAATACCGAAACAAATATTCTTCAACAAACCCCGGAAGTCATCGAAGACGAGGGGTTTCAAAAACATCTTCAAGAACAGCTGGCAGAAATTCATGGGCAGCTTGTGGTTGTAAAAGACGAAAAGGTAATCTTTTCTTCCCTTAATCTAAGTAAAATTGATATGGAAAAGGCTTTGGATGCAGGGAATATGAAGAGAACAGAACCCGTTGTGATTGGAGACAACACTTATACCGTTCAATCCATAAGCCTGCAGTTCAAGGATGGTACGAAGGGAAACGTGTCGTTGCTAGCACCTTTAGATCAAGCGGCAACAAATTTTACGAGATTCATAATCATCATTGGAGTAACCTTTGTGCTTGTCTTTATGTTAACGAATAGCCTTGTATCGTATCATTTTTCGCGCACGATTCTTAAACCACTCCGTAATTTGCAAAGTGCCGCTGCGGAAATTAGCCGAGGAAATCTCAATCAGGCTATCGTAGAAGAAGGGGATCAAGAAATTCAGGCTTTATGCCGCGACCTTGAAGTTATGCGCCTCAGACTAAAGGATTCTGTTCATACTCAACTGAAGTATGAGGATAATCGTAAAATGTTAATTTCAAGTATATCTCACGATTTAAAAACCCCTGTAACCTCTATCAAAGGATATATTGAAGGGATTTTAGACGGGATTGCCAATACACCCGAGAAAAGGGAACGATATCTCAAAACAATATCTTTGAAGGCCCATCAAGTTGACCAAATGATTGATGATTTACTTCTTTATGCTAAACTTGACTTAAACCAACTTCCTTTTGATTTTGAAAAAACAGATATTGAAGATTATCTTAAACTCTGCCTGCTTGAAAGCGAGCCGGAATTGGAAAGGAGTCAGATCAAGGTTTCTTTTCGAAATGATCTGCGCCAAAAGCAATTTGTTTTTCTGGATCGTGCGAGAATGAAACGAGTCATTGTGAACATTTTTGATAATTCTCGTAAATATATGAACAAAGAGCAGGGCGAAATCGAAATTCTTCTTCGAGATACGTCGACCAGCATCATTATTGAATTGCGGGATAATGGTTCGGGTGTCAGCGAAGGGGATTTGCCCTATATTTTTGACCGATTCTATAGGTCTGATAGGGCTCGAAGTAAAGGAAGCGGTCTGGGATTGGCAATAGCTAAGCAAATTATCGAAGGCCATGAAGGAAGAATTTGGGCTACTAGTCATGGGGAGGAGGGAACGAGTATTATGATTTCCCTAAGTAAATCATAATACTAAGAAGGTTCAATGAAGAAAAAGATTTTGATAATTGAAGATGATTTGAGTATCGCAGAATTACAAAGAGACTATCTTGAAGTTGCCGGCTTTGAGGTTCTTGTGTGCTCAGACGGCTCAGAGGGTTTAAGAATGTTTCAGGAAAGCGATATTGATTTGTTGATTTTGGATATCATGCTTCCGGGAATGGATGGCTTGGAAATTTTAAAGAGCATGAAAGTGGATAAAGATATTCCCGTTCTTTTAGTCTCTGCCAAAAAGGAAGAAATCGATAAGATTAAAGGCCTCAGCCTGGGTGCCGATGATTATATTACCAAACCCTTTAGTCCCGGCGAATTAGTCGCTAGAGTAAAAGCCCATCTGGAGAATTATGAGCGGTTAAAACAGAGATTCCGAGACAGTGTCACAAAGGGGAATACGTTAACGATTCGTGGGCTGAAGATCGATCAAGAATCCCATAGAGTTTTTGTGCTCGGCCGGGAAGTATGCTTAGCTCAGAAAGAATTTAGTTTGCTTGTATATCTTGCCCAAAATCCAAATCGTGTGTTCGGACGCGAAGAGTTATTTGAACGTGTTTGGGGTTTAGAAGCCCTAGGGGACTCATCGACAGTGACGGTACATATTGCAAGAGTGCGGGAGAAAATCGAAAGCGATCCCTCCAATCCTCAATATATAGAAACTGTTTGGGGTGCAGGCTATCGCTTTAGAGTATAAAGTTAGTTAATCGTTCTTGTTGTTTTAATACATAGTTCGGTCCGACATGAGGAATAATATTAAACAGGTAGGTGCGCCTATACGTATACATAGGAAGGTGATTCCCCATGATCAGTCAAAAAGAACGGATGCTGCTTCAAGATCAAAAAAGCCATGAAGAAATGTGTGTTCAGAAATATACAAAATATGCTAATGAAGCCCAGGATCAACAACTCAAACAATTATTTAATGATCATGCCTCTCATGAAAAACAACATTTCAACACTCTTAACGAAATATTGAACGGTCAAACGCCAACCATAAGCGGTCAGGGCCAAGGTCAGCAAACCGGAGGGCAGAATCAAGCAATGCAAACAAACCCTGTCGGGCAAACAGTAAATCAAAATGATGTTGCCTTGACCAAAGATATGCTCGTAACAGAGAAGTATATTTCGGGTGCCTATGATACAGTTATCTTCGAGTGCCAAGATCATAATATTCGCCAGGCCCTAAATCATATTCAAAAGGAAGAGCAGCAGCATGGCGAAGACTTATTTAATTACCTTAGCAGCAGAGGAGCCTATCCTATTCAGTAACCTGCTCGTGGCAGCAAAATAGCTTTTCATCAAGCCTTCTGAGAGATTGTACGACGACAATTTGGCAGAAGGCCTTTTGTTTTCCAGAGGACACCATTGAGTAAGAGTTATTATTGACATATGCCTATAATGATGTATAATAGGTTTAAAAAGGGTATATGTCAATAATCTGAAAGGAGACAATCAGCGATAGAGGTTAATGGGTCGTTATTCTTAATGCATAACCAAAGGTGCATACCTTTTCTGCGAAATTGCTTTCATATTGGCAAGGGGATGACATAATCGTAAAATAATGATATAAGAAAAGTAACAGGAGGACGCTTCTGTTCCTTACGTCACAAGCAGAGGAGAACGAATTATGCCAAGACCAAGAAAATGGAGAAAAGTATGTTGCTTGCCGGAAAGAAACCAATTTGGGCCACTTAACGCTCCGATTAATCAAGATCATTTTCTGACTATGACCGTTGATGAGTATGAGACGATACGGCTGATTGATTTAGAAGGATTTACTCAGGAAGAGTCTGCAGACCAAATGAAGATTGCACGTACAACAGTACAGCGTATTTATAATGATGCTCGAAAAAAGCTTGCGGAATCTTTAGTCAAAGGGAAAATGTTAAGGATTGAAGGCGGAGATTATAAACTTTGTGACGGCCTTGAACCATACTGTGGTTGTGGCGGTTGTCAGAAACATCGATGTGGCCGAGCCTTCCAAGAATGACAAAATTTCTCTGGAAAATATAACTTAGAGTTCCAAAGTACTGGCCTAGGCTAATAATCCTAGACGAAGGAATGAAGTTTTTATGTCATTTAATAATAATAATTAGTAATTAGTAAATGATCTAGCTATATTTTATTTGGGAGGATTCTTTATGAAAGTCGCAATTCCGGTCAATGACAAATCAATGGAAGCAAGTGTAAGTGAATCCTTTGGGCGGACACCCTATTATCTGATTTATGATACAGATTCAAAGGAAAGTGTGTTTCTCGATAATAGCGCAATTGCCAGTCAAGGCGGCGCTGGAATAAAGGCTGCACAAATCGTTGTTGATCATGGGGTTAATGCCTTGATTACTCCTCGCTGCGGTGAAAATGCAGCAGAAATAATTCAAGCGGCCAATATTAAACTATTTAAAACCATCAACGACTCAATTAAGGATAATCTCGCGGCTTTAATTGAAGGAAAGTTAGCTATATTGGAAGAAATTCATGCCGGATTTCATGGCCATGGAGGAAACTAAGATGAAGATAGCTGTGCTCAGCGGTAAGGGCGGCACAGGTAAAACATTGGTATCCGTTAATTTGGCAGCTTCTGCTGTAGATTCCTGTTATATTGACTGTGATGTTGAAGAGCCTAATGGGCATCTTTTTTTTAACCCCAAGGATATAAAAACAGAAAACGTTTCCGTTAAGATTCCTATAGTTGATGATAAGCTCTGCAGCGGATGCCGCGAATGTATCGATTTTTGCAGATTTAACGCCTTAGCCTATATCAAAAATCATTTACTTATCTTTGATGAAGTATGTCATTCTTGCGGCGGATGTGTGCTCTTCTGCCCAGAAAAAGCTCTGTCGGAGAAAGATAGCGTTATTGGCGAGGTTCAAAGAGGTGTTTCCGGAAATGTTGAAGTTATTACAGGAATATTACATACCGGTAAAGAGTCGGGCGTTCCGGTTATTAAGACACTTTTAAAGAATCTCCATGGGGATAAGAAATTCACAGTGATTGATTGTCCTCCCGGCAGCGCCTGCACGGTTATGGAAAGTATTAAGGATGCGGACTATTGCTTGTTGGTGGCCGAGCCTACGTTGTTTGGAGTTCACAATCTAAAGATGGTCTATGAACTGGTAACCTTGTTTAGTAAGCCACATGGTGTGGTACTCAATAAGTGCCAGGACGGAGACAATCCGGCAGAAGAATTTTGCTTGGAAAAGGGTATCAGTATCATAGGCAAGATCCCTTTTGAAAATGAGCTGGGAACCCTAAATGCGCAAGGGCTCATTGCTGTTAGAAAAAATGAGAAGTATCAGGGAATGTTCTCTTCTATGCTTCAAATGGTGTCTAAGGGGGTACAAAATGAAGCAATTACTCATCCTTAGCGGCAAAGGCGGTACTGGTAAAACAACGGTTGCCAGCGCTTTTATTAAGCTATCTGAAGCCAGGGCCTTCGCAGATTGTGACGTCGATGCTCCCAATTTGCATTTGATTTTACATCAGTCCTCGGAAGCCAGACGAGCCAACTTCTACGGAATGGCCAAGGCAGCGATTGATCCGGAATTATGTGTGCAATGTGGTTTGTGTCAGCAGCATTGTCGTTTCGAGGCAATTCAGGCGGGTGATCCTTATAACGTTGATAGTTTAGCCTGCGAAGGATGTGGCGTCTGTGAAGCGATCTGTCCTGCAAAAGCCATATCCTTTCAACCTTCCGCAGCAGGCGACCTGATGCTCTATTCTGGTGATAACGTGTTTTCCACTGCGCGGCTTAAAATGGGAAGCGGTAATTCCGGGATGCTGGTAACCGAAGTAAAAAGGAATATGAAGTATACTGCAATAAACGCTGACCTGGCGATCGTTGATGGATCACCGGGGATCGGCTGTCCGGTAATCGCCTCGTTAAATGGTGTTGATATGGTGTTGGTTGTGGCAGAACCCTCCATCTCAGGCATTAGTGATATGGAACGAATCATTAAAACCGCCGAGAAATTTCAAACGCGAATTGCGATTTGTATTAATAAATATGATACAAGTCAGGATAATACGGAAAAAATCGAATCCTTCTGTCAAAGACTTAAACTTCCTATCGTAGGAAAAATACCCTTTGATCCTGCCGCTGTCAGAGCAATCAATGAGGGGAAGAGCATTGTCGAGATGGATTGTGCTTCTGGGCGTGCGGTCAAGGATGTTTTTGATCAGACAATAAGTTTACTGTAAAGGACATTAACCGGATCATTAGCAAGTCTTTGAAAAGAGACACTGTTGTTTGGTCACATATTGTATAACGATAGGTATGTAACTTAACTATACAATTTAATAGGGAATAATCTTATAGTATAAACGCCTTCTGGAGTCGATTAGGGTAATCTGCTCCAGAAGGCGTTTGCTTAAATGGTTCGCCGGAAAACGTTGGCACTATTCTTCTAAAAACTCCATAAACGGTTTTTTCATACTCACAAGAGCATTAACCATTAATTCTACTAAACCACCATACTGAACATTAAATTTTGTCGTTGCTTCATAGAACTCCAGAATATCTCTAATTGCTCCTTTACAGTTAGAACAAGGAGCACATACATATTTAGGTTGATTGGAATCCGCCATTGTATCCCGAAAGGCTCCAAGAATCTGATTAAACTTCATGCGTGAGCTTACTTTATTTCTCCATTCGCTGAAGTTGACGGAATTTGTAATAGCAAAACCGCTGCCCCCGCCACAGCAATAATTGTTAACCCCGTGAGGTGTCATTTCCCTAAACTGAGGGCAAATCTCTTTCAAGACATTGCGCTGTGGTTCAACAATCCCCATGCCTCTAACATAATTACATGGGTCATGAAGGGTCACCGGAAAATTATTTTTGTTGGAGTTTAATTTTAAGCGCTTATTCTTAACCAAATCCCAAAGCAGAGGCAGGCAGCTTTCCACTGGAATCTTGTCATCACCGTAAGTCATGCGGTCGCCTACAATCATTGAAGCTTTATGAGCGTGGCCGCATTCAGCAATAACAATTCGTTTGACCCCCAGCTCCTTTGCGGCTTTCATTTGCAGTAAGGCAAGCTTCTTGGCCTGAAAATCATCATACCAAATACCGTAGTTTACATTATCATAGCCTGCAATTTCACTGCTAAGCGTCCAGTCTAAACCTGCTTCTTCGAAAAGAATGGCAAAGGCAATAGGGTTTTCAGGCCAAGCCATAAATTCACCGGCATTGTGGATGAGAAGAATATCGGCACCTTTTTTGTCAATAGGGAATTTGATTTTATAACCATACTTTTCCTCGATATCCTCTTCCAGAAATTCGATGGTATCTAAAAAAGCGGGTTTGGTAATTCCTGTCGATGAGCCTGTTTTGAGTTGCAGGACAGTGCCTTTAGTGTGGAGCGGCAGGGGGGCAATGCCCATTTCTTGGCTGAAGATCTTACGAATTTCTTTGGTAAGAATTGAATTATCTAAACCTAGGGGACAAGTTTGGGCGCAACGACGGCAAAGATTGCAGCGATAAGCTAATTCGCCGAGCCGGGCTATGGTTTCCCAGTTTACATCGATATCTGCGCCGACAAAACCTCCCAACAGTTTCCCGCTTTTGGTAAAATATTTTTTTACGATTTTTCTAAGAACTTCGGAACGGAAAATTGGACGATATAATTCATTCTTACCTGATGCTTCGTAGATATGACACGCTGAAGAACAGGTATCACACTTGGCACAATATTCAAAGGACAATAAGAAGGGTTGCAGCGCCCCATTGTTACCATCCGAAAAACTTTTCTCTAAGCCCTTGAGGAACATCTGAACGAATTTGTCCTCTTCTTCTTTAGTTTTTGGCCGTGTTAAGGTGTCAATGCCCACATAGCCATCCAAAGAAGTGCAGAATTTTTCTCTCCAGGCAGGTTTAGGATCTGTAAGCGGAGGTTCCATTCCCGGTTTATCATAAGGCGGCAGTAAAGGCATGAGCTGCCGGGGATTCACTCTGACCAGTTGCTCATCCGATCGTCCCATATCCTTGGGGCGTAAATTTTTGTGATCTATCATACTCGACTCTCCTCTTCCACAACGTTAACGTTCAAAAACTCATGGTGAGGTTCCCGCTGTCTCTTGATCTAGTTTGGCTGGACTATGTAATCATAAAAAACTATATGTGAATAAAGTAATAAAGTAATAGAGTAAAGTAAAAAAATAATAAGGCAATAAGGTTAATAAAGTATCAAATTAATAAAGTTAAGTTTCAACCTCCTTTTTAGTTATTGGCATATGTCCTTTTCAGGTTAATTATACTAAATATCGGGCATATGTCAATTAGCCTATTTCATATACCCCCATTTAATTAAGTCGATAATTCCAGAAGACAGAAGAAAAAGAGCAAAAGAAAAAGACATGCATTTAATGTCTGCATGTCTTTTTAAATCCAATCGTCAGACTCCCACTTCTACAAGTGGGAGTTGTTCTCATACCTTGCTACAGTGGGGGTAGATTCCATCCTTCAGCGCGATAGAATTTGTTATGGGCTATTCAGAGCTTTAGCTGAACGAGTTCACTGGGGCATTTCTAAGGTTTTAGCGGCTAAACGACTGTTTCGTAAGTAAATAAGAAGGTCGGTCAAGACCATGAGAAAGTTAAGCAAGTATAAATACACAACTCCATCATATTGATGAAAAATTTTATGCATAATCCCGGCGGCATAACCGATTAAGATGACGACTAGAAACAAAGCGCTTTTACCTTTGGTGGATCGGGAAGTGTAGGATTTATAGATTGACAGGGGCCAGGCAGCACCAAAACAAACTAACATAATAATTTCAAAAACACTCATCGAAAATCACCTTGCTTAAGTTGGATTGATGTTTACAAATAACGCTATTATTATACTACGTTTAACTCAGTAGTTGGCCCTTCTTGATAGAGTCCGAAAATATGCAAGAGAGGGAATAGATTAAAATTTCAATCAATATTTATCAAAAATATAAAGGGTGTCCAAGTAAGACGCCCTTTAAGTGTACAGCCCGTATTTAAAAATTCGCAGCGAGGTTTCGTGCTGCTTGATGACTTTGGTCGATGGCTTTTTGTAAATCATCGCCTTGTAATACATTAGCATTTTCGAGGAACAGGGATTCTACTTGAGTTATGCCAAAGAAGCCAAGAATAGTTCTGACATATTTGTCACTGAGATCAAATTCTTTAGCGGCTCCTTCGCTATATGAACCCCCTCTGGAGCTGATATGAACCGCTTTACGAGGCTTATCGGCAAGCAGCCCGATAGGTCCTGTTGGTGTGTATTTGAAGGAAACACCAACATAGGAAACATAATCAAAATAAGCCTTTAAGATAGCTGGAATCCCAAGGTTCCACATGGGCGCAGCTATAACGTATTTATCAGCGGAGGCAAACTGATTGGCATAGTCAAGGGCCTTATTTCTCTCACCGCTGAACATTTTTGTCAGAGTATCGGCATCTAAAGGTTTAATGCCTTCTTTGTAAAGATCGAGGACGATGATTTCGGATTCTGGATTTTTCTTTTGATACTCCTGCACAAAGACATTTGCCAGAGTAAGGGTATTGGATTGAGAATCAGCTTTAGGATTGGCTTTAACATAAAGTAACGTTTGAGTCATCGAGTGAACCGCCTTCTTTCCTGGAATTACTGAATTTTAGCTTCGCTAAACCATCGTAGATAAAATGCTCAAAAAAACATCCCCATATACAGGAAGATGGTATTCTATGTTGTCAGCGGTTCCAGACCTTCAAACTGCATATTATAGTAATGAGCATAGATTCCGTTGTTTTCAATTAACTTCCTATGACTGCCCCTTTCTTGAATCCCTTCATCGGTAACGACGATAATCTCGTCTGAATTTTTGATGGTACTTAATCTGTGAGCAATTACAATAGTAGTTCTATTAATTGAAAGCTTTTCCAGCGATTTTTGAATATAGAGTTCACTTTCATTGTCGAGTGCTGAGGTAGCTTCATCTAAAATTAAGA
Source organism: Desulfosporosinus sp. SYSU MS00001 (assembly GCF_049943955.1). NCBI lineage: Bacteria > Bacillati > Bacillota > Clostridia > Eubacteriales > Desulfitobacteriaceae > Desulfosporosinus > Desulfosporosinus sp. SYSU MS00001. Next base: position 94,304 of record NZ_JBNFTW010000003.1, read on the forward strand.
TTGGAGGGTTTTTCAAAAACACCCGAGCAATAGAAAGTCTTTGTTTTTGGCCGCCCGAGAGCCTGACGCCGCGTTCTCCGACATAAGTATCATAGCCTTCTTCAAGTGACATGATAAACTCATGAATATTGGCGTTTTTCGCTGCCTCTGTTATTTCATCATCCGTTGCATCCATTTTTCCGTAAGCAATATTCTTCTTAATGGAGCCGTCAAATAAATAGACATCCTGCTGCACAATGCCAATAGCGTTTCTTAAAGATTTTAGAGTAATATCTCTAATGTCCTTTCCGTCGATCGTTATTGAACCTGAGGTTACATCATAAAATCTCGGCAAAAGTGAGCATAAGGTTGTCTTGCCGCCACCTGATGGCCCAACTAAAGCAACCGTTTTGCCCGCTTTTATTGACAGACTGACATTATTTAAAACATTATAATCATCATTATAGCGGAAGGACACGTCATTATATTCAATATCCCCTAAAACCTTGGTTAGAGGCTTAGCTTTTGGTTTATTTCTGATGTCCGGCTGTGTTTCCAATACTTCAACAAAACGTTTAAAACCTGCGTATCCTTTTTGAAACTGTTCTGTAAAGTTGATTAAGACATCAATAGGATTAATAAAGATGTTTATGTAAAGGACATAAATCGCCAGATCCGTGATTTTGAGCGATCCTTGGGCGATAAATAACCCGCCAGAGACAATGACAACGACATAGAGCATTCCTTCGAAGAAAGAATCCCAAGCAAAAAATTTGCCCATGGTTTTGTAGGTTCTGATTTTGGAAACCAGGTACCCCTGATTACTTTGGTGAAATTTCTCGCGTTCTACATCTTCATTTGCGAAGGATTTAACAACTCTGATTCCCGCAAGGCTGTCCTGGACGCTGGAATTAACGGTGGCGATTTTCACACGGTTATCGGTAAAGATAGGAGCCATTTTTATATTGTTATGGACGGTGTAGAGCACCATAATAACCGTGACAATTAACAAAATCAGCGTCATTTTGCTGTTGATCAGCATCAAGAGGATAAAGGAACCAAGAATTTTCAGAGCGGAGATAAAGAGGTTCTCTGGACCGTGGTGTGCCAATTCAGAAATATCGAATAGGTCTGAGACCAGTTTAGACATCATTTCGCCGGTGTTGTTTTGATCATAATAGGAGAAGGATAGGCGCTGATAATGATCGAAGAGATCGTTTCTCATTGCGTTCTCCATCCTTGCTCCCATGATGTGTCCCCAGGAAATGATGAAATATTGACAAAAGTATTTGATAACATACATTGCCACTAAGGCTATACCGATAAAAGGTAAGGCATGTAGAATCGCAGGTGCGTCATGAGTAAAGAGAGTTTTAGTCAGGTAATTAAGTATCTGCGGAAAAGCCAGGTCGATGACCGACACAATAAGTGCGCAGAATAAGTCTGTAAACAGAAGGAATTTATGAGGTTTATAATAGCCGATAAATTGTTTGAAGATATTCATAAATGCGGCAGGGTCTCCTCTCAAAGTAAGTTTTATATCCAGTTTTTAAGACCCCACTTCTATAAGTGGGGGTGAGTCTTTCGTTAACTTCAGGTGGGGTAGAGTCCTCCTTCGCCGCTAAGTTTTCCTATTGGGAAAGGCAGCTCGGCAATAATGTCCACTGGACATTATCGTATCTGAAGCTCCGATGTTCAGTTTTAGCTGAACGAGTTCACTGCAATCTATAGAAGAGACTCAGCCGTTGCTGTACGGCTGAGCCCTTTGGAAGCGTTTTCAAAAACAACGATAGATCCAAAAAGATTCTCGCTGGAGCATGTGACTATAAGCATTTTTCGTCGGTTCATTAACTCCTGTCTTGTCGTCACGGGGAAACATCACTTGGGATTGTGAGCGGTGTGCCAGGATGGCAGAGTATTTGACGTCAGCCACTGTTGAAATATCGTTGACAATATCCGGGGGACCAATCACGTCCTGACAGTTTCGGGCAAAAGCATGGGCATAGACGGTAGGGCGATCTTGCGCGGAAAGACGAGATACAGCCTTGATGGTCAATTCCCCCAGGGCATTATGATCCGGATGTACTGCATATCCGGGATAATGAGTAAGCACCAGGGATGGCCGAACCTCCCGGAGAATCCGCCCAATTCCGGTGACAATAGGTTCAGGGTCTTCAAACTCGATGGTTTTATCGCGTAAGCCAAGCTTGATCAAATGACGAATCCCAATAGCTTTGCAAGCTTCCTCCAACTCCGCTTCCCGAATTTTAGGCAATGTCTCTCGGTTAGCGAAAAAGGGTTTTCCCATGTTTCGCCCCATTTGCCCTAAGGTACCGCATATATATGTGATCGGAATTCCTGATTTGGCAAAGAGTGCTAAAGTTCCGCCGCATCCAAAGGTTTCATCGTCTGGATGAGGAAAAACTACTAGAACGTGTTGGTCCAAAGAATACTCCTCCCACGTTAATTTACTAATTAATTACTGCATTGAAGGTTCTAACCCCAAAACAATTCAGGGGTGCTACAATTCAAAGGGCTCCATACTGAGTTCCAGAGCTACAGCCAGCCGTCCCTCTTCATCATGACCGGCGAGCAAAAGTTTTCCTTCTTGTTCCAGATCAAAATCGGTCAGCCCTTCGGCGTAAACCCAGCCGTCTTTCATCTTCAGTCCCACCCGATAAGGTCCCTCACCCGTTATGGTTCCCCGGATAAAAGAAATACGGCCATTGCGGATGTAGGCCCCTACTGTCATCTTGCTCTCTTGTCTATGTGCGGCATAGGCCCCATTGGTTGTCTCAAGGTGGAGGTAAACCTCTTGATTGAGAAAACTGTTCAGTGCCGGTTGTACTATTGATTTATCGATTGGATTCATGAATATCAGCCACCTTAACAAAGGATCATTCTCGACTTTGTTAGACTATATAAAGTATAACTTTCGGTTGTCTACTTTCCCCTAACATAACTGCTGCTAACCTTCAGCTGGCCATGGATTGCCAATTATCATGTGTTTTTCCCATTATATACTGTTTGCCGAAGAATGAATAGTTTGGCCTCGCTGTTTACAAGGCGGTTCTCCATAGCCTTAAGGTCAGGCAGCGAAGGCTGCCGCCGCCGGCTAAAAGAGCAGCAGGATGAAATTCATGGATTTGAACCCCACGTTCCTTCAATAACTTTTTTGTCTTAATATTTAATGCCAAATCATAGTGAATAAGTTTTTTAGGTTCTAAAGGGACAAAGCTGCAGCCCCAATTTCTTTGTTCTTCATCACTGATTGGTATCAGTTCTATAGACTTTCTCCCTAAGTAAGTCTTAAAGTTAATTTCTTTTCTCGTTTGCCGATTAATTAAGTAAGCATGAAGAAATGCCGGGGGAAAATACAGCGCCAAGTCTTCACTAATTCTGTTAAAAATCATATCTGCATGCATATACCGGCGGGCCTGTGGTGCCTCAATATAAATGACTTCCGCAAAGATCTCCAGGGCTTTGCTAAAAAAACCCTCAATAGTATTGGGGCTTGATCGTTCGGTATTTACGATCATTAAGGTTGAGGGAGATAGTATTAAACAACCTTCAAACTGTTCCTGGGTTTTAAATTCATGAAAGATAGGTATGCCGATATTCGTGAGAGCCTCTTTAACGACCTGTTCCTCTCCGGCCCGGGTGCCGGAACACATTTCGGATAAAATGGCACCTTTGCTCGTGATGACAGCGGTATCGTGGAGATAGGGTAAATTGGGGAGTTTTGCCAACAAGCCCTTAGTTTGTCGGACAAAATCTCTCACAAACAGGACTTCGACATCGTGTTCTCGCAGCATCTGAGCATATTGTTCATGTTCTTTCAGGTATTGATCAACCTTGGGAACAAAATTGAACAAATGATACTTGTAATTCTCTTCAGAAACTGCAGAGAGGGATTCGATGGGGTTATGGAGTAAGACTTTTCTCAACCGGCCAAGTTCTTCGGTTCCAAACATCGTTTTCGACTCGCTCATTCTTCACACCCTAATTTGCAGTATTTGTTAATCTCTATTATTTACCTCTGTCCTATTTAGATACTCGGGAGCTTTGCGAATCTGGTTTTAGAAGCAATTTACCAGGGTGGTACATGAAAATCTTGCAGGAAATATTAGAAAAACGCAGAATTGACAGAGGTACTACCTATGCCTTTGTAATAATAGGAGCGAAAGGATAAGTCTATGTTAAAAAGACCAATCAGACTAAACATCACTCAAAAGCTCGCTGTTTTTTTAGTATTGTCTTGTGTACTTCCTTTGGCTCTTTTAGGCAGGATGTCTTATGTTAAAACGAAGGCGGCAATGACAAACGAAATGACCATGTCTGCGCAAAACTTGATGATGGAGAAACAACGCGGCTTGAATGATCTAATGGATGATGTTGAAGGGCTGTTCGCCAATATATCAAGTATTAACGTTATCAAAATGGTGTTGGCAAAGGATGAAAAGATAGTCTCTCAGCAGGAGAGGCAAAGAACACAAATTATGATAAATTCTATTCTCGGCAGCTTTACCAATCTTAAAGGTCTCGTTTCGATTGATCTATTCTCTTTAAACGGTCAGCATTATCATGCCGGGGATGTTTTGGGTGGACAAGAAATTAACCAAAAAGCGTTAGCTGCTATATACCAAAAGGTCTTGAACTCTAAAACCCCGATTCTTTGGCAGGGCCTTGAAGACAATATTAACCTTCAATCAAGCTCTAAAAAGGTTATTGTCATTGGGACAATTCTTAAAACAGTTGATCCGAATTCCCGCATAGAAAAGCCTGTCGGTTTGCTTGTATTGAATTATAATATTGACGTTTTCTACAATCATTTTACGAGCACTTATAATGATACGGAGTATTTGATTCTGGATAAGGAAAACAGAATCGTATACAGCCCAGATAAGTCAAAAATCGGCAGTAAAGTGAATGAGGATTTATTGCGAAGTGTTAATGCTGATTCCGGAAGTTTCAAAACACATTTTGATGGCGATGATAAGGTGGTTCTTTATGAAAAATCAAAGAGGAACTCCTGGATCCTTCTTTCACTTATTTCAGAACAAAGCATTATCAACAAAATTAAGGATACAAGTCTGGGACTGCTGTTTGGCATTTCTATCATCCTCGTATTCCTTTCTGCTTTCCTAATTGGCAGAAGATTTGTAAGCCGTATTAAGAAAGTCACTAATTATTTTAAGGAAATCCAAAAGGACAGCATCGATTTTAAAACTCGCTTACCAGTTACATTAAGTGACGAAATGGGAGATTTATATAAATGGTTTAATGTATTTCTGCAAAGTCTCGAACAAAAGCAAAAAGCGGAAGAAGAACTGGTAAAGGCTAAGGAAGCTGCCGAAGCGGCGAATATAGCCAAAAGTCAGTTCCTTGCCAACATGTCTCATGAAATAAGGACCCCTATGAATGGGATCATTGGTTATATAGAGCTTCTCTCCGCCATGCCTTTGGAAAGAGAACAGGCAAGTTATATAGCTGAGGTTAAGGCATCAACGGACGCTCTTCTTGTACTGATCAATGATATTTTGGATTACTCGAAGATCGAAGCCGGTAAAATGGTGATTGACAACATTCCCTTTAACTTACCCAGACTGATCGAAGATGTCGTTTCTTTATTTTCACCGAAAGCTCATGGTAAGGGAATTGAAATTCTATCCTTTATTGCGGCAGGAGTTCCAAGTCATGTTCAAGGAGATCCTGCCAGATTGCGGCAAGTCTTGAATAATATTATTGGCAACGCTGTTAAATTTACAGATCAAGGTGAAGTGACCCTCAAAGCAAGAGTACTAATGGAGGGTGATGATAATTTTCTTTTGCAAATCGAAATTCTGGATACGGGCATAGGTATTTCCGAGAAGGACATGCAGCGTTTATTTCAAGTGTTCTCTCAGGCAGATACTTCTACAACACGGAGGTATGAAGGAACCGGGCTTGGACTTGTCATATCCCGCAGAATTTTGGAGCTTATGGGCGGAAGTATTACAGTAGATAGTAAGCTCGGTAAAGGCAGTACGTTTACCATAACTCTTGGAGTGGTGAAAAGTAACACTGCCGTTGGAAATGAAAAACAAAAACTTCTGCCTGTCAGCTTAAAAGGATTAAAGATCATGATTGTTGATGACAATGAAAGCAGTAGAATGATCTTTCAGGAATATTTGAAAGAGATCGGCTGTGAGGTCATGAGTGTTACAGATGGTATTGAGGGCTTTGAGTTTCTTAAGGGGCTGGACGATGAGAATTTGTTACCGCAGCTTATTCTTGTTGACTATTTAATGCCCGGAATGAACGGTTTTGAATTTGGTAAACAGGTGATGGGAGATGAAAGGTACAGGAAGATCAAACTAATTTTACTTAGTTCTGCCGTTCTGCAAGGAGAGGTAAGATTAACCAAAACAATGGGGTTTTATGGTTATATTTCTAAGCCTGTCCGAAAGTTGGAGCTGTTTGATGTGATTTCTGATTTTGCCTTTCCAGAAGCTGCCGCAACGAGGAAAGAGCAAGTTATGCCCCATACTATAAAGGAAGACCGGCAGCAAGCTTCAGATAGCTGCATTCTGCTTGTTGAGGATAAGGTGATCAATCAACGGCTGGAAATGATTATGCTGAATAAGCTTGGTTTTTCTGCAGACTTAGCAAGTAATGGAAAGCAGGCCGTTGAACTATGTGATACTAAAAAATACAATATTATTCTTATGGATTGTCAAATGCCCGTGATGGATGGCTACGAAGCAACGGATAGAATAAGGAAATCGAGTTTATTAAACAAGAACTCTCCGGTGATTGCAATGACCGCTCACACTATGGAAGGTGATCGAGAAAAGTGCCTTGCGGCGGGAATGAATGATTATATTAGTAAACCAATTACCCTATCCATTCTTAGAGAAAAAATTCACAAGTATTTGGAAATAAGGATCATTGAATTGAACTAAAACAGACAAAGCTTTTTACATGTAAGACTCCCACTTCCACAAGTGGGGGTGGTCCCAATGCCTTGCTTCGTCACCGAAGCAACGATGTTCAGCTTTAGCTGAAGAGTTCACGCTTAGATTACACTAATAAATTTTTGAGGGCGAACACTGCAAGTTGTGTCCTGTCCTTAAGGTGAAGTTTAGAAATTATTGTGGTAATTATATTTTTAACGGTCCCTTCGGCAATGAACAGGGTGGCGCTTATTTCTTTGTTATCTTTCCCCTCAACAATCATTTGGACAATGTCTAATTCTCGATCTGTTAGTTTTACGTCAATTCCCTCAATGGTTACTTGGTTGTGTCTTAGCGTATTCGGTTTTTCGGAAGAGCCGGCGAATGCTGCGGGTTTAAAAACATCCTTGTGAATAATTTGCAGGCCAAGGTATGTACTTTTTATGGAAAGAATTAATTCTTCAGTTCCAACAGTCTTGAGAATATAACCGTCAGCCCCATTGATTATCGCTTGTGAAACATCGCTTTCGTCGTCGGAGGCAGTAACTATTAGAACTTTAATGTCGGGATAGTTTGATTTAATCAATTTGGTTGCTTCAGTTCCATTGCATAAAGGCATCGAGATGTCCATGAGTACAACATCCGGTTTAAGTTTAGTACATAATTCGTAGGCCTCTTTGCCATTGGCAGCACAGGCTACAACCTGCATTTCGCTATTTTTTTCAATAATCGTTTTGAAACTTTCTCTTAAGAGCTTTTGATCATCTGCTATTAGAACCTTCAACATTTAATTACCTCTTTAGTATGTATAAAGATAATCAATTCTTTTAAATTGAAATAAGTTAGCTAGTGAACTAGAATTATTGTTTGATTTCGATACCTTGATACGCAAAGAAAGCTGTTATTTCCTGAACAGCATTTTCATAAATGATAAAAAGATTATTTAATAGGGATTGCAGAGACAGATTATCACAGCCGCTCTTTAAGACCTTACTTATTTTGCAAGTTTGTTCATATAGGTCTAAAATCTTAAAGTTTGCGGATATTCCCTTGATGTTATGGTTAATTCGTTGAAGTTCCTCAAGGTTATTGTTTGTCAAGACGTTTTCTGCTTTAGACAGTTCATCTTTGATTTCTGTAATAAACTCAGAGAACAGGTCAGCTGTATCTTTTAAAGGAAGTCCAAGTTCATCTGAAAAACTTTTAAGATCGTACCTACAGGAGGGGTTCATTAAGGCACTCCTTTTTATCGAATTAATTTTAGTATACCTCAATATACGACAATGTGTAATATAATTCTCTAATTTTTTCTTTATCTTTAGAATTTAAAAGCTCCGATAACTCTTTGTCTCTTGTTGTCGACCACAAACCGTCTAGTTCCTCCCAATCAGCTTAAATCTTTAGTCCCATAAAATTGTGCTTTTGGCATACTGTTTTTGTGCCATTAGTCACTTTTCAAGATCCACGAATTTAAGTATGCTTAAGGGGCCAGTACTCTGAGATGAAATCAGGATTTATGGCCTTCTTACTTCTTAAGTGGCTTAAAACAAGTTCAGGTTCAATAAATTATTTTAAGTTAGCTCTATTTGACTGTTTACTTATCATTTAGTTTAAGTAAGCTAAGGAGGATAAGAATGGAGATTCAGGCAGAGGATCTAAAGACCTTAATTGAAGAAGGTTCAAAGCTCTTAGAAATGGGCTGCAAAGTTCAAGACTGCAGATGCATCTATTGGTTCCTGCGGGGGAAATCAACGTTGGATCAGCTGGGCTTAGAATCGGAAATATTGGATAGATTCAGATTCAGTAAAGAGCTCGAAGAAAGGGTTAATATCTTACAGTCAGTTTCGGGTTTATAAATCCCCCCATTGACATTGAGCAAAAATTAGTTCGTGCTAACGGATTGATTAGAATGTAAGCATAGGGGTATTTAGTTTTGTGAAATAAATGGCATGTAGGCTTGGGTCTGTTGATAGCTTGTTTGTGCCCCAGAGGAGACTGGCATTGCCCGCCAAATTAAATGGGTAATATCAGCAGCGAGTTTCATAACCGTATGTAGACGGGTTCCTTGCAGAACCTGAAATTCAAAAAAACCTCCGACATTCACAACCCCTAAAATAGAAATATCACCTACTGAGGGCAAATTTTTGTGTACCGCAGAACCAGGAGTTAAGGGAGAATCAGCGAGGGTGATCATGCCAATATCTTCAGTCCTACCAAGGCAGGCATCAACAGCAATCACTATATCGGGCCGCTGGGTTGCCAGGACGTTATTGATTTCTGAAATTAAGTTTTGTGCGTGCAGAGGTTCGGCTAATGTCCCTAATACTGTATACCCTAAACGCTTTAAATTTGTGCCGACCAGTGGTCCCAGACAATCACCCGTTGCTCGGTCCGTACCTATACAGGCGAAGAGAACACTTTTCCCGAAGGTAAGATCATTTAACGTGGAGATGAATGATTGTCTTTCTCCAAAATTATAGACAAGGGAATTAACTGAGACGAAGTTTTTCCTTGAAAGCTCTGGAATTATTTCCACCTCCTCTACATTTAACGCCTAATCTATCCTGTTTGTTTTTAGCGATTGACATAACAGGGGTAAAAAGGAGCACCGGAAGCCCTTATTAATCATTGTATAGTTAAGGATAAAATATATTCCTGGAGGAAGGAAAATCGGCCAACAAAGAAAAAACGTGGGGATGGCTTATTGTTCACAGCAGTAATGCCTGTCCCCACGTTTTCTTATCCCAATACTTCTATGTAACTATAAAAAGGTGTAAAGTAAGTAGTATAAAAGATGATGCAAGGAGACAATATGGATAGAATTGCAATAATATCGGATATTCATGGTAATATGCCTGCTTTAGAAGCGGTGTTGGCTGATATTAGAAACAAGAATATTCAGAGCATTTACTGCTTGGGTGATTTAGCGGGGAAGGGCCCTAACCCGGCAGAAGCAGTCGATACCATTAGGGAAAACTGTGAAGTCGTCATTAAAGGCAACTGGGATCATTTCTTAACCGAACACAAGGGGCAGGAAGTATTAACCTGGCATCAGAGCAGGCTGGGAGCAGAACGATTAAAGTATCTGAGAGACTTGCCGATGTACAAAGAATTTTATATTAGCGGTAAGCTCCTAAGGCTCTGTCATGCTTCCCCTAATGATCTTTTTCATAGAGTTTATCTTTCTACAAAGCGCCAAGAACGACTAAAACTATTTGAAGCCACTCCTACCCTTGATATAGAAGCAGATGTGGTTGGATATGGGGATATTCACGGAGCCCACATCGATCATTTCGCTGGAAAGACAATTTTTAATGTTGGAAGTGTGGGCAATCCTCTTGATATAACCCAAGCTTCCTATGGCATAATTGAAGGAATGTTTAATGGAAAACATCCATCCTCCTTTTCTATAGTTCTTGTAAGAGTACCTTATGATATCGATCTGGCTATTAACCAGGCCGGCTTAACCGACATGCCTGAGAAAGAGGAATACATTCAGGAATTGAGAACAGGGATTTATCGCGGTCTAACCAAACATAAGAAAGAAGGATAACTATGCTGAACATTGGCTGCCATCTTTCAATTTCCAAAGGATTCAAGGCGATTGGAAATGAGGCACTGAAAATCAACGCTAATACCTTTCAATTTTTCACCCGTAATCCAAGAGGCAGCAAAGCTAAAGAAATTGATCCCAAGGATGTTGAGGGATTACTTAAGATAATCCAGGAAAATCAATTTGCGCCAATTTTGGCTCACGCCCCTTACACTCTTAATGCCTGCTCGCCGGAGGGAAGAACAAGAGAATTTGCGGCAGAAGTAATGGCTGACGATTTGATGCGAATGGAATATATACCGGGCAACCTGTATAATTTTCATCCGGGCAGCCATGGAGGACAAGGTAGTGATGTTGGTATTCAACAAATAATTGACCAACTAAATAATCTCTTGAAACCCGAACAGACAACTAAAGTACTGCTGGAAACCATGGCGGGCAAAGGCACAGAGGTGGGCCGTACTTTTGAAGAGATTAAGCAGATTTTGGAGGGCGTAATTCTCACTGAAAAAGTGGGCGTTTGCTTAGATACTTGTCATGTTTATGACGCCGGGTACGATATTGTCAATGACCTTGACGGCGTGCTTACTTCCTTTGACAAAGTTATCGGTTTAGAGAGACTGTATGCCATTCATCTTAATGATAGTCTGAATCCTAAGAGCAGCCACAAAGACCGCCATGCCAAAATTGGTGAGGGTTCGATTGGTCTGGAAGCTATAACTCGAGTTATCAATCATCCCAAACTTCGGCATCTGCCCTTTTTCCTTGAAACACCAAACGATTCGAACGGTTACGCTCAAGAGATAGCCCTCTTGAGAGATCTTTATAAGGAATAATAGCAGAGAGTCAAACATGCCCTCGACAAAGATGCTTTGTCGAGGGCATGTTTGATTGACTTTACCTAGGACCTGAGATCATTAATAAAACGTTTTTATTGCTTTGCCGCGGCAGTAAGGCAACGGTATGATTGTCTTTCTGAGCAACAAGGCTTGCGGGCTTTTTATCTTTCGTATAACTCCAGCTTAGAGTCCAGCCGTCATTTTTGAGGATATCCCCATAGTCCTTTAGAACTTTATCGACAGTTGTATTTTTAATTAGGTACCTAGCAGTTTGACTTTGGCCGGTTTGGGTTAAATTCTGGTATTGCATATTGTTGTAAGCCGGAAGATACGAAAATTCTTTCGTATAAGTAACCGTATTTTGAGAAGTGTCCGATGGCGGTTTTGAATTACAGGCGGTTAATCCAACTACAAGAAGAAAAAGAAGAATAAACGTTGCTATTTTTTTCATTCTCAGTCACCCCAAAAACAATTTTATCACTACTATTTTAATACATTTTTTAATGATTACAAAATTAAATACATTCGTTTTTACAAGCGTCAAAAATTCATATATAATGGTAGGTATTAGTAGTTTGACAAAGAATATGTGGATTTTAATAGAATCTTGGCGAGGAGGAACGAGTGTGCTTGACAGTGATATTCTCATTGCCGGAGCTGATCCGGGATTTGGAGCAATTAAACTGGACACCCGCGATATGAAGATCTTATTTCCTGCGGTAATCTGTAAAGGCAATGAACGGATTTTCTCAACCCTAGGGAACATTTTAATGGATAAGGGTTCAGATATTGAAACCCAAGTCTCTTCGCTTGATGTGATTGTTAAAAATAATTCAACAGGTGTAGAAAACCATTATTTTATGGGGAGTTTAGCAGAAAGCTTAAACCCTAACGAAGCTCACTATTGTTGGGATGAAGATAAATCTTCTGATGAGGAGGCTACCTCATTATTAGTAGTTGCTTTAGCCCTAGCTCAACAAAATCCAAAGGTTAATGTCTATCTGGGGACAGGTGTGCCGGTAAAATACTATTCGAGCTTGAAGGAAAAATATGAAGCTGAGCTGAAGGGGTCTTTTTCTGTAAAGTTCCTCTCCGGTCCTTTAGAAGGAACGACACGTCATCTGAATATTCTTCGCTCACGGGTGCTTCCACAGAGTTATGGCGTGTTTATAAAAGAAACTCTCGATGAATACGGACTTCCGACGAATGAGAAGCTTTTTAACGGCTATGTTGTTGTCATTGATGCCGGTTTTCGGACAACGGATATCGCAACATTTTATGATGGTGTTATGCTTGATCCGCCAAACTCCTTCAGTATTGAGAAAGGCTTGAAATGGGCATACACCGGTGTGGCGGAAAAGCTTAAAGAAATGACAAGTTCTCACGCAAATTCTATTGAGACGGATGATAAAGAACTGGATAAAATTTTCCGCGTTAATCAAGGACAATATCCATGGAATAATGGGTCCTTAAATCTCAATCCAATTATGCAAACCATGTTGGCTCAGTTGGGAGCAGACATTACCCGAGAAGTAAAGAAAACCCTGAAACCAATGCTTGGCAAAATACACACGGTTCTGGTTGCCGGAAATGTTGGCGAAAAGGTATTTAACCATATTCAAATAGAAAACAAAGTCTTAATTGACAATCCACAGTTTGGGAATGCTACGGGATTTAGAATAATGGCTTCGACCTTAATCAACTCACTAACTAAGAAGGAAAATTCTACAGTATGATAACGCCTTTACCGTCCTCTATTCCTCTGGATTTTAATGAGGCTGACATTGACCTTTGGCAGGATTTGCAACAAATAGAGCCGGATATACGAAATGATTTTATTAAAGAAGCCTTGCGCATGATGTTCAAAGGTTGTAACGTCGCGAAGAGGTTCCTGCCACAGTCAGACATGATAGGAAGCAGCGATGTTCATGAACATAACGGCTCAAAAGAGATTGAGGAAGATACTCGAATTAATTCCCAAGCAGACTCCTTTTCTTTGGAGGCATTGTTTACTGAAGGGCCGGCCCTAAGCAAGAGTGAAACCCAATCCAAATCATCTCTGGGATATCAGCATCTTATGAATAATATTATTGGACTTGAAGATGATGAAGAGGTACTAAAGGCGGTTCATGATCTTTCGAAGCAGAAAACTAAATAATTATCAGGGTTTATAAGCTAAGAATAGTCAATATGATTGCCGGCAATGGCAAAGGGCAGGTATACTGTTTAAATTAAGCAGTGTTCCTGTCCTTTGCATCTATACATCTTTTTAAACTATGACAGATAAATTAGTTCTATGATTATTTGTTCTATATTGAGATTCGGTTAAAGCAGCTATTATAAATTAGTGGTGTGTTGCAGATAATGAAGTGATCATGTGGATTAAGTGAACGTCTAAATTTTAAGATTAAATCTTAAATAATAATTGTCCTTCTAAAAAATTAGTTATTATTTTCTTAAAAAAAGAGGTTTTTCTGATTTATTCGTGAATATATTGTATAAAGTATAAAGTTTTTTAGGTTCAACGAAAGAGGTGCACTCGTGCGTTCGCTCAGACATAAAATGTCAATCTTGATGCTGGTTTCGCTTATTAGTTTGGCAGCGAGCTTAGTAATGACTTTTGGCTGGTACATGAAGGATCGTCTAATAGTTGAAGCTTCTTCAAAAGCCCAATCAGATTTGACAATATGTAAGGAATTTATTGATTTGAAATATCCCGGCTCATGGGTTGTAAGAGATGGTGAGCTGTATAAAGGGACTGCTAAAATGAGTCTCAACAGCGATATGGTGGATCATATCGCCCAGATAACGGGGGATAATGTCACAGTATTCTTAGGAGATACGAGAGCAGCGACAACAGTTCGCAGTTTAAATGGTGATCGAGCCATCGGAACTAAGGCTTCAGAGAATGTGGCCGCAACAGTTCTAAAAAATGGCCAAGTGTATGTTGGGAATGCCGATGTCATTGGTCAGCCGTACCAATCAGCTTATGCTCCCTTACGAGCGGAAAATGGTGTGATTCTTGGGATGCTCTATGTTGGGATTTCTCAAGCCTCAGAGCAGGAATCTTTAAAAAGATCCTTGATAACAATGGGGGGTATAGGTCTAGCCTTAACGTCCTTAATAGCGCTCCTCGCTGGGCTTTTTCTGCGAAAATTGGTTAGCTCTCCTTTCCTGGAGGATGTAGGAAGGCAGCCGGAAACTGCTGAGCAAAATCTTCAAAGTCCTCCTGGTGCTGCGGAGATCGAGAAACTTGAGGATGCTCTTATCCAGATGGCAGAGCAAATTCAAACCTTAACAGGTGAAATTAACAGGTCAGCAACTACCATTCATGAAAGCAGCCCGCCAAAAGGGAGCCTCAATGCTATGCTTGAGCAACTCAAGGATTTTGAACCAAGCAATGAATTTTCCTCGGCTGAAACTGTTTCTCAAGAATTTGAACCATTATTTGGACTGGATACTCCTTGGAACAATGGAGCAGATGCCTTACCCAAAGGTCTAAACAAGGCAACTCTCAACCAGATCGTTCATTATCTGGAAAAAAATCGTCGGCCAATTTCCACAGAAGAGGTTGCAGAAGGGGTTAAGCTGACTCGAGTTACCGTACGTCGTTACCTCGAATTTCTGGAACAGTGTGGAGTTTTAAGGTCCGAACAGAAATGCGGTACGGTCGGAAGACCAGTGAAAATTTTCATCCCTCTCTAATAATGAACACAGAATCCTTTTTAAGAGTTTACGAAGGTATTCTTTCAATAAAACTGGTTATTTTATTTCAGAAATAAAAGGCGAGTTTCTTTTTACTCGTCTTTTTATTTGTGGATTGCTTTGTGACTTTTCTTCTAATGATTAAATAAAATTGATTTGTAGTAGTATGAAAGAGATCCTAGAATCTCAATGAATCACGCGTGTCCTAGTGACTTTAATAATTAAAGTCACTTTAATAAAGCATTTTAATTATTTTAATTATGTTAACAAACAAGACAATTCAAACTAATCACGCTAAACTATATTTACAGTAAAACTTTTCAGTAATTTCAATCTATTGGTTGGCTGCTCGATGAGCGAGACATGTAACTAAAAAGTGATTAAGGGAGGCAGATGAGGGTAGTACTACTTTGTTTGAAATAAATTTTAGAGGAGGAGGATTTAAATGTGCAACAGCGATTCGCCCAATGAGTTCGCGCAAAAGTTGGATAATTATATCGATAGCTTGCCAAATAAGAAGGAAAACTTGATTGCTATTCTACATTATGCCCAAGAAATATATGGCTGGTTACCAGATAATGTTCAGTGGCATATTGCTCAAAAGCTTGATATACCCTCGGCCAAGGTTTATGGAGTTGTGAGCTTTTATTCATATTTCACCATGAAACCTAGAGGAGAACATGTTGTTAACGTATGTATGGGCACAGCCTGCTTCGTACGTGGTGCAGAAAAATTAAAAAATGAACTTGAAAATCAGTTAAAAATCAAAGCCGGTGAAACTACTCCAGATAATCTCTTTACATTAGAAACCTTGCGCTGCGTTGGAGCCTGCGGTCTTGCCCCTGTCATGATCGTTGACGGAGAAGTCCATGGAAAAATGCATGAGCCCCAAGAAATTAATGAGGTTCTGGCGAAGTACCGTCCGGAAGGTTAAATGAATCAAACCAACACCAACTCAGTTGTATGCTGACAAAGTAGATGGATGTGTGAGAAGCGTCATCGAAGGAAGGGAAACCAAATGAAACTTAAAGATACCGAAGAATTAAATGTTTTGAAAGCTCAAAGTCTCAAGCTAATTGAGACACGCCGAGCCAAAGAAGCGGTGGATACCAAAAATGCCCCCGGTTTAGTCAGACATATTTTGGTCTGTGGGGGACCTGGGTGTCATTCCTCAGGCAGTCCGCGAATTGCTGAAGTTTTGGAAGAAGAACTGAATCGTGCAGGATTAGCGGATCAAGTAAAGGTTTTTGAACCCGGTTGTTTCGGATTTTGTGAAAAAGGTCCTATGATACAGATCCATCCTGATAATGTTACGTATTGTGAAGTTTCTCCCGAAGATGTCTCAACTATTGTGCAAGAACATTTGCTTGAAGGAAAGCAAGTTGAGCGCCTTCTTTATATGGACCCCAATACTAAAGAACGCTTTGCTGCGAATATTCCTTTCTATAATAACCAACTGCGCATTGCCCTGCGCAACGTTGGCTGCATTGCACCGGAAAATATCCTGGAGTATATCGCTGCAGATGGTTATCAAGCATTAGCCAAAGTTCTTTTCCACATGACTCCTCTGGATGTTATCGATACTCTTAAAGTCAGCGGGCTGCGAGGACGCGGCGGGGCTGGGTTCCCAACAGGTGTAAAGTGGGAATTTACCCGCAGGAGCGAAGCAGATCAACGATATATTATCTGCAACGCCGATGAAGGTGATCCGGGTGCTTTTATGGATCGCTCGGTTTTGGAAGGGGACCCGCACAGTGTTCTTGAGGCAATGCTTATTGCAGGTGCAACGATTGGATCTTCACAGGGCTACATTTATGTTCGGGCAGAATATCCTGCCGCTATCCATCGCTTAAAAATCGCTATTGATCAAGCACGTGAATACGGTTTGCTTGGCAAACAGATTTTGGGCAGCGATTTTGACTTTGAAATTGAACTTAAATATGGAGCCGGCGCTTTTGTCTGTGGTGAAGAAACTGCACTTATTCATTCTATTGAAGGATCAAGGGGAGAACCTACGGTCAAACCACCATTCCCTGCCCAAAAGGGACTATGGGGTAAGCCTACTTGTGTCAACAATGTGGAAACGTTAGCTAATATTCCCCCAATTATTTTGAACGGTGCGGAATGGTTCGCCAAAATCGGGACAGAAAAAAGCAAAGGAACAAAAGTATTTGCTCTGGCCGGAAAAGTAAATCATGTTGGTTTAGTGGAAGTTCCTATGGGAACAACCCTGCGCGAAATCATTTTTGGCATCGGCGGGGGGATTAAACGGCATAAAACCTTTAAAGCGGCTCAAACCGGGGGTCCTTCCGGCGGATGTATTCCGACAAAATATTTGGACTCACCCATAGATTATGAATCGTTAATGGCTATTGGTTCCATGATGGGTTCCGGAGGGCTTATTGTTTTAGATGAAGATGACTGTATGGTGGAAATCGCCAAGTTTTTCTTGGAATTTACCATGGATGAATCCTGCGGACGCTGTACCGCTTGCCGTGTGGGAACGAAACGGCTGCATGAAATATTGGAAAAAATCACTGATGGCCGCGGCACTTTAGAGGATCTGGAAAACTTAGAAAAACTGTGCAATATTATCAAGGATACTGCCCTTTGCGGCTTGGGGCAAAGTGCTCCTAACCCAATTCTCTCAACCTTAAAATATTTCCGGGATGAATATATTGCTCATATTGTTGATAAAACCTGCCCGGCGGGAGTATGTAAAAGTTTATTAAAATATGAAATTACTGATAAATGTGTTGGCTGCGGCCGTTGTGCAAAACAATGTCCAACGCGCGCCATCAGCGGTTCGCCTAAGAAACGCCATGTTATTGACCAAGAACGTTGTCTAAAGTGTGGGGCCTGTATGGAACAATGCCGGGTTGATGGCGCCATTATTCGTCATTAAGGCCCGTAAAGGAGGACTTCCTATGGATATACATCTAACTATTAATGATATAACCTTGACAGTTCCAGAGGGAACGACAATTTTAGAAGCAGCAAGGACTATAAATATAGATATTCCGACATTATGCCATATGAAACTCCACGAAATGCATTATAATAATAATATAGCTTCTTGCCGGGTCTGTGTTGTTGAGATCGAAGGGCGGCGCAATTTAGCGTCTTCATGTTCGACTCCTGTCATGGAGGGAATGGTCGTAAAAACGGATTCCCTGCGAGCCATTCAAGCTCGAAGAGCCATGGTTGAGCTGCTGCTCTCGGACCATCCGAAATCGTGTTTAACCTGTGCCAAGAACATGGATTGTGACCTGAGAAAGCTGGCTGCAGAATTAGGTGTGCGGACGATCGGCTATGAAGGGGTAGAATCTGAGTTTGAAATTGATCAATCCAGTTCATCAATTGTCCGTGATCCGAATAAATGCATTCGCTGCCGCCGCTGCGAAACAATGTGTAATGAAGTTCAGACAGTCGGGGTATACTCTGCCATGGGGCGTGGCTTTGAGACTGTAATCAAAACCGCCTTTGATTTACCGCTTAGTCAAACGGCCTGTACGTTTTGTGGGCAGTGTTTAGCGGTATGTCCGACAGGGGCATTAACTGAAGTGGACCAAGTCGATAAAGTTTGGAAAGCTCTTAATGATCCCAATCAATTTGTGGTTGTTCAAACTGCACCGGCTGTACGGGTTGCTCTGGGAGAGGAATTTGGTATGGAACCCGGGGCGATTGTTACAGGCAAAATGGTGGCTTCCCTGCGACGCCTTGGATTCGATCGAGTTTTCGATACGGATTTCGCGGCGGACTTGACGATTATGGAAGAAGCTAGCGAACTTGTACACCGAATAAAACATGGCGGTCGTTTGCCTTTGTTGACAAGCTGCTGCCCAGCCTGGGTTAAATTCTTCGAACATCAATTTCCTGATCTTTTAGACATCCCTTCAACGTGTAAATCTCCGCATCAAATGATGGGAAGTTTGATCAAGAGCTATTATGCTAAGACGTTAGGTATTGATCCCAAATCCATCACGGTTGTTTCTGTAATGCCCTGTGTCGCTAAAAAATACGAAGCGGCTCGTCCTGAATTAGCCCAAAGTGCTGATACTGCTGATGTAGACGTTGTTATCACGACTCGTGAACTTGCTCGCATGATCCGTGAAGCCAGCATCCATTTTGATCATCTTAAGGATCAAGAGTTTGATCATCCGTTAGGTGAATCAACAGGTGCAGCTATTATTTTTGGAACTACAGGCGGAGTTCTGGAAGCGGCCCTTAGAACGGCCTATGAAATGCTGACAGGAGAAGCTCTGGAAAAAGTAGAATTTGAAGCTCTCAGAGGTATGAATGGAATTAAAGAAGCAGTTATCCCCATTGCAGGAAAAGACTATCGAATTGCAGTTATTCATGGTCTGGGCAATGCTCGCACTGTACTAGAGAAAATACGGGCCGGAGAAAGCGATTATGATGTGATCGAGATTATGGCTTGTCCGGGAGGATGTATTGGCGGCGGTGGTCAACCCTATCATCATGGCAATATGGAAATCCTTAAATCCCGAGCGGCTGCTATTTACCGCGAAGATCGTGCTAAGCCTTTGCGTAAGTCCCATGAAAACCTGGCGATTGTTGCCTTGTATAAGGATTACTTGGGCGAACCCTACGGAGAGAGGGCTCACCAATTACTGCATACCAGTTATACGGCACGCAGAAAAATCTAATGGTTGTTCCCGATCATAGCCATGCCTTGGAGTGCTTTTAACTTGTTATTGGCATAATACTCCATAGAACTTAGATCAATTTCATAATAATCATCGACTGTGTTGGAAGTTTTCCGCCATAGTGGATTCATAAAAACAATGATCTAATTGTGAAGATTAATCTGAGCAAGAGGAGAAGGGTGAAATTAATGCTAATGTTGGAAAGCCTTCTTACTTTTGGGGAAGGCTTTCTTTTTTTGGAGGAAATGAAAGCATGGATAGTCGAATCGGAGTGGTAGGGATTGTTATCGAAGAATTTGAAAGCGCAAATCTAGTTAACGAAACGCTGCATGAATTAGCGAGTATTATTGTTGGGAGAATGGGCGTTCCGCGCAAGGAGAGAGGAATAGCAATTATTTCGTTGATTGTTGAAGGCACTACTGATGAAATTAGTGCTCTTACAGGAAAGCTTGGGAAAATTAAAGGCGTTAACGTCAAATCAGCTTTAACTAAAAAGTCGGGGAAGTAACGTGAAACTTGATATAGGTGGAGTTTGGACCCCATCCGAATCTCGGTTGAGTGTTGATAGATAAGATAATTAAAAATAACTAATAAAAGGGAGTTAAGACGATGTATGATTGTAAGTCAAAAATTGCAACGGAGTTTATAGATGACAGTGAGATTCTGGCCACCCTTGCCTATGCTCAGGAAAACAAAAGAAATCGTGAACTGATTGATGCCCTAATAGAACGTGCCAAAGACTGCAAGGGCTTAACTCATCGAGAGGCTGCAGTTTTGCTGGAATGCGATCTGGAAGATGAGAATGAAAAAATGTTTAAACTCGCCAAGGAGATTAAGCAAAAGCTTTATGGCAACCGTATTGTCATGTTTGCTCCGCTCTATCTTTCAAACTACTGCGTAAACGGCTGTGTGTATTGCCCTTACCACCATAAAAATAAAAATATATCTCGTAAAAAATTATCACAGGAGGATATTGAGCGAGAGGTCATCGCTTTACAGGATATGGGACACAAGCGCTTGGCTTTAGAAACAGGAGAAGATCCTGTGAACAATCCCATTGAATATGTTTTGGAAAGTATCAAGACTATTTATGGTATTAAGCATAAAAACGGAGCTATTCGTCGAGTCAATGTTAATATTGCTGCAACAACCGTGGAAAACTATCGCAAGCTGAAAGAAGCAGGTATCGGTACGTATATTCTATTCCAGGAAACCTATAACAAAAAAAGCTATGAGGAACTGCATCCCACAGGACCAAAGCACGACTACGCCTATCATACTGAAGCGATGGATCGTGCCATGGAGGGCGGTATTGATGATGTGGGAATCGGAGTTTTGTTCGGCTTAAATATGTATCGTTATGACTTTGTAGGTCTACTCATGCATGCTGAGCATTTAGAGGCAGCAATGGGCGTGGGGCCGCATACTATCAGCGTTCCGCGCATCCGTCCTGCCGATGATATTGATCCTAAAAACTTTTCCAATGCCATCTCAGATGATATTTTTGCAAAGATTGTGGCCGTAATTCGTATTGCCACCCCTTATACGGGAATGATTATTTCCACCCGTGAATCGCAAGCAACCCGTGAGCGTGTACTAGGCTTGGGTATATCCCAGATAAGCGGAGGCTCAAGCACCAGTGTTGGCGGATATGTCGAGCCGGAAGCAGAGGATGATAACTCAGCTCAATTCGAAGTTAATGATACCCGAACCTTGGATCAGATTTTAAACTGGCTCCTGGGAATGGGGTATATCCCCAGCTTCTGTACTGCGTGTTATCGTGAAGGGCGTACAGGGGATCGTTTTATGAAACTTGTTAAGTCCGGGCAGATTGCCAACTGCTGTCAGCCCAATGCTTTAATGACTCTCAAAGAATATCTGGAGGATTATGCTTCGCCGGATACCAAGAAAAAGGGTGAGGCAGTCATTGAAAAAGAAATTCCCAATATACCTAATGAGAAGGTTCGAACAATTGCTTCAACGCATTTGAACGAAATTAAGGATGGAAAGCGAGATTTCCGCTTCTAACTCCTGGAGGATGTAACGTGAACGTTAGAATTGAAAAGGACAATATCGGTGAACTGGAAATTCCAGAATCAAGTTATTACGGAGTTAATACGAAACGGGCTCTTGAAAATTTCGATTTAGGGACGAGAAGTGTTAATCGAAAGCTGATCTATGAAATAGCCTTAATTAAAAAAGCAGCAGCAATGGTCAATCATCGTTTGAAGAAATTGACGAAGGACAAGGCACAAGCTATCATTAAAGCCTGCGAAGAAATCATTGAGGGTAAATGCGATCAGGAATTTGTCGTCAATGCTTTGCAAGGGGGAGCGGGAACTTCCACGAATATGAATGTCAATGAGGTCGCCGCCAACAGAGCTATTGAGATTCTTGGCGGGAAAAAAGGAGATTATCATCTTATCCACCCCTTAAACGATGTGAATATGTCTCAATCGACTAATGACGTTTACCCTACTGCCCTGCGAATTGCAGCCATACGTCTGCTGCGAAGGTTAAGCTATTCGCTGGCAGATTTGCAGGAAGCCCTCCAGAAGAAAGAAAATGAATTTAGTGATGTCCTTAAACTTGGCCGGACAGAGCTGATGGATGCTCTGCCAATGATGTTGGGGCAGGAATTCGGTGCCTATGCCAAGGGCATCGAAAGGGACCGCTGGAGAGTTTACAAAGGCGAAGAGCGGCTTAGGCAAATTAACTTGGGTGGTACCGCTATTGGCACCGGTATGAATGCTTCGCATGACTATATTTTTATGATCACGGATACTATTCAGGAACTGACAGGACTGGGCTTAGCCCGGTCTGACTATCCGATAGACATAACCCAAAATAATGATGTTTTCGTTGAAGTATCCGGCCTTTTAAAAGCTTGCAGTACAAATTTGCTAAAAATATCCAATGACCTGCGCCTACTGGCTTCCGGGCCTAAAGGGGGGGTGGGAGAAATAGAACTTCCTCAAAGGCAAGCAGGTTCAACCATAATGCCCGGCAAAGTAAACCCCGTCATACCGGAAATGATTGGTCAAGTGGCCATGAAGGTTATGGCGAATGATTATGCGATTACTTTAGCAGCCTCATCCGGACAGTTGGAACTTAATTCTTTTATGCCCTTGATTGCAGAAAGCTTTTTGGAATCCCTCGAATTGCTGAATCAGGGAGTTATCATCTTCCGGGAAAAATGTATTGAGGGAATTCAGGCTCAAAAAGAACAATGCCAAGCCAATCTTGAAAGGTCAACAGCATTAGCTGCGGCTCTTGTTCATCATATCGGTTATGACCGGGCTTCTGAGCTCGCAGGAAAAGCCTTAAGGGACAATAAATCTATATGCGACGTCTTAAAAGAAGAAACAACATTATCGGACTCCCGGATTGCTGAAATTCTCAATCCTTGGGAAGTAACGAAACCGGGTATACCGGGAGGACTGGAAAAATGATTTGCCGGAGGAATTTTAAATGAGCTTAAATGATGCACCAAGAGGGGTGAGAGTTCACCTAGCGCTTTTCGGTAAAAGAAATGCTGGAAAATCCAGTGTGATCAATGCCCTGACTGGACAGGAGACAGCGATCGTTTCCGAGGTAAAAGGAACTACCACAGACCCTGTTTTCAAAGCGATTGAAATCTTACCTATAGGGCCTTGTGTGATCATTGATACGGCCGGCTTCGATGATGTAGGAGAATTAGGAGAGCTAAGGATCAAAAAGACCCTGGAGGTTCTTGATAAGACAGATGTTGCCCTGCTTATCATAGACATTAATCTTGGAATCAGTGACGATGACAATATAATTCTTAAAACCTTAAGCGATAAGAAAAAGCCAGTCATTGTTGTCTTAAATAAAATGGATACTCTGGACAAGTCAGAGGCAGGAAAAAAAGCGGCTCAACTACAGGAAACCTTAAATACTCCAGTTGTTGCCCTATCGGCTCTCACGAAACAAGGAATCAAAGATTTAAAAAGCGCAATTATCTCGGTGATCCCGGAGAACGAGGATACCTTCAAAATTGTGGGAGATTTGATCAATCCCGGCGATTTTGTTGTCTTGGTTACTCCTATCGATAAAGCTGCTCCCAAAGGACGGCTGATTCTTCCTCAACAGCAAACGATCCGCGATGTCTTAGAGAGCGATGCGATGGCAATTGTGACTAAGGAATATGAGCTGAGAGAAACCTTAAGCAATCTGGCTAAAAAACCCAAACTTGTTATTACGGATTCCCAAGTGTTTCTAAAGGTTGCAGCAGATACACCTAAGGATATCTTAATGACCTCCTTCTCAATCTTGTTTGCCCGGCAAAAAGGAGATCTCACCGAATTTATCCGAGGTGCGAAAGCCATCGACCGCCTCCAGAATGGAGACAAAGTTTTAATTGCCGAGGGTTGTACCCATCACCGGCAATCAGATGATATCGGCAGTGTGAAGATACCCAGGTGGATACGTCAAAGAACAGGTAAACAGCTAGAGTTTGAATTCACATCCGGTGTAACTTTTACCGAGGATGTGAAGAAATATGCCCTTATCGTTCACTGTGGAGCTTGTATGATGAACCGAACCGGCATGCTCAGCAGAATAGCGAGTGCTAAAGCTCTGGGAGTACCTATTGTTAACTACGGAATTTTGATTGCTTATGTACAGGGATTGATGAGCAGAGCTCTTGAACCGTTCCCCTTAGCCAAGATGGTCTTGGAAGAAGAGTTCGGTTAATCGTTATAATCTGGCATTTGAGAGATTCAAGCAGAAAAAATGCTGCCCATGATGGAGGAAATGAGTAGTGACTATGCATAATTTAATCGAGAAAGCCTATCAGACCAATGATCTCTCAAAAGAGGAAATAATAGCTCTCATAAAAACTATAACACCCGAGGAAAGGGAGATTCTCTATAAAAACGCCCTTAAGACAAAACAAAACTATTATGGGAACAAAGTTTATTTGAGAGGGCTTATTGAGTTTTCCAACATTTGTCGTCAAGATTGTTTATACTGCGGTCTTCGGGCTTCCAATACCAAGGTAGAACGATATCGGCTGACACCGGGGGAAATATTGGCTTGTTGTGATAAAGGCTACGAATTAGGTTATCGGACCTTTGTTTTACAAAGTGGTGAGGATCTTTGGTACACTGTTGAGATACTAAGTGAGCTGATTCGTCAGATTAAGAGACGTTATGATCAAGAGGTGGCTGTCACCCTATCCATCGGCGAGCGGGGAACGGAAATCTATCAAAGCCTTTTTGCTTCCGGAGCTGATCGTTTTTTGATGCGCCATGAAACTGCCACGAAGGGATTGTATGAATTACTGCATCCGACGATGAGCTTTACCAATCGCAGGGCTTGTTTAACTGCTTTAAAAGAGATCGGGTATCAAGTGGGAGCAGGGTTTATGGTTGGACTCCCCGGACAGACTCCAGCTGATTTGGCAGAAGACCTTCATTATTTAAAAGAACTTCATCCCGACATGATTGGAATCGGGCCTTTCATTCCCCACAGCGAAACGCCTCTGGGAAGAGAGAAGGGTGGGACGGTAGACGATACTTTAGTAATGGTGGCCTTAGCACGACTCCTTGTTCCGGACAGCCTTATTCCAGCCACAACAGCCTTGGGCACTCTCCATCCCCTTGGAAGAGAGCTGGCCTTGCAAGCAGGTGCTAATGTTGTTATGCCTATTATCACCCCGACATCGGTAAGGAAACAGTACGCACTTTATGAAAATAAGATTTGCGGCGATGATCATCCCGAGGATTGCCGTTATTGTATTGAGCGAAGAATTCAGGCGGTGGGACAAGAAGTGGATTTAGGCAAAGGTGATAGCTGGAAGTTTATCTCTCATGGTGATAGTTACAAAGAGGTCACGGATTAATTTCTTCCTGGATAATTAATTCTTAGCTCAAGATACGATATGTTTATTTAATACACCCAATTATAATCAATAAGGGACAGCTTCTGTACTTTAAACAGAAGCTGTCCCTTGTATTATCCAGCCGGAAGGACAATAGAAATCCTTGTGCCGATATCTTGTCTGCTTAAAACTTCCATGTGCCCGCCATGACGTTCGGTAATCCATTTAGCAATCGATAAGCCCAGCCCCGTTCCGCCAGTGGCTCGGGCGCGGGATTCATCGGTTCGAAAGAAACGGTCAAAGATCTTGGGGACTGCTTCAGGGGCAATACCTATTCCTTCATCTTGAACGGTCAGGCGGGCCAGATTATCTGAATTGGAAACTAAAATTATAATTTTTTTACCCGTGGGAGTATATTTCATTGCATTATCTATCAGTATCCTCAGGGCTTGTTTAATAAGACTTTTGTCCGCGTTAATCAAAACTGTCGTAATTTTCGCAGCATAATCGTGGCCTTCATCAATCATCTGCGTCTCCCGCAGTACTTCTTCGACCAGGGCAGATAGCTCAAATTGCTCAATTTGCAGAGCCATCGTATTATTGTCCCCTCGAGCTAAAAACAAAAGCTGTTCTACCAAGCCCTTCATATTCGCAGTTTCATCTTTGATAGCATCAATAGATTCCTGCAACGTTTTTTCATCGTTTTTTCCCCAACGATCCAGGAGATTGACATACCCTTGGATAACCGAAATTGGTGTCCTTAATTCATGGGAAGCATCGGAGACGAACCGTACTTGGGAACGATAGGATTCGTTGATTCTGTCCAGCATGCTATTGATGGCCGCTGCGAGGGTTTTAAGTTCGCTTTGCGTATCTTCCACAGAGATTCTTGTGTCGAGACGAGTGGCATTAATATCATCTAACTTGCCGGCTAGAACTTCCAACTGTCCTGGAGAAAAAAAGCCTTCTGTACTCAGGTTTCGGGCTGCTTGAGCTAATTCCTGAATTGGTCGGAAGGTATTGCGGATTATTCTTGCACCCGTAAAAATGCTACGCATCAGCATCAAAAGCTCAAGGATTACTACTATGGCAAACATTACGACAAGGATCTGAAGTGTATTTTGCAAGTTGAAAGATATTCGAAAAGACTGATCACCGGTTTTAATGGTCACATTATAAGTGATTCCTAAAAATTGTCCCCATTCAGTTAAGCCTTTGGAATTCGGCAGGTCAATACTCCGAATTCCTGAGGCGGTTTGTTTTGAGAAGTAAGCCTTCAAAGGCGGGGGGATTTGGATACCTCTAGGTTCTCCCGTTGGGGGAGCTATACTGCATTCATTGATGGCAAGCCATTGTTCCGCCTCCGGAGTAGGTAAACCTGATTCGGCGATTAGTTGTGCTGCCGATGTCACAGATTGTTCGGCGCGTATAAATAAGCCTGCGGCTGCCAGCAGACATAAAAATATATCCAGGACAAGAAAAAGTCCCAGCATACGAAAAAACAAGGTTATGTTGAGCTTCCAGACGATGGAAAAACGGATTCGGGTACTAATACTACTGGAAGAATTCGAGGAATCATTTAGGGATTCATTTTTCATCCTTAATCACATATCCCACGCCCCTAACAGTATGAATCAGCTTGACATTGAAGACCTCATCAATTTTGCCGCGAAGAAAACGCACGTAAACATCAACAGCGTTAGTTTCCCCCGTAAAATCAAAGCCCCAGACATTCTCCAGCAGCGCTTCCCGCGAAACGACCATTCCCTTATTTTTGAGCAGATAGTGCAGAAGATCAAATTCTCGTTTTGTCAGGTCGATAGGTGTCCCCTCCATCGTAACCTTATGACGGCCGGTATCCAGCAACAGGCCGGAGGCGGACAATACTTCGGCATTTTCGATCGCTGTTTTGCGCAGGGCGGTACGGATTCGGGCCAATAGCTCCTCAATGGCAAAGGGTTTCGTGATATAATCGCTCGCTCCGCTGTCAAGTCCGAACACTTTATCCATCACACTGTCCCGAGCTGTCAGCATAATGATAGGAACGGAGGAGGTTCGACGAAGTCTGCGCAGGACCTCCATGCCGCTTAATTTTGGCAGCATAACATCTAACAAAACAAGGTCGAACTCGCCTGTTTCGGCGAGTTCAAGCCCTGTTCTGCCATCGAAGGCCTTTGTTGTGATATAGCCCTCATAACCGAGCTCCAGTTCGATAAAGCGGGCAATTTTTTCCTCATCCTCAATAATCAATATTTTAGAACTCATGAAACCTCACGTCATTTCTCGAATTTTCTAGAGACTTAGATGTTAATAGATTTCTTGAGATTTTCGGCAGCGTCGGCTGCGCTATCCATTGCCCTATTGACAGTATTATTGCCTAAGTCAGGTCCATTGAAGCGATAGTGTAAACCAAAGAAGAGCCCGATGATAAGCAGTGGAATGGTAACCCAGAAAGCGAAGATCAAGAGCAAGCCGAGTACCGTAACCGGGAAAGCGCCTTTGACTTCCTCTCCCTTAAGCACTTCAAAGGAATTGGTATTTCCTTTGCGGATAATTTTCAGGCAAAATTCCCCGATTTTTTTTATGACGGAGAAAAAGGTTTTTCCGTTGTGACAATGATGATGTTGGTGATAATGCTGCTTTCCCCAACAATTGTCTTGATAAGTCTCGGCATTGGGGTCAATCGTTTTTTCACTGCTGTAATAACCGCCACCGGTCGGGGCAGAAACCTTTCCCTGTTTTTCTAAATAGATAATGGCATCCAGCAAATCTCCATTTGCTGCATCGAGGGCAGCTTTGGCTTCTTCATAACTAATATTTGCCATCGTACATAATTTTTCGACTTGTTCCAGGGTTGTCATTTTAAGAATTCCTCCTTGTGTTCTGTTAGAATACCTCTTTGCAAAATTTCAATGTATGTCGGTGGTGCCGCAACTGACTATGTTTATATTCTAACCTCGAAAACTTCAAGGATAATTTGATAAAAATTAAAATTTGATTAAAAAGTTAAAGTGCTGGACTTGCAGAGGTCTAAAAATTCGCTGGCATGATTAGCTATATAAATACTATCAACGAAGTCCATTTTGTCAATAGTCCACTAAAGTATGCGTCTCCCTTTTTCGCCTTTGAAGTTGTAACTATTGGTTTTAAACGAGCGTAACTTACTGTGCAGAAACCTTTTCTGCGCTGGAGCAGGCAGTGATATCCTTGCCAATGCTGCTTTAACGAAAGAGAAAGGAGGGGTGAAAGATGAATGGAATTGACTGCGCTACAAGGTTAAATTTGACCAATGTTCAAAGCTTAAAAATAGCGGGAGTATTAGCGGTTGGACGATACCTTGGCTACAAACAAGGCTGGGCTAAATCACTGACTCCTGATGAAGTTAAATTAATTCAAGCGGCCGGGTTAGCCATCTTCTTTATTTGGGAGTCCAATCCAATCAATAAGAGTTATTTCAGCTATAACCAAGGGGCCGCTGATGCCAAACAAGCCATTATAGAAGCTGAGTTTCTCAGTGCTCCCAAGGGAACGGCGATCTATTTTGCAGTTGATTATGATGCTCAGGCTGGAGATATGACCACTATCCAAGACTATTTCAATGGCGTGAAAGATGGATTGGGCGGACAGTTTCTAACGGGCGTCTATGGATCCTATGCGGTTGTGAAGGCGATTCAGGCAGATAAATATTTTCAAACCTATGCTTGGTCAAATGGCCAAAAAGCACCAAACCATATTTATCAATATAATAACAATATTTATTTGGCAGGTGTATTTGTCGATCAGGATTATGTGAATGAAGACGCAGGCTTATGGAAGAGGAGTGACAATATGGGCTTAGATATAGCGGTCTTATTATATACAAAGGAAGACTTTTGGGCAGGAAACGACGTAGCTGTTAAAAATGGAAATTGTGCCTTATTTGTGAGACCGGACGATCATTCTGTCCCCAAGACTGCCATGAGCGCAGCAACACTGATTGTGGTTGGCGGACCTACGACGGGACATCCAAACGAGGTGCTTTTGAGCGGCAATGACAAGTATGACACAGCTGCAGCAGTAAAAAAATATTTGGGTTAAGATCTAAAAATGTTTAATCTACTCTTTACATCCCCTTCATTTTACCCCTCCATGCTGAGGGGGCTTTTTTTGCATAGTTGCATATCAGAAGATGTTCTTTAGGTTTAACATATTTTTTAATTAAAGTTCATGGAACTATAACAAAAATAATCTATGATAAAGGCAAGAGCTTGAGGTTTTGATACCGAAGCAGGCAAAAAACTGTTATCCGCTAAGCGGTTAACATATTCTCACTTTTCTTCCGTCGTCCTTCCTTTACTCCCCTCACCATGAGGGGCTTTTTTTTGCCCTAAATATAGTTTTATTATTAAATGTTTGCCTGTGAACCTTTGTATTATTACTCTTACGAAAATGAAACTATTAAAGGGTAATACTAAGCTATCAGAAAAAATCTCTTTGGCTTATATTGACTCACATGAAAAATATATTTACAATATATAATACCATTATATATATCACGGTTATATATAATGGTTATACTTGTATAAAACTATGAGGTAAGGTGAGCAATTTATGGCAACAGTTAATAAAACTAAATATGCACTTCTTGGTGTTTTAAACATAATGCCTTGTTCTGGATATGACATTAAGAAGTTCTGCGATTCTTCCATATCCCATTTTTGGAATGAAAATTATGCACGGATTTATCCTGTACTTAAGGAGATGGAGAAAGAAGGGCTGGTTGTTAAGGAAACGGAACAAACCGAAGGAAGACCCCTGAAGAATGTTTATTCGATCACTGAAGCAGGTAAACATGAATTGGATGTCTGGCTTTTGGAACCGGTTCAAAGCATCATGGGGAGGAATGAGCTTCTTCTTAAATTATTCTTTTCCTCTGAAGTGCCTCAGGAAACTATCATCGAGAAGCTTGAGGAAGAAAAAGTAAAGCACGAGAAACTTATTGCTGACTATTTGCAGATGGAAGAAATTCTGAAAGCAGATGAGCAGGTAAAAGACAGCAAAAATCTTCCGCTTTGGCTGGCGACCCTTAGTTGTGGAAGATACAATTCTGAAGCAAGGATTAAA
Organism: Desulfosporosinus sp. SYSU MS00001; assembly: GCF_049943955.1. Lineage (NCBI taxonomy): Bacteria > Bacillati > Bacillota > Clostridia > Eubacteriales > Desulfitobacteriaceae > Desulfosporosinus > Desulfosporosinus sp. SYSU MS00001. The sequence goes on from NZ_JBNFTW010000003.1 coordinate 124,933, forward strand.
TGGTGCCAGGAGACGATAAGATCCCTGACAAATGGCTTCGCTAAAGAATGAGATTGACTATGATGCCATGTTTTCGGGATGTTTTAGAAAAGAAAAATACATAGAGGAACGTAATAAGGATTATAGGAGGGTGTGGGCTATGAAAGTGCTGATACTTAATGGAAACCCAAAAGCAAAGAACGAGAGGTTCGAGGAATACATTCAGGAATTGGCTCTTGATTTGAAACAGAATGGTCATAATACCATTGTGTTAAATCTAAAGGAAATGGAAATAAACCGTTGTATTGGTTGTTATTCTTGTTGGCTAAAAACCCCCGGTAAATGTATTTTTAACGATGATGGTCCCCAAATATTAAAGGAATATTTGAAAGCGGATTTTGTACTATTTGCTTCGCCTATTATTATGGGTTTTATCAGCAGTTTGTTGAAAGGTGTACAAGAACGATGCTTGCCCCTGGTGCTTCCGTTTTTGTATGTTAAGAATGATAGAATGCAGCATATATCCAGGTATGAGAAGTATCCGGCAATTGCCTTGCTTCTTGACCATTCGGAAGATTATGATCAGGTCAGCGCCGAAATCATAGAAAAGGTCTTCCGGAGCAGTAACAGTCGTAAGTTTCTTTTTACGAAAACGATGAACAATAGTCCTGAGGAGGTCGCTTATGCAATTAACAGTATTTAACGGATCACCAAAGCTTGGGAAAAGTAATACAGAGCTAATGGTGAATGGGTTTCTTGAAGGCTTTGAGAAGACACTGGGTAATGGGTCCAGGGTGTTAAAACTTAATCAATTAAAATCTGTGAAGGAAGCTGTAAGCATAATTCAAGAGTCGGAGTATATATTTCTGGCCTTTCCTTTGTATTCTTATTCCATGCCGGCAGGTGTTAAGGAATTGATTGAAGAACTGGAACCTTTATGTGGGAATTGCGGCAATAAGAAGATAGGATTTCTAGTGCAATTTGGGTTTAGAGAGGCCATACACGCTCGGGCATTGGAGAAATATCTTGAGAAGGTAACTTCTCTCTTAAAAGGGGAATACTTAGGAACCATTATTAAAGGCGGTTGTGACGGACTGGCGAAAGAATTAAATTCTTCCCGCACTAAAAAAGTACTGAATGGAATCTCTGACATCGGCAAAGTCTTTGGAGAAACAGGCAAGTTCAGTCGAGATCTTCTGGATCAATATTCCAAGCCTGAGACTCAGACGATGCTTTCAAGAATCATGATGAAATCCTTTGTCAAGCTTGCCAATAAATATTACTGGGGAGCAGAGCTTAAGAAGAATGGGGTATTTGAAGAAAGCTATGTCCAGCCTTATATATCTGAATGATTGTAAATACTCTCCTGGACGTTTCCCTTTAAACTATTCAATACGCTGAACGTCAGATCGTTTAATTTTGACGATCTGACGTTCTCTATTTATATCTATTCTTGGAATAGATGGGTCGTTATCTATGAATTTAAAAACCGACTCGTCAGAGTCGGTATAGGGACTAACTGTTAAGCAATTTTGACTTTACCCGGTCCAAAAGGTTACTAGCGGTATCACATACCCCGACAGCCCCAAACCCAATTAATAACCCTTCGAGGAGACGTTCCTTTATAGTACCCTGTAAAAGCAAAAAACTGCTGATAAGGCCCAAAGGGATCGCAAAGAGATGGGCTGTTTTTCGGCTAACTCCATATTTTTCCAAAGTTTCTACGATACTATAAATAATTACTATAAGGACACTGATGTCTATCATTATCTTCACCCTATCAAAGAATACATCTAGTCCATCATATGCTCCGATAGGTAAAAGTGTGGACTACTTTTTCACACATGAACTGTTTGTTTTCTGGAAGTAAGATTCGTCTTTAGCTGTTGGTGTTTGGAAGCAACATGGTTCAGGTAAAGTGACAACAGGAAAGCACAGCTTACGAAACCTAAAATTAGGCTAATCACGCCCCCCCAGCCAAATGCTTGCCAGAAGGTACCACCGACGGTTCCTCCCGTACTCGAACCTGCATAATAGAAAAAGAGATAGAGCGACGAGGCTTGGGCTTTGTCACGAAGGGCTTGATGGCCAACCCAGCTGCTGGCGATAGAATGGCTGCCAAAAAAACCAAAGGTGAGGGATGCAATCCCGAGGATTTTAATGGCCAAAGATGTCTGTAGGGTGAGACAAGCTCCTAAAGCCATAAGCAATAATCCAATCCAAAGCATTTTGTTTCGGCCGTGTATATCTGCCTGACGGCCCATCCAAGTGGAACTAAACGTGCCGACAATATATAAGATGAAAATAAACCCAACGATGGTTTGACTCAGGGAATAGGGCGGGGCCATTAATTGAAATCCGATATAATTATAAAGTGTTACAAAACTTCCTAAAATAAAAAAGGCAATTCCATATAGACAAAGAAGGCTGGGATCTTTTAGATGGTCAATCATGGATTTTGTCAGCATTTTAATTTCCAGTGGGCGTGGTTGAAAATGTTTTGATGGCGGCAAGAGATAGCAGAAAAGCAAACTGGCCAGAACGCTTAAAATACCAACGGCGCCAAGGGCCACTCGCCAATTGAAGAGATCAGTCAAGATTCCAATTATAATCCGTCCGCTCATCCCACCAACTGAGATTCCGCTGACATAGAGCCCCATGGCAATTCCTAAGTCCCCACGTTCAATCTCTTCGCTGAGATAAGCCATGGCTACAGCGGGCAAACCTGCCAGTACGATGCCCTGAAGAACGCGAAAGAGAAGAAGCATATGATAATTTGGCACAAAAGCGGTGAACATGGCTAAAACCGAAGCCGAGACGAGAGAAAAAATCATCAGCGGCTTACGCCCTTTGACTTCTGACAAGGATCCAACAAAAAGCATACTAATGGCAAGCGCCATGGTTGTTAAAGAAAGGGATAAACTTGCTATTGCCGGGGAGATATGAAATTCCCGGGAAAACACTGGCAGTAGCGGTTGTGTACTGTACATAATGGCAAAGGTGTTAAAACCACCGAAAAACATGGCTAAGGTTGTTCTGCGAAAGGTTTTCGTTCCCTTTTTAATATAAGGTATTTCATTCATGAACGTTCACTCCAATAATTATTTCGCTTATTATCCTACACCTTGACACCTTATTACGTCTAATTTATAATTTGCATTAAATTAATAACTATCGGTAATGAATAATAAGACGGTAATTCGGATGATTTCGGAGAGGCGATTTTCATGGAATGGACACAATTTCAATATTTTCAAGTTGTAGCTCAACTACAGCATTTTACAAAAGCCGCAGAGACCCTGAATCTTTCCCAGCCGGCGTTGAGTCGCTCGATTGCCAGACTTGAAGGGGAACTGGGTGTTCCCTTGTTTGAACGACAGGGACGCACTGTAGTTCTAAATAGCTATGGCAGGATCTTTCTAAATCGAGTGAACCGCGCGATTCAGGAGATTACCTTAGGACAGCAGGAAATTGAGGATTTGATCGATCCTTTTCAAGGAAGTGTTTCTCTGGGATTCATCCATTCTCAGGGTTCGAATCTTGTCCCGGACTTACTGGGATCTTTTCGCAAAAACTTTCCAGAGGTCCGTTTCATGCTTTACCAAAATTTAACGAGTCAAGTCTTAGATCAATTAGAAGCTGGGGATATTGATTTCTGCTTTTGTGCTCGGCCTATAGCCCGTGAAAATGTTCATTGGATTCGGTTGTTCACTGAAGAGATTATTCTTATTGTTCCCCGTGAACATCCTCTAGCCCAACGAAAGACGGTTAAGCTTGCCGAATTATCGGAAGAACTTTTCATTGCTTTTAAAAAAGATGTATCCTTAGGAGAGATTATTGATCGACTTTTTCAGGAAGCTGGAATCACCCCCAAGGTAACTTTTGAGGGTGAAGAGATTGGAACGATTATGGGATTAGTGGCGGCAAAACTTGGGATTGCCCTTATTCCCAAGGTCAAGGCCTTTGATATGAGCGGACTATCCCAAGTCCATGTGTCAGCACCCCTGTGCCAGAGAGTCATAGGAATGGCCTGGGTTGAGGGACGATACCTTTCACCTGCCGCCAAACGTTTCAAAGAATTTGTGATGGAGCATTTTCTCCATGAAAAATAGGTTCTACTGGCTAAAGGGACTGCCCAAACTTGTTGGCGCCCTCATTGAGTTCCCACTTTCGTTTGCTTAATCCTTTAATAAAGGCGTTCCCGCTCCACTATACTAGTTATGCGAGAACGCCTTTGGCTATTTACCACTCACTTTGGATTTTTAGAGATAAGTTTCTAATCAGCCTCTTCTAAGCTGTCATTGACGATTAATGCACCATAATGCTGCAAGGGAGAAAGCGAGATGCTGGAGTCCGCAGAAAGAACAACTCCTGCTCTTCCGGGATAATATCTTAGGAATTGTTCAATGATTTCCTGAGACTTGGCTTTAATTATCACCGGTTTTCTAATAAATGATCCAAATTGACCAGCGAAATCCTCAATATCAAAGGTTTCTTGGATATCCCCAAAGTCCAGCAGGAGGTAATCAAAAGCATCGGACCGACATTCGCGGGCTAAGCCGGAGAAGTTACCATCAATTACTGAAGTCATCTCTTCTTGAGATAGTCTTTTAACTGTGTGTTCCTGGTCAGGGGAAAGTACGAGATGATTAAAGGCTGACGCAAGGGTCGGTGCGGATTTTAGGTTGATTTCCGGGATTTGGAGGCTAGTAAGAGATTTTCTTAGTTCGCAAATAAATTCCGGAGTAGTTCCGCAGCATCCGCCAATAAGCCGGACGCCATTTTCTAGATAATCTTTTGTATAGGAGGCAAATTGTTCCGGTGTTTGACGATAAACCAGCTCTCCCTTGATGAGTTCCGGCATGCCGGCGTTAGGTTTTACGCAAAGGGGAACGGAGGCAACAGAATACATTCTTTTTATAGGTTCAATTAAACTTTCCGGACCACCTGAGCAATTAGCCCCAACGATTGAAGCACCGAGGGACTGGCAGACGATGGCACAGGCTTCCGGTGAATTACCAAAGGTTGTCCGTCCATTGGCTTCAAAGGTCGCCGAAGCAATAATTGAAAGTTTTGTTGTTTCTTTTGCTGCCAAAATGGCTGCCCTTAATTCATTTAAATCAATAAAGGTCTCAAAGTTCACAAGGTCTGCTCCGGCATCTTCGATGGCTTTTAAGGATTCTTGGAAGACGTTGTAAGCTTCATCAAAACTTAAATCACCGGCAGGTTCCATTATTGAACCGGTAGGGCCCAACGATGCGGCTATATAGGTATGGTCGCCTACAGTCTCCCGTGCTAATTTAACGCCTGCTGCCACAAGTTCAGAGGTTTTGTCCTCCAGGCCATGTTTGCCCAGAGTAATTTTGTTGCCCGGAAATGTATTGGTTTGAATTATGTCTGAACCGGCATGCTGATATTCAGTATAGAGATTTTTCACAACGTCCGGATGTGATATATTCCACTCTTCGGAAGCCTCATGTCCGGTTAGGCCTTTCTTTTGGAGCATAACTCCTTTAGAGCCATCATATAATAAAACCCTTTCTTGAATTGATTTCAGAAAGTCATGCAAGGATTTAACCCCCTTCATAGATCAAATTTACGGTCGTCAATAATCTCAATACTAACTAAAATTGACTCTTTAGGCAACTAATATTTGATCCAATTGTAAGATTTCCACTTCAAGTGGAAGTGGCTCCCATTTTAAACGAGTTCACTCATTTTTTGACTCATTATATTTGCTTCAACTTAATAATAGTTTCATCAGAAAAGGTTACGATGGATCCGGCAATTTTCGTTGGACTTTCATAGTGCCTGAATAAAATAGCTGAAGAGGAAGACTAGGTTATCTAATCTTCCTCTTTTATAGTTAGACTCCTATCATTAAATTATTGGTTAACTTTCCGGCTTATCTCCGTTTCTTGTTTCACAGCAAGCGCGAGCTGAAGGAATTCACTCAGATAGCTAAAGCGAACTTGTTGATCAGGACTTATCATTGTTAGCAAACGCAGCTGAGGATGTTACTAAAATAGAATTTCCAAAAGCGAAATAAGCGATCCTTAGAGCTTCGGCAATCTCAGCATCACTAGTTCCTTGGGCCCTTAATTGATTGGCAATTGATGATACGCCTTGACTCGCTCCATGAGCAGCATCCAAAGCGAGAGCAATCAATAATTTTGTCTTTTGATCTAAAGCCCCCGGTGTCATGGCAGACGCAAAAACCTTTTCGATCGCTTGAGCAAAGTCCGGATCACTGGTTTCTAAAAACTTCAGATAGACAGGTAGTGACATGAAAATGCCTCCTTTATGTGTTTTGATTTTAATTAGTTTATCACAAAACAGGTGGAAGCCATAATAAAGGCTGAACCTTTCTGCTATTCCCTAAAATTAAGAACGAATGTCTGAAAGAGTATCCGTTATTTATCCAATGGTAAGACTCCCGCTTCACTGACATATTAGTTTATAAAATTTCCGAACAAGGCTTTAATCATGTTATTTATATTAAATGAGGCATTAATTGAGTTATTAGCAAAATTAATCGCGACTACATTGACAGAATAAAGGTCAAAGACTATACTTTGCAGGACTACCTAACGTTTGGTAGGCAATTAGTCAGGAGTGTTGCTGCAATGGAAACAAAGAAAAGACTTATGGATTCTGCCTTCAAATTGTTTGCTTATAAAGGAAACGAGTTTTCCTTATCCGAAGTGGCAAGCGAAGTTGGGATACAAAAGGCCTCTATTTATGCTCATTTTGCCAGTAAAGAAGAGCTGTTGTATGAGGTGATTGATCAAGAGATCAATCAATATTTTTTAGAAATCAATGAGCACTATCGGGATTTAAAAAGCATGTTTTTTATGATTTTGAATTATTATGATAGATCTCAAACGAAGCTGTATTTTTGGAAAAGGCTGCTTTTGTTTCCGCCGCAAGCCTTTGCGCAAACGTTGATTGCCAAAATACATACCTTATCTGAGGAGCGCTTTCAAATCGTCAAAGATATCATTCGGGCCAATATGAAGGAGGGGATTATTCGCAATCAAAATCCGGAAACAGTGGCTATTTCCTATATGGCTTTGATTCATGGCATCTTATCAAGCGTCATTATCTATCAAGCTGAAAATGTTACAGTTCATTTGGAAGAGATTTGGGAAAATTTCTGGAAGGGGATTTGCTAAGTACTAAGAGAAAATCCGTAAATTTTTGGAGGTCTAATTATTCATGGAGCTATATGTTCGCAATTTATTTTTGATGTCTGTTTTATTGTATGTACTGGGTGCCGCTGCTTCGGCTCTTATCTATTTCTTCAGGAAACCGGATAAAACTGGTATGACCGGCAGCTTCATGGTAAATGCCGTCTGTATTGTCGCTTCCGGTCTGGGAGGAGCCGCTGCTGTGGCTAAAATTTTGTTTGCAGTTAACCCACTTAAACTGATTAACCTATCGTCCGCTATCCCGTTCATATCTCTAGAGATGAACCTGGATAACCTTTCGGCCTATTTTGTTTTGGCCCTATCTGTCTTAGTGTTCAGCGTTTCCGTCTATTCTATCGGCTATCTTTCCCATTACAGCGGAAAAAGAAATATTGGACTTTTTAATTTGTTATATACAATGTTTATTCTTGCGATGATTGGAGTCCTGACTTCAGCCAATACAGTTTGCTTCTACATTTTTTGGGAAGCCATGTCTCTGTTTTCCTACTTCTTAGTAGTTTTCGAAGCGGAGAAAGAGGAAAACACCAAAGCAGGGACAGTGTATATCGTCATGACTCATATAGCCACAGCCCTGCTCCTCATTGGGTTTGTTATCATTTATAGTTATACAAAGTCCTTTGCGTTAAACGCAAACACGATGGCAACCCCTGGGATAGTTAAAAATATTGTGTTTGTGCTCTTCTTGATTGGTTTCGGAACGAAGGCCGGTGTTATCCCGCTGCATATTTGGCTGCCTCACGCCCACCCGGCGGCTCCCAGCAATGTTTCGGCGTTGATGTCGGGCATCATGATTAAGACGGCGATTTACGGACTGGTTCGTTTTGTGCTTTGTTATCTGGGTATCCAAAATACCTGGTGGGGAATTGTGATTTTAATCCTCGGCATTCTGTCTGCCGTTCTCGGCGTGGCCTATGCCTTGATGGAGCATAACATCAAGCGGCTTTTAGCTTTTCACAGCGTGGAAAATATCGGGATTATCCTGATCGGCTTGGGTGTTTCTTTTATCGCCTTTGCCCAGCATCATCAAATTGTCGGCGGGCTGGCCCTGACGGCAGCTCTTTTGCATACCTTTAACCATACGTTGTTTAAAGGCGGTTTGTTTCTCGGTGCCGGTGCTATTCAGTACGCAGCCCATACTAAAAATATTGAGGATTTAGGCGGCCTTATTAAAAAAATGCCGCTGACAGCCTTGTTTGTCCTATGTTTTTCGCTGGCAATATCGGCTATTGTCCCATTCAATGGCTTTGTCAGTGAATGGCTGACCTATCAATCACTTTTTGCCAATATCCTTCCTGAACATATCGGACTGAATTTCTTAGCTGTTTTAGCTGTGGCGGCACTTGCTTTGACAGGGGCTTTGGCTGCAGCTTGTTTTGTCAAACTTTTCGGCATATCTTTTTTAGGTCTGCCCCGAAGCGAGCAAGCAGCTAAAGCTCAAGATGTTCCGGCAACGATGACGCTAGGGATGGGAATACTTGCAGCCCTCTGCCTGGGCATTGGCCTTTTTCCATTAACGATGATAAAGCTTTTGGACAAGGTCGTTTTTAGTTTAGGCGGCGGTTCCATCTACGGTCAGCTTCAAGGAGGGTTTTTGCTGGCCTATTACCCCTTAACGATCTCAGTCAACAGCATATCTCCCCTTGCTTTTATCCTCGCATTGGGCGCTATCATTCTTCTTGCGCTCATCGTGATTAGAATTGTAGGTGGAAAATACATCGAGCGTAAATACGGGACTTGGGATTGTGGCTTTGAGGCTTTGAATTCCCGCATGCAATATAGTGCTACAGGTTTTTCCAAACCGATTAAGATTGTCTTTAGAGCCTTATTCAGGCCGATCCGCAAAACGATTGTTGAAGGGGATTCGCGGTATCATCCGGAAGCGATTATTTATTCCACTACCGTTACTTCAATTTTTGAAGATTACCTGTATGAACCTCTCTATAGGGCGCTGCTCAGGTTTTCCAAGAGGACAAAGTTTAGAGTTCAGACCGGCAGTATTCACAACTATCTCTTGTACATTTTTGCAATGGTCTTGTTGCTAATGTTATATAACCGCTTTGCTTAAGGATTAAAGTTTGTTAGGAAGGGGGAGATTGCGCAGTGAACAGTATTGTTTACCTCTTGATTCAATTATTAGTCATTTTACTCGTTGCACCTTTCGTTAACGGATTGATCAAAAAGGTTAAGGCCTTGAGCCAAAAAAGAAAAGGTGCTTCAGTTTTTCAGATGTATTTTGATCTGTACAAGCTTGTTAAAAAGAAGCCCGTCGTTTCGAACGTTTCTTCGTGGATTTTTCATGTGACTCCCTATATTGTCTTTGCGACGGCCCTGGCTGCGGCCCTGCTTGTTCCTGTTACTACGAAGATTCTGCCGCCGCAAATTCCTGGAGATTTTATTATGGTTGTTTCCATTTTGGCCCTCGGCAGGTTTTTTCTGATGATTGCTGCTCTGGACACGGCAAGTACCTTTGGCGGAATGGGCAGCAGCAGGGAGGCCATGATCTCTGCACTCATTGAACCGTCTATCCTGATCTCGATGTTCACGGTTGCCCTTATTTCCCGCTCAACCTCGCTGCCTCAGATCATGGAAACAGTTCAGAAAGTTGGGCTTCCCTTAGCCCATCCGGTCTATATCATGGTCGGCCTGGCCTTATTAATTATTATCCTTGCCGAGACCTGCCGCATACCGGTTGATGACCCGGCAACGCATCTGGAATTAACAATGGTTCATGAGGCAATGATTCTGGAGTATTCCGGGAGACATTTGGCCCTATTAGAATACGGTGCCGCAGTTAAACAGCTTGTTTTTATGACGTTGTTTGTGAATATTTTAATCCCCCAAGATCAGATGATTGGGTTCATGGGTTTGGGGGCTCTGATCCTTTCACTTCTTATTTATTTACTAAAGGTTATCCTGCTGGCTTTGGTCATGGGAATTATTGAGGTCAATACGGTAAAATTAAAACTTTTCAGCATACCTAATCTGGCCGCCCTGTCCTTTATTCTTGCATTTTTAGGTGTTTTACAGTTTTTGATCCTGGGAGGTAAGCATGTCTAATTTGGCTGTGAATTCTAATTTGTTAGAAACTCTATCGGTCTTAATCTTATTATCTTCCTTCGTCCTGATGGCTAATAAAAGAATCAATTCCTACATTAAAACCTTTCGGATCCAGTCGTTCCTGATCGCTTTAGCCGCCGGCATCATGGGGCTCCAAAGTCTGATGAGCGAGGGGCGGTGGGATTTCCTGGTGGTGTGCCTGCTCATCATGATCCTTAAGGTTCTTTATATTCCTAGCATGTTGAACAAAACGTATAAGAATGTCAGCTACAAAGTTGAAAAAGACTTCATTTTAAATATTCCTATCCTCGTCCTGCTCTGCTGCGGACTCGTTGTGTTTTCTTACTTCACCTTGTCAGGGGTTGACGGGATTAGTCAGGACGTTTTAAACATGCAGCTTGTCAACTCGGTCTCTGTGATTTGGATTGGTCTATTATTTATGATCAGCCGTAAGAAAGCGATCGGCCAGATCATTGGCTTTTTGGTCATCGAAAACGGTCTTTATATCACCGCGATGTACTCAACTCAAGGGATGCCTTTTATCGTTGACCTGGGTATCTTTATTGACCTTCTTACCTTTGTGTTGATTATGGGTGTTATGACGTTTCGTATCAATGAAAAATTTGATTCCATTGATACAGATCAACTGAATAACCTGAAAGGATAAGATACAAAGATGGGCATTTTACTCCTGATCGTACCTTTAATTGCAGTCCTGTTGTTATTAGCTGTCAAACAAAGCCAATTCCGGCATGCCATAAGCGTTGGGGCTTCAAGTTTGATGCTGATCCTGGCCTTAAGCCTGAATCGTGAGGTGCTGCTTCACGGCAGTGTTCAATACACTTCTTACGGTTTCTTCTACGTTGATGCTTTAAGTGTGATTGTTTTGGACATTGTGTTGATCATTGGTTTTATGGCAGCCATTTTTTCGCTTGGTTATTTAGAGGAGGAAATCAAGCACGCTAAACTTAAACGCGAAAGACTGGGCCTCTATTATAGTCTGATGTATACCTTCATTTTCACAATGGTGCTTGCTTTAACAGTGAAAAATATGGGCCTGATGTGGATTGCCATTGAGGCTACAACCTTATCTTCAGCCTTTTTGGTCGGGTTTTATAATGATAAACATGCTTTGGAAGCTGCCTGGAAGTATGTGATCCTCTGTTCGGTGGGAATTGCCATAGCCTTACTGGGGATCATCCTGCTTCATCTCTCCTCAGCCGGTGTTCTGAACAGTAGCTCATTTTTAGACTGGACTGCTTTATATGCTAAGGCATCTTCGCTAAAAAGCTCTGTTTTGCGGCTGGCCTTTATTTTTATTCTCATTGGTTTTGGTACGAAAGCCGGTCTTGCTCCGATGCATAACTGGCTTCCAGACGCACATAGTCAAGCCCCTTCCCCAATCAGTGCTTTGCTGTCCGGGGTCCTCTTGAACACTGCCCTGTACGGGATTATTCGTGCGGCAGTTATCGTCAATCATAATCAGGGAGGCAGCAGCTTTACCGGAAGGCTTCTCATCGGTATTGGGATTTTATCCATTGCCACGGCGGCAGTCTTCATTCTAACCCAGAAAGACTACAAAAGACTCCTGGCCTATTCCAGTATCGAACATATGGGAATTATTGTTGTTGCCATGGGCCTATACTCTCCCTTGTCCGTTTTCGGAGGGCTCATGCACATGATCAATCACTCTCTGACCAAATCGATGCTGTTTTTTTCATCGGGTAATATTTTGCAAAAATATGACACCAAACAGATTTCCAAGCTCAAAGGAGTCCTGAAAATAATGCCGGTAACGGGGACGGTCTTTCTGCTGGGCTTGTTTGCCATTGCCGGCACTCCGCCCTTCAGTGTCTTTGCTAGTGAGTTAAGCATTGTGGTTGCTGTATTCAGCGGTCCCTGCAAATGGGTTGGGGTGATTTTTGTCTTGCTTTTGGCCGCAGTGTTTGCAGGGATTGCCGTAACGTTACTGAAGATCTTTTATGGTGAACCGGGTGACGAGAACCTGCAGGCCGGTGAAGTAAATCTACCGGGGATCGTTTGCCTGGTCATTCTGCTGGTTGGTATTGCAGTCAGCGGCCTTTATCTGCCGGGAGATCTAAAAGAACTCATCACAAAGGCTCAAGGTATCATTCTTGGAACATAGGTTTATGAGGGGCTGGCAGTACACTTCAAAAGTATACCGGAGGAATGCCGGAATAGGAGGACACGAATGGTGATGACATCGAATTTTAAAGGGGACCTTGAGCGCAAATTTTCTCACAAGTTTTTTTCCGGCCAGCAATTTTCAGAGATCGCCTTTCCGCTGACTGTGAAAGGATCAACTAATAATTCCCAAGTCACATTGGGTTCTGATAAAGATAATGGGAAGCATGTCAGCTTCAGCGACCACGATGATAAAGTTTCGCAGGAACAGGATAATGTCTTTTATCTTGAAGCACCTCTGGAAAAGATCAAAGAGATTTGCTGCTATATTCAGGAACTTGGCTGTCCGCTCGTCTTAATGTTTGCCAATGACGAACGAAGTTTCCAAGCGGGTTATGCTGTATATTATGTCTTTGCGGTTAGAGAAGAGGGAATGCTTCTAGTGATTAAAACTAAAGCAGACCCGGAAAATATGGAGATACCCTCAATTAGCAATCATGTCCATGCTGCCTCAGGGTATGAACGTGAAATTCAGGACTTGTTTGGAATTGTGTCGGTTGGGCATCCCGACGCTAAACGACTCGTCTTTCACGGCAATTGGCCCCAAGGAGTGTATCCTCTGCGCAAGGATTTTGCTGTTGGTCAGAAACCAGATTTTGCTCAGGAAAAAATCCGCTTTCAGGAAGTAGCGGGCGAAGGTGTTTATGAGATCCCCGTCGGTCCGGTACACGCCGGGATTATCGAGCCCGGTCACTTCCGGTTTAGTGTTGCGGGTGAACCGATCATCAATCTCGAAGCCCAGTTGTATTATGTTCATAAAGGGATTGAAAAATTAGCTGAAGGTCAAAGTATGGAAAAGTGCCTGTTCATTGCCGAACGGATCTCAGGAGATGAGACCTTTGCCAATTCGCTGGCCTATTGCCAGGCGATTGAAGAAATCTCTGAGATGAAAATTCCCGTCAGAGCAGCATATACCAGAGTTCTCTTTGCTGAACTGGAGAGACTCACCAGTCACTTAGGCGATCTTGGCGGAATTTGTCTCGACGCAGGTTACGGTTTTGCCAACTTTCAGTTTCAAATGATGAGAGGCTGGGCTTATTCCGTCGCCGATGAGCTCTGCGGTATGCGGTTTTTAAGAAGTGTCAATAAACTGGGCGGAGTCAGAAAGGATTTCGTGTCCGGCAAAGAAGCTAGGCTAATAGAGCTGCTGTTAAACATCCGGTCCGAACTTGAAGATACCGTAAATATTATTAAATCAAATAGTATGTTTATCGACAGGGTAGAAAACACAGGTATTTTGGAAACAAAAATAGCCGTGGATTTGAATGCTGTCGGACCGGGAGGACGGGCGTCAGGGATACGTTACGATGTTCGCAAAGCGTTCCCCTATGCGGCTTATCCGAGCCTGGAATTTAAGGTCCCTGAACACAACAATGGTGATATCAACTGCAGGATGAATACTAAAATTGAAGAGTGTTTTGAAGCAATAAACTTAATGATTCAGGCTATTGAAGGGATGCCGGAGGGGAAGGTTTGTGAACCGATCGCGGAGGTTAAGCCCTATCGTTTCGCTTTCGGGCTAACCGAAGCTCCGCGGGGTGAAACTATTCACTGGGTGATGACCGGAGAGAATAATACCCTTTACCGTTATAAAATCAGAACGCCTTCCTTTTGCAACTGGCCTGCTCTCTGCCATGCTGTTAAGGGAAATATCGTCCCGGATTTTCCACTGATTAATAAGAGTTTCAATCTTTCCTATGCCGGAAATGATTTGTAGTCATTTTGCTACCCTGGGAATTTTATAAAAAGCAAGGAAGATAGATATGTTCAATACTTTGAAGAAAATTATCAAATATCCAAGGCTGACGCAGGATTATCCCAATAGAAGCCTTAATCCCGCTTCGTTTCTGGGCCAAACGGAGATAGATACGGCGAAATGTAATTTCTGCGGTGAATGTGCCTCACATTGTCCTTCTCATGCCATTGGCCTTGATAAAAGTGCCCGAAGCATTGGCATCGACTACGCAAAGTGTATCTTTTGTATTCAGTGCGAGGAGATTTGCCCGGTTGGTGCAGTCCAAACGACTAACAAATTTGAACTGGCCGTAAAGGATAAGGTAACGCTGAATAATCATGCTTTATGTACTAATGCCTTAAGGGATACGCCTTTAAGTAATAAGAACAACGATGAATCTGTTAATAAGACTGCTGTAATTAAAGAAGATAATTTAGGAAACACCTCCTACGAAACTATTTGCAGTGATTTACAAGCAACTATCAAGAAGATTTTTGGCCGAAGTCTCCAAATCAGGGAGGTCGATGCCGGATCTTGTAATGGCTGTGATTACGAAATTAATGCTTTGAATAATCCGTTTAACGATCTGGAAAGGCTCGGGATAAGCTTTGTTGCCTCGCCGCGGCATGCTGATATGTTGTTGGTAACAGGAACCGGAACTAGAAATATGCAGCAGGCTTTGGTTAAAACCTATGAAGCAACGCCTGATCCCAAGCTTGTTGTCGCCGTGGGTGCCTGTGCCTGCAGCGGAGGAATTTTCAGAGATACTTATGCCACAAATAATGGCATTGATTCACTGGTACCTGTGGACGTCTATATCCCGGGATGCCCGCCGAGACCGCAGGCGATCATCTATGGAATCCTAAAAGCCATAGATAGAGTTAAGTAAAGATAGTTAATATAAAGAGAATTGAATAGAGAGAATTCCATGACCGGGTTTATAAATAATAGAAAGGGCCGTTAAAGTACGAACGAAACGTTCATTCTTCAACGGCTCTTTTGTCCGATCAGAAATTATGACCATCTATTAACGTTTGCCCCGGTATAAGTAGAACCAATCACTTCAAAGCCGCTCAGATTCGAAGAAGCCGGATCTTCCTTCCGTGTTTGAATAGATTTATCTAATCGTAAGACTCCCACTTCTATAAGCGGGAGTAATCCCCATACCTTGCTTCGGTAGGGATAGAATTCATCCTTCAGCGCGATAGAATTTGTTATGGGCTAGGCGCTTTCGTCCCCGAAGCCCCGATGTTCAGCTTTAGCTGAACGAGTTCACTAAATGAGCGGCCGAAAGATTAAAATCTGTTTTTAAATATCTTTCGTGATGTTCAAAACTTAATTTTTCCGGCGGCAGACAGAATAAAACTTAAGCTCAAACTCAATATAGAACAGATTAAAGCCAACTCTGAGAGAGCGACTATATAGGTAGTGTAATGGGTTACCTTCTCGACATAACCGTAGGTATTAACACCCAGAGAGATTCCGAGAATTGAAAGCATAAAAAGTATTAAGTAAAGAACAACGAGTCCCTGGGTTGCTCCTTTAATGTCTGCCCAACTTAAAGCCATGTGAGATGAAATGCAAATGGCAATGAACAAAAAAATCCAGAAATTTAGGCTTAATACATGATTTAGGGTAAAAAGGCTCTTCATTAGCACAAGAGTGCCCTTGAAGAATTCTTTGAAAAAAGTCAGGTCAGAAGGTTGAGACAGTCCGTTTGTTTTCCAATAAAGTTCAAAGGCCTTAAATGAATTTGGCAAGAAAAAGTGCAGACAAAGAAACAAAACGCCAATCCCGCTAAGGAGAGGTGCTATGCCAATAAAAAAATTGCCAACTGATTGATAGATACTCCTGCGATTATAAGAATGAGAGACATACCCGAGGGTACCATTTGTGCGATTAATTTTTAGTAATTTCAGGTCGGTAATTTTATGACCAAAAATAAGGCACATTAAGGCATGTCCCAGTTCGTGCACCGGAGTGCCCAGCCAGGCAGTCACTAAAATTGCTTTATAGCCAAAGGCAGTGAAGAAATTTTGGTTTGCTTTACGTTCCAGGATGCCTAATATCAGTCCGATGACAAGCAACGGTCCGACAAGACTGATTAATTCAAGGAAGCTGATTTTAAGGGCTCCCGCTAATAATTGTTCCATTTTTTATCTCTCTCATAGTTCAATTAATGTTTTCACGGAAAACTTTATCCTTACAATAAGCCTAAACGAATTTCAATTAGGCTATACTTTTAGAGCTGCTCTTAGAGCTTTCTGTATACTTGCTTTTTGCTTCAGGCCGTGTTGTTAAATAAACGCCTGAAATGACGATGGCGGCTCCTATAAGTTTAAAGAGAGTGACAGATTCGCCTAAGATGGTCACAGACTGAATAATCGTAAAGATCGGTACCAGATTCACAAAAATAGCTGTTCGGGGGGCCCCAATCTGTTGAATTGCGACCATCTGAATGAGATAGCCCAGCACTGAGGCGAAAATACTCATATAGAGAATAGAAAGCCAGCCGCTAGCTGAGGTTGAAGCTAGATAAGCAGAAGGCTTTTCCCACAAGAAGAAAGGGAAGGAAATGATTACGCAGATCAAAAAAGTATAAGCAGTTACCATCAGCGGAGATAAGTTATATCGTTTCATAAAACGGCGGCTGAGTAATGAATAAACAGCAAAACAACAAACGGCGACCAGCATAACAATGTCACCTTTATTGAAACGCATTTGGGAAATTAATTGCAGGTCTCCATTGGTAATGACAAGGAAAACTCCCAAAAACGATAAAATTAAACCCAATAACCGGGAAGGCGTTAATCGTTCAGCAAAGAACAATACGGCTAAAAAGGTTGTGACTATGGGATTCATAGCCCCGATAAGTGATGAATTTATAGCTGAGGTATATTTCAAGGATGTGAAAAATAAGGAGTGATAGCAAAATGTCCCGATGAAGCCGAGCAGAAGAAGCGGCAGCCATTGTTTGCCGCGGGGTATGCGGTTGCCAGGCTCTCGGAGGTAGAGAATTGCGAAAATAAATGGCAAGGCAAAGAGAAAACGAAAGAATGTAAGGGCAAAGGGTGGAAATTCTCCTACGGCTATTTTACCGGTAATAAAAGCACCCGACCAAAAAATAGATGTCAGCACCATTAAAAGGTGAACCTTTTTATCAGACAATACCAGCGCTCCTCTCTAACTGACTTCAGATTTAAATAATAAACCAATTATAGACTAAGCTTGAAAAATATCAAGGAACGAGATGCAAATAGTTGTTCATCAAGCGAGGCATCGTTCTCATCTTTGAGACAAATCAGCGGCGGAACTATTTTGTCAATTGATTGTTTGAGAGTATAATTAGTTAACTAACTAAAATAATTAATCAGGGGTGTGACTAGATACCATGAAAGTAATTGCCGTCAATGGAAGTCCAAGAAAAACATGGAACACTGCTACACTATTGCATAAAGCTCTTGAAGGTGCTGAGTCGGCCGGAGCCCAAACGGAGATCGTACATTTATATGACTTGAATTTTAAAGGTTGTATCAGCTGTTTTGCCTGTAAACGGAAAAACACCAAGAACGCCGGACATTGTGCCGTACAAGATGATTTAAAAAATGTTCTGGAGAAAGTCTTAGCAGCCGACGTCCTCCTCATCGGCTCCCCCATCTATTTTGGGAATGTTACCGCCGAGATACGTGCTTTTTTGGAACGCCTGTTATTTTCCAACCTTTCCTATAATGAAGGGCATCGATCTGTTTTTCAAGGTAAGTTAGCATCGGGTTTTATCTATACCATGAATGTTCCCGAGGAAGTTTTGCAACAAGTTAAGTACGAAGAAAATGTCTTTCAGCCTAACAAAAACTTGCTGCAATTACTTGGAGGACCCTCTGAATTCATGATTTCTGCGGATACCTACCAATTTGATGATTATTCCAAGTACGAGGCCTCTATGTTTAATGTCAAACACAAGGCTCAAGTGAAAGCCGAACGATTCCCAATTGATTGCCAGAAAGCTTTTGACATGGGAGTTCGCTTAGTAAGGAGCTAAATTTAAGGGATTAGTTATTCTGTTCACTTGCATAGAAAAAATAGTTTCTTTTAAATGTTCTCGTTATCATAGCCATTTCAGAGATTGTAATTTGTAAGAACTTATCTTTGGATTGAATTTGAAACGAATAGAAATAACAAATGTGACGCCAATCACCTGTAATGGCGTCACATTTGTTATTTTGACAAAAATAGCGATGGGCGGGAGGGAACTTAAGAAGATCTGGCGAAGAAGGAAGGATGACGAATGTAACGTTGTTTCCCCGGGGAGAAAAGAAAATGAGGAGTGTTGCAATTGCTGGCTAATAAACGCTATCTGGGGACCTCACTGGCGGCACAGATGATTTTGGTTCCTATCTTGCTTACAATAGGGCTTATCGTTGTTTCGTCAATCACGGAGAGACTAAGGTTGTATGAGCTTGGTCAGGATGGGAACAATTTGATCCTTTTAATGATTGCTGCTCTTGGCTCGCTGATTGTGGGCGGTTGTGTAGGCTATAGTTTTGAGAGATTGTCCAAGCATAAGCCCGACTCAGCCAAGGAAAGGTATCTTCCAGCCCTTGTGCCGATTATTTATGCCTTGATTTTTGCAATTCCGGCCCTGTCTTTCTCCCATGGTAATTTCAATTCCGGCTGGTGGGGAGTGTATAGTCTCAAGAACCCAGTGTTTTTCATATTTGATGTAGGTCTTGCTCTTACAGGACTCGGATTCATCATCCCAGTCTCAGAACTTATGGGGTATACCGGGTTTCTCGGGGGAATCCTTATATATGAAGGAAACCTGAAGAAAATGCAAGACCGTTCTCTGTCAAGAAACTTTAAAGGCGCCGTAGGATTGCTTTGTTTATTAGTCCTTGCCTTTTCTCTCACTGCGACAAGAACTGTAATTGATAATGGCTCAACAGAATTGCTTTATGGAAAGTCAACTGTTGGCAATGATTTAACGGAATTTGACTTGCTGCAGAAAGCCCCGTTCAAGGTTAACAACGGGCTTGCCAAGCTAAGTAAACCAGCCAGTTTACAATTTACCGACCTCAATACCATGCCGCGTCTTGACGGCGCGACAGCAGCTTATCCGGTTTATGCGGCGTTTGCGGAAGCGGTTTATAAGGGGCTAGGTGATTACTATAAGGTCAATACGAGTACCAGCAATATCAATGAAGGGAAAGATCTTTCAGATGCTTTTGTGTCCAGCGATAAGTTCCCTCTTGATATCGTGAAATGCACCAAAACTGACGGAGCCTACGAGCGGTTAATAGCGGGTCAGACTGATATTATTTTTGTTGCGGAACCGTCGAAGGCTCAGAGTGAAGAGATTAAGGCTAAAGGAGATGATTTTGTCTTAACACCTATTGGGAGTGAGGCCTTTGTCTTTTTTACTAACGCTCAAAACCCTGTCGACAATTTAAGCTTAAAACAGATTCAAGATATTTACTCTGGAAAAATCACCCGCTGGCGTGACGTTGGCGGGCCGTGGAGTAAAATTCTGCCATATCAGCGCCCTGAAAATTCTGGGAGTCAAACGATTATGCAGAATAGAGTAATGAAGGGCATTAAAATGCTGGAACCAACGAAAGAAACCTATGCGGGTGGTATGGGCGAGGTGATAAGTCATGTTGCGAGCTATAAAAATGCCAAAAATTCTTTGGGTTATACCTTTATGTATTACGCGACCCAAATGATTAAAAACAAGCAGATTAAGTACCTGGCGATTAATGGGATTAAACCAACCCCCGAAACTGTACGCAACAAAACCTATCCTTTTACAGTTCCGGTGTACGCTGTGACTTTAAAATCGAATACGAAGGAACGAGTTTGTGATTTTTTACTATGGGTTGTATCTGCGGAAGGTCAAAGTCTTATCGAAAAAACAGGCTATGTGCCGGCCATAGCTGTGGATTCAAAAAATTGCAGTTCCTAGGTTTTATTTTCTTCTGAGAAGAAACTTACGTTTATAATTTCGATGATAATTGCCTATTTTGATCAGAATCTTGCGCAATATCTAGTGTAGAAGTATTGGGATATACCTATGCACTTAATAGAGAGAAAGGTAAATGTGTGATGGAGATAAAAAAAGTATCAATTATCGGTTTAGGAGCCTTAGGAATTTTGTTTGGTGATCATTTGAGCAAGAGAATGCCTCAAGGGGATTTAAGGATTATTGCTGACCAAGAAAGAATCCGAAGGTATCAAAAGGATTCTCTTTATTGCAATGGTGAGCGCTGCCAATTCAATTATCTGACACCTGAGGACAAAGGAGAGCCGGCCGATCTGCTGATCTTTGCCGTCAAGTACAATGGTTTGCAGGAGGCTGTCGAAGCCGTTAAAAATCAGGTCGGGGAACATACGATCATCTTATCAGCACTGAATGGAATCAGCAGCGAAAAAATTATCGGGCAGACTTACGGGATGGACAAAATTCTTTACTGTGTAGCCCAGGGCATGGATGCAGTTAAAGTTGGCAATCAATTAACTTATGCCCATATGGGGATGCTGGTCTTTGGCGAAGGGGAACCGGGGCTCATCTCAGAACGAGTGAAACGGGTTGCTCAATTTTTGGAAGGCATGGCAGTGCCTCATGAAGCAGTAACAGATATGAACCGGCGCATGTGGGGCAAATTTATGCTCAATGTCGGTGTCAACCAAACTGTTGCAGTGTATGAAAGCAACTATGGCGGGATTCAAAAAGAGGGTGCGGCGAGAGATACAATGATTGCCGCTATGAGAGAAGTTATGGTTCTTTCTGAAAAGGAAGGCATTAATTTGACAGTGACGGATTTAACCTATTGGCTGAATCTCTTAGATACCTTAAATCCGGAAGGCAAACCATCCATGCGGCAAGACATGGAAGCCCGACGTTTCAGCGAGGTGGAACTATTTTCGGGAGCAGTTTTGGAATTGGGGGGGAAATACGGTGTAGCAACACCAGTAAACCAAGAACTTTATCAGCGGATAAAAACGATTGAAGCTCAATATTAATTTAATGAAAAAATGAAGAAAGTTTGTAAAACAATGGCGGAGGGAATACGAAGATAATCTCTGCCATTGTTTTGTTATTTGGATTAGTTAAAAAAAGCAATAGACTGCGGCTATTATTTGGGAAAAATGAAGTCCTACCTTCTGAGTTATTGCGTAAAGTATTTATCAGTGATAGCCTGGAAGAAAATAGTTTAGAGACTAATTTAGAGTCAATTATAAGCATGTGGTATTAGGTTGAACTTGGAGGCTAAAAGAGAGGTGGAGAAGAAGATGGATAACAATCTACATGTTGAACAACAAGATTATGTACCTCCGGAACTATCCCCCAAAAAGAAAAAAGGTTTAGCCGGTGTAATTGCTGTCATCATAGGTCTATTGATAAAATTCAAAGCAGGATTATTATTGGTTTTGCCAAAGCTTAAATTTGTCTTTGTTTTATTAAAGCTCGGTAAATTTGGCACAACTGCTTTTTCAATGCTTATTACAATAGTGATCTATGCCTGGACATTTGGCTGGATGTATGCCGTAGGTTTTGTCGCCTTACTTTTTGCCCACGAAATGGGTCATTATATTATGGCCAAATGGGTAGGACTGCCGGTCTCAGGACCGATTTTTATTCCCTTTGTCGGTGCTTTAATACAGCTTAAAGAACCACCTGTCAATGCTAAAATGGATGCTCAAGTTGGCTATGCAGGGCCTTTTGCAGGTTCCTTAGCTGCGGGACTATTATTCCTTTTCTACCTAGCCACCGGCTCTAAACTTGTTTTAGCACTGTCCTATACGGGGTTCCTTCTTAACCTGTTTAACTTGATACCGGTTCATCCACTGGATGGAGGCCGGGTAACTACTGCAATTTCGCCTTATTTATGGTTGATCGGAATACCGATCTTGATATATTTTACTATTACCTCTTTCAATCCAATTCTCGTTTTGATCATCATCTTAGGGGGTATTCAAATCTATAAACACTGGAAAGGAACCGATAAAGAGTTCTACGAAGTATCGCCTGAAACACGGAATATTTTTGCAGTTCTCTACTTTGGTTTGCTTGCCGGTTTAGGCTCAGGTGTCTGGTATACTCTCCAAATACTTGAGACATATAGAAGATTTTAATTAGAGATAACTCAGCCAAACCATACAACTTGGCACAATGAAACAGAAGCGCTCTCCTTTCACGTTGACAACAG
The DNA here is from genome assembly GCF_049943955.1 of Desulfosporosinus sp. SYSU MS00001. Taxonomy (NCBI): domain Bacteria; kingdom Bacillati; phylum Bacillota; class Clostridia; order Eubacteriales; family Desulfitobacteriaceae; genus Desulfosporosinus; species Desulfosporosinus sp. SYSU MS00001. The sequence continues at coordinate 147,324 of NZ_JBNFTW010000003.1, forward strand.
TGAGGAGAACGCTTTTTTGATTACTGATACTCTATGAATTATTCGCATAACTTACGTGTTAACTACATTAATATGGGGTGAGCTCTGGTCGTTTCGCTCAATAATATGGTTTACTACTTTAACAACGGTGGCCGGCGAATTAGTCAGCTTGACTACTCTAAATTCCCTGGAGTTTTTACCATATAAATCTCCCAGGATTTCCAGAATTTTTTCCTTAATAGCGCCAAATGTCAGCTTATCACTGGCAGCGCGTAGTTCGGGTACCCAAAGTCGATCAATTTCATGAGATAATTGGGATAGTTCTTTACAGGAATGTAGAAACATAGTTCCTCCTTATCTTAACCAATTAATTGGAATGGGGTTTTCTAAAAGAGGTTTAACGGATTGCCTAAATCAATTTTATAGGAATAATGTTAATTCTCAAGATAACTGGTGTAAAATTTTTGTAAAAAGAATGCAAACTCACGCACGTTCTTAAGATATGTACTCAGTTGCTTTTTAGTGAACGATTTACCAGTTAAATTTTGCAGTTATATTGGTATAGTTTGAGAATATTATAACGCTCGTCTATAATGCCCAGGCGTGTGGCTGCTAAGAGGCTCGAATAGGGTTTCGGTCACATCTTTGAGTTGGGTTGATTGGGAGTTTTTCGATATTCAGTTTAAAATCTCTTTCTTAATCTCATAACTACACTCCTTTTTACCTTCCGCTGGACTATAGGTATATTCTTGAACTTTGTACATTACTTCATTTTCTTCTATAATTCGTTGATCTGTATAGTCGTCTTCGAAGCCGGATAGTACCCTTACTACCTGAGCTCTTCTCGGTAACCCAAAGGAACTAACCGTTACAATCTCGCCAATTTGAGCGGTTTCCTCTTCCTCAGCTTGGGGAATAAGAGCAAAAACTTCGTCATCGGCAATAACCTCATACCCGGTACGCTTACCAAAGCAATCATCATTTTGCCCCGCAAGCAGTTCGATCGTCAGATTTTCTGTAATTGGATTTGTTAGATTTATCGTCATAATTTTTGTGCACTCCTCTGTCTTTAACATATTATCTGGATTAGTATATGGAAATAGAGGGGCATAATACGTTAAGGCAGAAACTTCGGAAGTTTAGGTGGGGGCAGTTACCTTTTAGTAACTGGGCTGTCGATAGGTTATGTTTTATCGAAAACTATTTCACTAAAAACTCTCTGATGGTGACGGTATCGTCAGCTCTGCTAATCAAATATTCATGCTATAATGGATAGTCTAGGGAAGATTTAGGAGGATTACGATGGATAATAATGATATTTTAGTCAGAATAAGATATGCGCTGAATTTAAGAGATACTGAAATGGTCGAGATATTTAAGTTTGGCGGCCTTGAACTAACGGAAGACATGGTAAAAAAGATGCTCATTAAATCAATGAACCCTTATCGTCATAATGATACGGCTGAAGATCAGGGTGATGTGGAATCCAAGGAAGAAAGAATCAGATGCAAAAATAGTATGTTAGAGTCATTCTTAAATGGTTTAATTACATATAAGCGAGGAAAGCAGGATGAAAAACCAGAGTCTTCTGAAAGTACGGTGCTTAAGAACAATGAAAATCCTAATAATATCCTGCTTAAGAAATTGAAAATTGCGCTCTCCCTTACAAGTGAAGAGATGATAGATATCTTTGCCGAAACAGGAATTATCGTAACAAAAGGAGAACTGGGAGCGCTGTTGCGAAGAGAAGGGCATAAGAATTATAAAGAGTGCGGCGATAAATATGCTCGAAATTTCTTAAAAGGATTAACGAAAAAATACAGAGGGTAGATTAACGGTGAATTCTTTTGAAAGGAGCAAGGGCATACTCTTCAACTGAAGTGAGCTCGTTTTATATGAAGAGTTTAATACAAGGAGAAAAGGTAAAAATCCAAGATTACATATCCGCGCGGGAAATCGAAATAACGATAGCACTAAACTCAGCAATGACCATCGATATTAGCTGCTTCGGTCTCGATGAAAAAAGGCAGCTTTCTGATGACCGGTATATGATTTTTTACAACCAAATGAGTTCTCCGGAGAATTCCCTTCAGATGACCACAAATAGTAGTGGTAAAGGCCGATTTAAAGTCGATTTAAATAAGGTTCCCAGTTCTATTAAAACTATGGTATTTACGGCTGCAATTGATGGGGAGGGAGTAATGTCCCAAATATCGAGCGGTTTTATTTCGTTTGCTGACAGGAATGGCGAACAATTAAGATATGATTTTACTAGTCTGAATTTTAATAAGGAACGAGCTATAATTTTCGCTGAACTTTATTTCAAGGATTCTTGGCGTATCAATGTTATTGGCAGCGGTTTTGACGGAGGCCTCAGTGCCCTGTTGAAACATTTCGGAGGAGAGGAAGCCAAAACTGCTGAAACATTACAGAATGATCTCCAGACAAGCAATTCTCCGGTTGCTGCACCTGAGGTATCTTCCCGAAAAATTAGCTTAGAGAAGAAGATGGAGCAAAAAGCTCCCGCTATCCTATCGTTAGCCAAAAAGGCAACTATATCTCTCAAAAAGGTAGGCTTGGAAAGCCATTGTGCCAAGGTAGCTCTATGCCTTGATATATCCGGATCAATGAGTTCTTTATATAGAAGCGGTCAAATGCAGGAGTTTGCTGAAAAAATACTTGCGTTAGGCTGCAAATTTGACGATGATGGGTCCATAGATTTGTTCCTTTTTGGCAGCAAAGCCCATGAGGCAGGAGATATGTCCATCGACAATTTTGACGGGTTTGTAAGCAGAACTCTGAAAAAGTATCCTTTAGAAGGCGGAACACATTATGGCAAAGCTATAAAAATGATCAGAGATTTTTATGCTCCGGGATTTAAACAATCTGATCTGCCGGTTTATGTTATGTTTGTTACAGATGGGGCACCCTTCGACCGAGATTATACTAAAAAACAACTTAGCGAAGCTTCTCATGAGCCTATTTTCTGGCAGTTCATGGCCATAGGAAAGTCTAAAAAAGATGTCATTTCTAATGGCGGAAGATTTTTTGCCAGACTGGCCGCCAGTGATTTTACCTTTTTAGAAGAGTTGGACACGATGAGTGGGCGATATGTAGATAATGCTAATTTCTTTAGTGTGGAAAATCCTTCTCAGATATCCGATGATCACTTATATGATTTGTTGATGAATGAGTATCCGAACTGGCTGGAAGAAGCCAGGCAAAAATCTATCTTATAATCATCTAGAGGCTAAACAATCATGCCGAATTTATCCATTTTTTAAGCCCTCCCAATTCCTTCACCGCTAAGTATTCCTATTGGGAAAGGCGGCTCGGCAATAATGTCCACTGGACATTATTGTATCTGAAGCCCTGATGCTGAGCTTATGCTGAACGAGTTTACATATAAGTGCTTTAAGTCTTTGATACAAAGTCCCACAGATACTTTTTTAAATTCACGCACCCGTTTTCTTTAAAGTGAACACCTTCGTTGGCTAGGAGCCGTTTTTGATCTGTCCATCCTGGAACTAAACGACCTTGGTGATTCACAACCCGATGGCAGGGGATATCATGAGAATCCGGAGCATGATGCAATGCTTGCCCAACCATTCTTGAACATTGTGGGTAACCTGTTAAAAAGGCAATCATTCCATAAGTGGCGACGTTACCAGGGGGGATATCTCTGACAATTTCATAAACTTTATTGGAAAATTCTTTCCTGTTCAATTTTATTCACCTGGCCAATTTTATCTTTTTCCGGAGAGAAGGACTCCTATTCTCTTTAGGTGTCGAGATGAATAGCCGTCCCCGTATTATAACCGAACACTAGTTCCAAATCCGTTCTTGTTGTGGTAAAATAACGAATGGAAAATCACTCCACTTGGAGAAACGGGAGTTTTACGATTAGATAAACTAGCGAATAGCCCTTGGCTTGTTTCTAAGCAATTATTCGGTTAATGTGATCAGGTTGATTAGTTTAGTTACGGTTATTATAACATTCGTTGATGAAGGGTAGAATGATATGAGCAATGTTGAAGAAGAGATCCGGCATCGGCTATTCGAGATGCAGGATCTGAAATACAAAGAGTTTGCGAGCAAACTTATGCCGACAGTGAACCCGGAAACCGTGATCGGCGTCCGTACGCCGGACCTGCGGAAGCTCGCCAGGGAATTTTCCAAAAGGCCGGAGGCTTTGGAGTTCCTTAAAATCCTGCCGCACGCGTATTATGAGGAAAATAACCTGCACGGATTCTTGATTGAAACGATCAAGGATTATAATGCCGTTGTTGCCGCCATTGATGAGTTTCTGCCGTACATAGACAACTGGGCAACCTGTGACTTGATTTCACCAAAGATATTTAAAAAGCATCTGCCGGAACTCTTCGAAAAAATCAAAGTCTGGCTGTTATCCGACCGGACCTATACAGTGCGCTTCGGGATTGGAATGCTGATGAGCTTTTATCTCGATGATGCTTTCCAGCAAGAGATGCTTGAGCTTGTGGCGGGTGTCCGGTCGGACGAATACTATGTCAACATGATGATTGCCTGGTATTTCGCAACGGCATTGGCCAAGCAGTATGAAGCGTCTTTGCCGTATATTCAGGAACAGCGTTTGGAGAAGTGGACGCACAATAAAGCTATCCAGAAGGCGATTGAGAGCTACCGGATCAGTGACGAAACAAAGACGTACCTGCGGACACTGAAAGTAAAATAAGGCCCAAGGAGGAATAGTAATGCCCAGCGATCAAAATTTGGATGAAGTCTTGAAATCCCGCCGCTCAATTCGTATGTTTACTGCCGAAATGCCTGCTAAAGAGGATATCGAAGCAATTATTCAAGCAGGTATCTTAGCACCTTTTGCTGCCTTAGCTAACACCGGAAAGGATGGGCGCAAATTTATTGTAATTTCTCGTAATAATCAGCTCCTTACTCAACTAGCGAACATTGTTAGAAAGAAGGCTGCTGTCCTTGCCGAACAATTCAAGTCGCAGATGAATACCAATCCATTTCTGCAAACTCAAGGTCAAGGATTTTTAAAACGTTTAGAAATGACCGCACAACAAGGCCCTTTAGGTATTGGCAGTGCACCATATTATATTGTTGTTGCTGAAAAGAAAGGTATCCCAGATGTACAGCACCAGTCCATCTCCTACTGTATGGAAAATATGTGGTTAAAGGCTACATCGCTCGGACTTGGCTTCCATCTAGTATCAATAACAAGCCAAATGGAGCAGGACAGTGAGTTTTGCGGCTTGTTAAATCTCCCTATGGGTGAGTATAGATTGGACGGTTGTGCAATAGGATACCCTGCTAAAAATCCACCTCAGCCAGCAATAGCTTCGTTTGAAGAAGTAACGACTTGGTTTATTTAGATATAATTAATTGTAAAAGGTCATTTACAAGGATTATGATGCCGCCAAATTGGAATTTGCCATAAAGAAAGTAAAGTTGACTGCTAAACGCAGTCTTCTTTTTTATGGTCCGATGCATTTTCAGCAAGGTGCTTTTTCAGCTGCCCAAGATAATAAAAAAACCGTCCTTTTCGGACGGCTCTAATTCTTATGAATCTTCTTCGCATTCCTTTGTTTTGCTTATCCAAATTGCAGCTCCTGTAGCAAGGCCAATGATGAATAACGAAGGAGGACTGAATAAACTATTAGGCTTTCTAGTTCTCATTTTTATACCGAACATCATAAAACCTCCTTACAATATTATAATTTAGGTTTTCTAAGTTATGGCCAAGCAATACCAGTTAAAAAATGTAAATTAACTTAAGGTGTTGATGAGAGCGTTGTATGTGGATAATGAGCATTAAATGGGACAAAATCTTAAAAAGAATCTCATATTCTTGTAATTTGATTCAATTGGACAACACTGAGGATTGGAGAGGCTCGAATGGAAAGGGCATCGCCAAGTCATTTCCCGAAATTGCTGAGATAATAATTAGCGCACTCGGTATGTCATTGATATTACGTACACTATTGAAGATCAATACAGAGAGTGCCTGTGGACTATAATTAATATAGTATAAAAATAGGAGTATAAAAATTTGAACAAAATTGGTTTAAAGACAATAATTATTATATTTTTTGTGCTGCAAACGGTAACAATTTTAGGCATGCTTAAGCAAGGTAATTCTGAATATGTTTCTGATGTGGCTTTTACTACTGTTTTAATTACTCTTTCAATTATTTTTGGATGGAAATACATTATTAATACGAATACATATGGTGTTGTATTGGTATTTATAACGTTAGTTTGTCATAGTCTATTTGGCGAATACATAGGTCTTTACAATACTTCATCAATATTTGATAAAATACTTCATTTTTTTGGTACATATTCGTTTACATACTATAGTTATTTATTAATAAAACAGATATTCACAAAGGGGAGTGTTTCTAAGAGCCGGGAGTTTATATTTATAGCTGCAATGGGTATGGCTTTAGGGGCGCTTTTTGAGATATTTGAGTTTTTACTGGATATAGTTTTAACTCCTAAAATACCTTATCAATCTAGCCTTATGGATACGGATTTAGACCTGATTTGTGATTTTTTTGGAGCAATTATTGCATCACTGCACTTGAATAGTTCACTTGTAACTCAATGCCTGACGGTAATTAAAGGTAGTCATCGATGAACTAAATTGTTCAAATTTATCAAATACCCTTGAAACAGCGTAATACAGGTGTTCAAGGGTTTGATTTTCTACTACTACTTCCCAAACATAAAGGGCCATAACTATGTGCGAATATTGTTATTACGAACCAGACAAGCCCATATTCCATAATATGGTAATGGGATAGTTGGAGGTGATAATTATGTTTGGTTTTGGACCTTGGGGTTGGGGGTTTGGTTTCCGTCCGTTTTGGCGTCCATTCTGGGGCGGTTTTTGGTGGTAATCCCCGAAACTCGATTCTAACTTCTTGTTATTACTTCGATTTTGATAGGAGGGAAATGTAATGGCTTTTGGAGCAGCTGGTTGCGGAACAGGTGTTGGCTTTGGAGCAGGAATCGGTATAGTTGTTGTGATTATTCTTTTGCTTATTGCAATGGGCATCGTATTTTAATTAAGGAAGGAAGGAAAAATTGATGTACGGAATGGGTTATGGAATGGGTTATGGCATGGGTTATGGCATGGGTTATGGCATGGGTGGAGCATGCTGCGCTCCCGTTGGTGGCTTTGGTGGTTGCGTAGGTGTAGGGATTATTGCCATAGCTGTTTTAATTCTTATCGCTTTAGGTGTCATATTCTAAATTTCTTTATCGGGTGGGGGTTGCAAAACGAACTTGAGTAGTTCGTGGAACAACGCCCCTTTTTTCTTATTCAGCCGACGACGCATCGGTGAAAGTACTTATTGGTTTTTGTTTTTATACTACTTGACAAAACATTATTTTAGAATTAGAATAATTATAAAATAATAGAGAAGATCAAGTTGCTTAGGGAATCTGGATACATGAAACGCCTCGAAGCAATTAATAAACATAAATCAACGAAGGAAACAAAGGAGAGGATACTATGGACATCAAAGGAACAAAAACGGAGAAAAATTTAACGGCAGCATTTGCTGGCGAATCTCAGGCAAGGAACAAGTATACCTACTTTGCATCAGTCGCTAAAAAGGAAGGTTTTGAACAAATCGCTGCAATCTTTGAAGCAACTGCCAACAATGAAAAAGAACACGCCAAACTTTGGTTTAAGGCTCTAGGTGAGCTAGGAGACACAGCGACTAACTTGCTTCATGCTGCCGAAGGCGAAAACTACGAATGGACCGATATGTATGAGGGTTTTGCTAAGGACGCTGAGGAAGAAGGTTTTACAGCCCTCGCAGCACAGTTCAGAATGGTTGCCAAAATTGAGAAAGCTCATGAGGAACGATACCGTGCCCTACTTCACAATATAGAAATGCAAAAGGTATTTGAAAAATCAGACGAAACCATTTGGGAATGCCGGAACTGTGGACATCTGGTGATGGGCAAAAAGGCACCTGAGGTTTGCCCTGTTTGTGCACATCCTCAAAGCTTTTTTGAAGTTAGAAAGGAAAATTATTAATCTATACTCTGATATCGTTACAATATAGGTTTGGCTAGGTTCAAGGCCCGTTGCATACGGGCCCTTTCGTGTTGAGCAATATCCAGGGGATATCCTTCAGTAATAATGTTGCCTGCGACTACACTAATAGTAGCATGGAGATAATGCTTCATAGGAAACAGAGGCTAAATTTTGATATTTCAGAATTGCACTTGATCATGCCATAAAAGACTCATTTTGGCAGAATAGAGAGGATTTATGAAAAAAATGTTGAATATCCAGAGAATATCGGAGATGCATAACAAATAGATAATACATACAACTAACTGAAACAGAGAGGAAGCCGTAGTATGTTCAAGCGACAAAAACTTAACCGGAATATCTTAGCCTTAATTATTGTATCTGTTTTAGTTGCCATAGGAGTTGGCACAATAAACATTTATAAAACTGAAACGAACAGTAAAAATAGTATGGATATTTATACAAAGGCTCTTAATGAAAGTTATGATCAAAATATTCGCTTTGTAACACAGCAAGCCATTAGTATCTTGAATGGGATTTATGCTCAAGAGCAGCAAGGAAAGCTCACGGAAGCACAAGCTAAATATCTAGCGACAACCGTTATGACACAGATGCGTTATGGAGATAAGAATCAAGGCTATTTTTGGGGAGACACTATCGACGGCCTTTGCGTTTTTCATGGAACAAATCAATCACTAGTAGGAACCAATCGAAATAATGCCCAAGATTCCAAGGGCAATTACTATATTCAGGAGATCCGAAAAGCCGCTATCGCTGGTGGAGGCTATGTAAATTATTGGTTTCCTAAATCAGACCCTAACGATAAAACTCAATATCCTAAACGAGGGTATACATTGGAGTTTAAGCCTTGGCAATGGATCGTTGGAACAGGAAATTATGTTGATGATATTCAAAAGACAATAGCCCAGCGCCAAGCGACAGTGGATCAGGAAAATCGATTATCGATTACATATACAATTGCAGGAATGTTTTTAGTAATACTTGTTTCCGTGGGCTTTTCATTGATCGTTAACCGTAAATTAACAAAACAACTAGAGCCAATGGTGGAAACTGCTATTCAAGTTGCCAATGGAAAACTTAACGTTCCTGAAATTAAAGCGGAAGGTGACGATGCCATTGGGCATTTAGGTAACTCTTTGAACACAATGTCAAAACAATTACGAGAACTTGTTGAAAGAGTTAGTTTATCGTCAGAACAAGTTGCTTCAACATCAAACGAGTTGAGTATTGGAGCAGAACAATCGGCTCAGGCATCCAACCAAATTACCTTGGCCATAACTGATGTCTTCCATGGAACTGAGAAGCAGCTTGCAGTCGTCGAAAAATCAAGAGAGGTTGTCAACAACATTATGGATGGTATCCATAAAATGCTATCATATTCCCAAGAAGTAGTGAGCACATCAGAAAGAGCCGCTGAAGCAGCTCTCCAGGGAAGTCATGCGATTGACCAAACGATTGAACAAATGAATACAATTGAAATAATAGTGGGTGCCTCTGCAGAAGTCATCCAAGAACTGGGCGACGAATCGAAAGAGATAAGCCAGATTGTGGAAATGATATCGGGTATTGCCTCACAGACCAATTTACTGGCACTGAATGCCGCTATTGAAGCGGCACAGGCAGGAGAACATGGTAAAGGGTTCGCTGTAGTAGCTGAAGAGGTAAGAAAGCTCGCTGAACAATCCGGTCAAGCCGTTCACCAAATCGCGGAATTAATTTCAGCGGTTCAAAATAACACTCAAAAAGCAGTAACAACTATGGGGCAGGGGACCAAAGAAGTGTCTGCGGGTATGGATGTCGTAAGAAGTGCCGGGCAAACATTTAAAGAAATCAGTGAACTAGTGAGTTCAACATCTGTTGAAATACGGGAAATTTCTGAAGAAATAAAGCGTACAGCGTCTGGAAGCACTCAAATCGTCGATGCAATTCAAGAACTGGATAGGGTGAGCCAAACCATTGTGAACCAATCACAGACGGTTTCTGCATCTACACAAGAACAAGCTGCTTCGATAGAACAAATCGCAACAGGGAGCAAAATGCTTTCTGATATGGCCCAAGAGCTAAAAGCTGCTACAGAAACGTTTCAAGTTTAAAATCTGTTGTATGAATGCAATCAGGAAAAAGGACTGAATTTTGATTTCAGTCCTTTTTTGGGGTATCTTTTCAAAGTTATATTTCGCTAATATATGGCTGATTACCAAAATCATTTATTTTGACACAATGGGGCCTTGAAAGAGGTAATATTCCCAATCTTCATGTCACCATATAATATTGTATTATGTGAGTCCGTTGTCTTATTTCCTTGTTTAATTATTTGAGGTTTGTTTGTTTTAATAATATCTCCACTACAACCATTCAGCATAAGAGCAGAGACTAAACAAATTAATATACAAGGTTTCAATTTTACAATTCTTCACTTCCTTATCTCAAACACCAACGGGTGGGTGTTATAAGTGCATACCGGGAACTAATTATGCTATAGCTAATTTGCCGCGAACTATGACAGCAGTGGACGCCTGGACAGAATATTTTGAAAAAAATCTGCCGAATGCTGGGTATGCTCCTAACACTGAACATGGTTTGAATTTTGAGTATTATCCAAACGGTAATGGAGGAAATCTATTTTTCATTTAACCCTTCGATCCAATCGGCTGTTGAAATCACCTTGGAAAACCGCATAGCTTGAGTAACGAGAATGGCATTATGAAGTTCCTTCGCTGTTATTTGTCCAGCGTAATTTGATACATCTAAAGTTCCAGTGGCATCTGACAAAAATTCGACTGAGAAACCGAGATGAACTGCCTGTCTTGCAGTCGAATCACAGCACATCTGAGTCATGTATCCACTTATGACTACTGTATCAATACCCATCTTCTTTAATAAATCTTCAAGTTCGGTCCCTGTGAAACTCCCCGGCATTTTCTTGTCAATGATGTATAAATGTTCTTTTTTGAGAAGCTCCTCAAGAATATTCCATTCCCTGCTGTTTTTAACAAAAGTAGCAGCATCCTTTTGTGGAGCTTCATGTCTTATTAGAATTACACCCATTTGGGTTCGATTGGCCGCATCCACAGCTTTAAGAATATTTTCGAAACTACCTTCAGGGTATGTGACCGGCATCTTTCCTGTAAAGTATTCATATTGTACATCAATTACAAGTAATACTCTTTTCATTAAATAATCCCTCCAAACTTTCCCTTGAATCTAGTTAGTTTGTGTATTCATGCGAAGTCAGCTCTATAATCATTATACAGACTAATATAATTACGCCGGGAAAGTATAAGACCTTTATTGCTTTCTCCGAGAAAGGATTTATTGAAAAATGTTTGACAATACTGATTTAGAAATTTTGAAACTATTAAAATCAAACTGTAAAATGCAATATAGAGATATTGGAGAAATTGTTCATTTAACCGGGCAAGCAGTTTCCAATAGAATTTCAAGAATGGAATCTTTGGGACTAATAAAAGGTTATACTATTTTGCTTAACGAAATGATGCTAAATAAATCTATAATTGCTTACATCACCATATTTATGAAAACAACTAACCATGAAGCTTTTTGGGACTTTTTATCTAAAAATGAAACCGTAGTGGAAGCACATCGAATCAGTGGAGAGGGATGTTATATGCTAAAAATCCAAGTTAATTCACAAGAAGATTTGAACGCTTTCTTAGATTCCATTTTGAAATACGGAAATTACCGTGTAAATATTTCTATCGGAAAAATAAAATAGCTTTCGATGATTCTTTTTAACTGCGATTAGGTAGGATAAAAGGCCACTATTATAACTCATTTGAAGATTTACAAAAGGCGAACTAAAGGAGACTAATTCATGGATAAACCTTCAGCAACCCTGAACATGGGGCCTTATAAACTTCCGCTAAGCCATATGTCAGTTAATCAAATAATGAGAAGTATGCCCTTTAAAAAAGTATTCATATTTTAATGAATAGTTGAATGAGTAGAAGATTAGTTTCATGTTCCCTGATAAAAGCTTTCTTTAGTCAGGGAACCCCATTTTCTAGGACTTGTCAGATATCATAACCCACTTGTCATACAATAAATTAAGCTGTCCTTCGATAGTCTCCCGTTCATGCTGAAACGAAGCAAGTACTGATGAGTCGCAAGAAATTACAGGGTCAGATATTTGAGCCTCAATATCAAGAATTCGTTGTTCCATTCAATGGAGGTCATATCCAGGTGATTGGTTGGTTCGTCCAGCAATACAACATCAGGCTGCGTCAATAGTAAGGCTGCTAAACCTATCTTCGTCTTTTCTCCGCCGGATAAAGAAGAAAATGGCCGTGGATAGTAATCCGCCGTGATACCAAGTCCGTTGGCAATGCCGTCGATGCGGGAGGAGATTTGGTATCCACCCGCCTCTTCGAACTTCTCCTGAAGTTGGCCATATTCCAGCATAAGCTGACTAAGGTTATTATTCTCTGCGTTGATGGGGTCAGACATTTTTTGCTCTAATCGTTCTAGTTGCTGCTGCCACTTCTTTACTTCTTGAAAGCACTGTTCCAATACGTCATAGACGCTCATTTCGGCGTCATATTCAGGGACCTGAGCTAAGAACCCAATCCTGGTATTTTTGCGTATGGCGATTTGTCCTTGTTCAGGTTGAAGGGATCCTATGATTAAATTCAAAATTGTGGACTTTCCTGTTCCATTACGCCCTATTAGACCTACTCGTTCTCCTTGCTTGATTTCAAAGGAGACGTCGGTAAGCACTTCATTGGAGCCAAAAGATAGTTTGATGTGTTGAAAATCAATAATCATGTTCATTCTCCTCCGGGGAAATGACACTTATACCGATTTAAGCATAAAAAAACCGTAGGGAAATGTCCCTACGGTCGCAGCTTCAAATTTTTTGTTGCGGTTATGGTAGGTGTGTCATTTCGCAATTTTGTTGATCCATACTCAGGTGCTTAAAAATGGGCATAGCTATCCCGTTAAATGAAACTGCATGCATGATTCCAAAGATTGCTATTGGCAACTGTTCAAGACGGAGCATTGCAAAATCGCGATTCATCCTACCACACCTCCTTTACTGGATTACTATGAATATAGTAACATAATCCTTGTGGAAGAATCAACCAAATCCTTAGCCTAATAAAAAAGGTGCAGGCAGTATCTTTTTTGCCTGTCTTTCTTTATCTATGATTTGCTTTAATTTATAATTTCAGTTATGATATTAATGAGTTAGGTAGATTGAGATAACCTTACTTGCGATGGAGCTCGCTATTGCATAATGCTGATGGCTCCTACTGAAACTATTTCAGTAGGAGTCTTTTTATTTTTTAGGAAGGAGTAAAGACGTTGAATATTTTAGTCATTGCATTAGGGGGCGCTTTAGGGGCATTGTCTCGCTATGGCCTCGGATTATGGGTATCTGGCAAATGGAGCCAGGGTTTTCCATTAGGTACTTTTATAATTAACATTACTGGGGCTTTCTTATTAGGATTTCTGAACATATTATTTATAGAAAAATTATCAATAAGTCCATTATGGCGTCTTGGTATAGGCATAGGATTTTTGGGAGCTTACACAACCTTTTCAACATTTAGTTATGAAACTATTATGTTACTTGAAGGTGGTAGTTTACTTACAGCAGGCTTATATACAGTTTTAACTGTAATCATTGGATTTGCTGGAGCTGCATTAGGAGTGGGACTTGCCCGTTTAGTTTAATTCTTATTTTCGCAGTTTGATGTTTATAATTCTAAATACCTTAATTAAAAAAGGAGGCTTGTTTAAATATGCTAGGGAAAGCCAAATTATTAAAAGTTTATCTGGGAGAAAGTGAACGGTATAAACATAAACCTCTTTATCAGTATTTAGTTTACTGGCTCAAAGAAAAAGGGATAGGAGGGGTCACGGTCAGTCGAGGTATCGAAGGTTATGGACAGGATAAAGTACTTCGAACTGCACGTTTATTAGAGTTATCCTCCGATTTACCAATGATATTAGAAATTGTAGATGTAGCTGAAAAAATTGATCCTCTAATTCCTGAAATTTGTTCAATGGTTCCGAAAGGGTTAGTTTTTTCTACAGATATACAAGTTTATAAACATGGAAAAGAACAGTAGTCAAGAAGGTTAGTCTTGGTTTCCGGATTCAACTTTTCATCGCATGTAATTCATCAGAGAGTCATAAACTTGGTGGACATTTATTTGCCTTGGTCGGGGGAAAATTCATTAAATTCATGAGTTAATCGCTCGAAATAAGGGGGGATAACGTCTGTTTAACATAGTAGTTTTAGGAATCGTTAGCTTATTGACAGACATAAGTTCGGAAATGGTATATCCACTCATACCGATCTTTTTGACTGCTACGCTTGGAGCTAGTCCGGCAATCGTTGGTGTAATTGAAGGAATAGCTGAGAGCATCGCCAGCCTGTTAAAGGTATTCTCAGGTTATTGGGGAGATAAGACTAAGAAGAAAAAGGAATTGGCTATTGTCGGCTATGGAAGTTCACTCCTGGGAAAAGTTGTACTTGTCTTTGCTGGTTCCTGGGGTGGGGTATTAATTTCACGAGTGATTGATCGTTTGGGTAAAGGGATAAGGACTGCCCCGCGCGATGCCCTCATTGCTGAATCCGCTAAAGCCGAAGCTCGTGGCCATGCCTTCGGCTTACACAGAGCGATGGATACCTTCGGAGCGGCACTAGGAGTCACGATTGCCTATTTTCTTTTAATCGGAAATATAAGCAACTACAAACGAATTTTCTTATTCTCAATGATACCGGCTTTCCTGGGAGTAGTTGCACTATTTATTGTCCGGCAACCTCGTGAACTAAATACTGGTAAGAAGAAGTTATCTTTTGCATGGTCATCTTTAGATGCTAAACTTAAAGCCTTTTTAATATTAGCTTTTATATTTAATCTGGGTAATTCATCCAATCAATTTCTTTTACTTAGAGCCAGTAAGCTGGGTGCTTCTGCACCGTTAGTTGTCTTACTATATTTGGCATATAACATAAGTTACGGCATTTTAGCTTATCCTATGGCCAGATTATCTGATTTCATAGGCCGCAGGCGTATTCTTGTTGGTGGTTACTTCATCTATGCTTTGGTCTACCTTGGGTTTGCCTTAGTAACTCATATTACTGCTCTTTGGCCACTGTTTGTTGTTTATGGATTTTATATTGCCTTTACTGAAGGAGTGGAAAAGGCTTTATTGACGGATATAGCACCTAGCCACTTACGAGGTACTGTCATTGGTTTGCATGCAACTTTGGTTGGCTTGGCATTGTTACCCGCTTCCTTATTCGCTGGACTCTTATGGGATATTCTAGGCGCTTCAGCGCCTTTCTATTTTGGAGCAAGCATGGGCCTGTTGGCAGCTGTCGGGTTATTCGTGATTTTGAAAGAATAGGATGCAGACAACAGACTCCTTTGTCAGCTCTCCTGTCTCTGATGGTTTTCATTTTGGCTACTCCTATTTTGGATAGTGAATAACCATGCTCAATCTTGAAAGATTTGACGATTGGCGGAAGAAAAGTGGGAAGGATCTGTAACTGTTTGGCTCGTTAACCTATTTTAAGACAGAGTATATTCAGCTATTTGGTTTTACTGTGACAAAACGTGACTTGAGTAACGCGATTATCTATATGGATAATAAACAGTACTGGGTTCATGATACCCAAGTAACACAAGAACTAGCTATTTCTTTGTCAAAACTGATGAAGTACAAGAAGCCAGATATGGTCAATTCACCAATACCTCAAGTCTACATATATCTAGCGTTGATGTTCTAACTCAAAAAGGCAATACTTATGGCGGTCCTGTATGGAATATTGGGTCAAATCTTATACTCGATATTAACGGTTATTACTGGATAATTAACAAACAGGTATTAAATGAATTGGAGGAATCAACCAAAGCACTTGGTACAGAAGTTCTACCGTTAAATTGATTTAGCCGGAAGCCCGAAATGTGCCAAATAGAGGAGGAGTTCCAATGGCTTTTTTAGTGTATCTACTGCCAGTCTCTTGTTTCCTTTTTGTAAATAATCTAGTTTCTATTATTGAGAAAGTGCATAAGGATGATAAAAATACTGGTTTTAACACAATTGGTTCAACCCTTGGACTTCTTTTGATGACCGGAGCTATTATCGCCACTCATTCGTGAATTGTTGGGTAACATTCTTATAGTTTTACAAGTTAAGTTCCTCTGATTCTTACAAGGAAGAATTGAGCGTAGTACCTGGGACTAAAGGTGAAGCATTTCCCAATATGGTTTGAGATATAGAGAAATAGAGAAATAGCCGAAAGCCCGCGATTGAAACCGTGGGCTTTCGGCTGCTTTTACTTAAAGATCGGCAGATAGTTACTAAGTCTTTGGTTGGCAAAAGTTCAATCCTATTATTCAATTCGTGACGCTATGCCGAGCCATGTTTCTTTGGTTAAAAAACTCTCTTCCACTTGCCCTTCTAACTCTAAAAATCGTTGATAGGGAATACTGAATGAAAGAATATCTTTGTCGATATATTTTCTTGCCGAGGGGTCGGTTAGTCCTATAACACACTTTGGTTCTTTTTCCTCGGCTTGGGCCAGAGGATATAGCACAGACTGATGACAACCGGCACCAAATTCTATTTTGACATTGTCTTGGGTTGGTTTATCGTAATTAGCGAACTGTACCAGAGCGGAAAGTTGGTCGGCATTTACCAGGAAGATAATGACTTCCGGTGTTTCATCCTGAGTTAATTCAGCTAAAGGCTTAAAAATAAGATAAGTTTTTGCCTCAACGTCGGGCAATCCGGCAGCAAATTTTGCGGCCAGTTCAGGATTTTTTTTGTAGAATTCTCCTTCTCTGCCTCCTACACCGCCCGTTGAGAGAAAATATTCAATAAAACCTAATTGAAACCGTTGAAAACCTAAGCCGACTTTCCCGCCGCTGCATGTCGTGGTCTTGTTCTCAAATGCGGCAACACGACCTTTGGCTGCGGCATTTAACATAGAGATTGTACAGCCCCATTTCCCTTCCTTAAACTGCAATGCTCCTTCTGGTTTAGAGTCGGAACGAAATACGGCAACAGGTTGATTCTTAAGTTTAATAGCATCGGCGATCTTACTTTTCATAGTGACCCTCCTTAATCTTATTTCGGTTATTAATTCGGCAGGTCATAGAAATTAGGTTATTCCTTGCTAAGCTAAAACAACTACCAGTTGATCATGCAAACTTTATTTAATTACGTCAAATCAGTTTCGTTATTAGTTCCTCCTTTCTCAATTCCTTTAATAAGACTTGTTACCAAAGACATTATCATTATAGTTGTCACAACAACTATAATGATAAATAATAACTAATCGAGATTATCATAGATTTGATTTAATAGTTTTATCAATTCTGCTGCTTTCTTGTTTTCTATTCCCATAGTAGCTTCCTCTAGTAATTGCATAGCTTTAGGAATTAATTGATCTCTTAATGCCCAACCACTATTTGTCAAGAAGATCTGATAAGCTCTTTTATCGACGGGATGAGGCTTTCGGACAATCAAATCTTTCATTTGTAGCTTTTCAAGAATGCGATTAGTATTTGGTTTATCTTTAAAGATGATATCTGCCAACTCTTTAGGGGTAAGACCTTCTTGTGCCCATAAACAGTTGAGTACAGACCATTGTTCCGGCGTAATATTATATTCATTAAATCGTTGAAACAACTTATTT
Source organism: Desulfosporosinus sp. SYSU MS00001 (assembly GCF_049943955.1). Lineage (NCBI taxonomy): Bacteria > Bacillati > Bacillota > Clostridia > Eubacteriales > Desulfitobacteriaceae > Desulfosporosinus > Desulfosporosinus sp. SYSU MS00001. The sequence goes on from NZ_JBNFTW010000003.1 coordinate 165,056, forward strand.
TTAAGTTTTGCATTCGTCTTATTTAGAATAAACCCCAGCGAATCTTCTAATTTAAATTCCATCTGCTATCACCTCAGTTGTTACGACAACTATATTATATACGCGTCGTAATTTTCAGTCAATAGTAAGCCATCCCCTCCATTTGCCTTCATCAAATCTAATGTTTCAGCGGAAAAGTCCATCCTTCAGTGCGATAGCATTTATTTATTGGCTAACGAGTTCACTGGGTAAGAGGTGCTGAATCGGGAGAACTATCTCAGTTAATGAGGTAGTTATTTGGCAAATACTTTGTTATATATTTCCCATTGACCCCATTACCCTGGAGGGGTATAATATAAATATCTTAAGTGCTTATTATCACAAGTACGTCCATGGAAAATCGCAAACGGCTATAAAGTTTGCATTTAAAAGAAGATCAAACTAAAACTATGTAAGATTTATGGAGGAATTTATGATGAAAAAGGTACTCATAGTCGGTGGAGTGGCCGGGGGAGCTTCGGCTGCTGCACGGTTGAGAAGACTGGATGAAAGAGCTCAAATCATCTTGTTTGAAAGAGATGACTATATTTCTTTCGCCAACTGCGGTCTTCCCTATTATATCGGTGAAACCATCAAGGAAAGAGAGAAGCTTCTCGTTCAAACTCCTGAGGCTATGAAAGCAAGGTTTAATATTGATGTAAGGATCAATAGTGAAGTCATTGGTATCGATACGGAAAAGAAACTGGTTACCGTCAGAAGTAAGGGGCAAGGGATTTACGAAGAATCTTATGACGATCTTGTACTTTCACCGGGAGCTAAAGCTCTCCGACCGAATATTCCAGGGATAGAAAGCACAAAGATATTTACCTTAAGAAATATTCCGGACACAGACAGAATTAAGGCCTATGTTGATCACAAGGGCATAGATAGTGCCATAGTTATCGGCGGAGGTTTCGTCGGGGTTGAAATGGCTGAGAACCTGGTCGAGAGAGGCTTGAAGGTTACTTTAGTTGAAGCCGCTCCCCACATTTTAGCACCTTTTGATTCAGATATGGTGGTCATGGCTGAAAAGGAATTAGTCGAAAATGGCGTGGATCTTATCTTGGCTGACGGCGTTAAAGCCTTTAAAGAGGTTGGGAGCCAAATCGAAGTAACCTTAAACAGCACAAAAGTGGTTTCTGCCGATCTGGTCATTCTGGCCATCGGGGTGGCTCCTGATACTTCTTTTTTGAAAGACTCGAGTATAGAGTTAGGGCCGAAAGGTCATATTGTCGTTGATGGAAGAATGGAAACCAATGTCAAGGGAGTTTACGCAGTAGGAGATGCTATAGAGGTTGTCGACTTTATCACGGGAGCAAAAACGGCTGTCCCCTTGGCTGGGCCGGCAAATAAGCAAGGAAGAATCGCTGCCGATAATATTGCGGGATTGAATTCGATTTACAAAGGTACTCAGGGAACCTCGATTCTCAAAGTTTTCAGTTTAACGGCGGCCAGCACAGGAGCAAATGAGCGCACTCTGCAAAAAGCAAATCTGCCTTACCGGGTCGTCTACGTTCATCCTGTGGCTCACGCATCCTATTATCCGGCTGCTTTACAGCTAACCTTGAAACTGATTTTTAATGATCAAGGCCAAGTATTGGGAGCGCAGGGAATCGGTTATGATGGCGTTGATAAACGAATCGATGTTATTGCTGCTGTCATTCGCTTAAAAGGCACAGTAGACGATTTAGCAGAATTGGAATTAGCCTATGCTCCGCCCTTCTCATCGGCCAAAGACCCTGTAAATATGGCTGGATTTCTGGCTCAAAACGTTCTGTCCGGAAGAACTCATGTGGTAGCCTGGAAGGATATAGAGCTGCCTGAACTTAAAGATGCAATCCTTTTGGATGTCCGAACGGAAGAGGAGTTCAGCAATGGACACATACCCTGTTCTCTCAACATTCCTCTCGATAGCTTAAGAGACAGGATGGGTGAGCTCGATAAGAGCAAACAGATCATTGGGTACTGTCAGGTAGGTTTAAGGGGTTATGTTGCTGACAGGATCTTAAGCCAAAATGGCTATAAGGTATTAAATATTACCGGCGGCTATAAAACTGTCTCCCTGCAAGAATTCCAGCCTCAAAACCCAGGTTCTGAGAACCGGCAGTCCGCTCCGGGAGCCGGCGAGGCGAATACGCCTCAGGGGTATTTTGATAAAAGTATTGATGCCTGCGGGTTGTGCTGTCCTGGACCATTGATGCAGGTAAAAGCCGCTATGGACACTTTACAGCAGGGCCAGGTACTCAAGATTTTGGCATCTGATCCGGGTTTTTATGAGGATATTAAAGCTTGGACGAAAAGAACTAATAATCAATTGATCGATGTGGCCAAGGCCGGGGGTGTCATTTCAGCCTTCATCAAAAAGGGCACGCAAAAGGACCCGCTTAAGCAAGAGCCGGCAGCAGCTTTAAAGGACAATAAGAGCATGATTGTTTTCAGCGGAGATTTAGATAAGGCCATAGCATCCTTTATTATTGCCAATGGGGCTGCGGCTATGGGAAAAAAAGTAACGATGTTTTTCACCTTTTGGGGTCTGAATATCCTGCGTAAACATGAAAAAGTAAACACTCAGAAGGGTTTCATGGATAGGATGTTTAGTCTGATGATGCCGAGAGGAAGCAAACGCCTTAAGTTATCGAAGATGAATATGCTGGGCTTGGGCGGAAAAATGATCAGAAAAGTTATGAAGGATAAAAACGTTTCTTCCCTCGAAGACCTCATCAAGGCCGCAATGTGCAATGGAGTAGAGATAGTAGCCTGCCAAATGTCAATGGATGTCATGGGGATCAAACAAGAGGAATTACTCGACGGCATTAAAGTTGGCGGAGTTGGTTATTATTTAGGAGAAGCAGAGGATTCTAACGTGAATTTGTTTATCTAAGCTTGCAGTTTAAAGCTGTAAGGCCCGACCGTCATTATATATGACAGTCGGGCCTTTTCTGCGAATTGGGGCTGTTTTTAGAGATCCACGTTAAGAGGATTTATACTATTGACATAACATTCCAACAAGAAATTGAGTATATATGGAACGTTCCTAAAAGCACTTGGGGTCATTTTAAGTTTATAGTTTATAACGAGATGGTAGGTACAAAATCAGACCTATACGGTATTAATTACGAATAAGTAATAATTTAATTAGAGAGAGCAATCAACAAATGTCTTAAAAATATAACAGTTCATGTTGAGACGACATTAATGGGTGAAGTGGATAATACAGATGCAATGGTCGCTACAGTATAACGAAAGCTAGAACGTATTTTAAGTTCTAGCTATTATTTTCTTGATATCACAAATATGGCAGGGGCTTAGTCCAAATTGTTGAATTCTAAGTTAGAGGAATTAATGGCGTCGCAAACCTTTTAAAGGTCATTTCCAAGTATTCCAAGTAGAGAAGGCTTAGAGCCAATTATCTATAAAGAGAAGCAGCATTGATGGCTTCACATTTATCCAGACTTTGTACCGAATCTTGTTAATAAGCTTGTAACCTTTAGATTGGTTCCTGGCTAAGGAATTTGTGAAGGGGGGGAAGTATGGATTTATTACTGTTGGTATCAGTATTGTTCTTTCTATTATTTGTTAATATAGTGTTTCTTACCAAGAGGATTAAAAAGGATAAAAATTTTATTTGGAGTATCTTAAGAAAATTTATAGTTACAGGTGTTGCTGTATTTATTGTTTCTATCAATTTTAGGCATCTGGAATTATTTCAAAGTCTCAAATCTACACCGGCCATTGAAGGTTGAGGAGATTTCAAGTATAAACTTATGGGGGGGACATTTTGCTGGAAATAACCGTGGTAGAGAGGCAACTCAAGAGGAAGTTGGTGATATAGTCGATTGGTTCAATTCAGCATCAGATATTCGGGAAAACAAAGATTTTGCAGGTGAGACGCCTGACTCAGGGATAGTTATAAACGAAAAGGATGGTGAGGAATTTAGCATTATTCGTTCAGGGAGGGACTTTGAAGTCCAACGTCATGATAAATCAGGAAGAACTTATTCGTATTGGGCAACCCAAAAGGATATTAAAGTGCTGTTAGATAAGTTAACTCAATAGACAAAAAGAGTGTCAGGGATTATTCCCAAGATTCAACTAGCTTACTACTTCGAATTCGGGAGAACTATTTTAATGTTCGGGAGTGGAGTGAGTATATGAAGAAGAGTTTATTAATAAAAATGGTTCCTTTATTTTTACTTTTTTTCATACTTATTTTGGCAGGTTGTATTGAAAAGTCAAATGATCCAAATAAAATAGCTGTTAGTAGTATGAAATACAATAAGGTTGCTAATCATTTCGCAATATTTTTAGTTAAGGGAGAGCAAGCAGGAAACGCAATGAACACTAAACTTGAAGAGTTGCGGTTGGAAACGCAACCTGTGTTAACGGATAAAGACTTGAAAGTATATAAATGGAAGGAACATGAACTAGAACTTAGAAAAGACTTTGACCTTTACGAGGTATTAGACTATGTGCCACTCTCTGGGTTACCTTTTGTTGTAGTAGCAAATGATGAAAGAGTATATTTGGGAGCGTTTTGGTCACCGCTTTCATCACAAACATCTAGTATACCGTCAGTTATGGTGCTGCCGATGTCTCCACAAAATACAATACATATTATATCAGGGTATCCTGGTAAAACTACAAATAGCCAATCCGACCCAAGAGGCAATCAAAAAATCTACGATGCTTTAAAAAGTGTCGGCAAGATAAAAGAATAAATGTATGTAAAACGAAATTATTGATAAGGTGAACAAAATATACTCAATTCTAACGAAAAGTTGATTGATGGATTTGTGTTTTTTAATAACACCTAATTTCTACTTCCCATTATTCATAGTTGTACCTCATAAAATAGAATTCAAGAGCTGCCTTACGGCAGCTTTTTCTATAACTTTCGGTATTAGGCTCTAAGAAAAATGAAGTAAATTTTCCATGAGTGGCGAATATAGGATATATAGAAGCGTTCTTTTAAGGAGGTGGTATCATTGTTGATAGCGGCAATCAACGGCAGCCCCAACCGGGATGGCAACACGGCCCTGCTGCTTCGGGAGGCCCTGTCGGCGGCTCAGAAACTAGGATCGGAAACCCAGTTAATCAATGTGGCTGAGGTGTTGAATGATCTTGCCCAGCCTTTCTGTAATAGCTGTACCTATCCCTGCAATGCTGCCTGCGCCAAAGGCAACAAGCTGGGCGAGGCGCTCGCACTACTCAAACGGACAGACGGATTGATTATCGGAAGCCCAGTCTACTACGGCACCATCAGCGGACAGCTGGCGGCTTTCTGGGACAAAACCAATACGCTATGGCAGAGCAAGGCACTTCTAAATGTGGTGGGGGGAGCGGTAACGGTTGCGATGGCTCGCTTCGGCGGCCAGGAGACCACTCTGAAGGCAATCCATGACCTAATGCTGGTGCAGGGGATGATCATTGTCGGAGACGGGCACCGGGATTTCGACTGCGGGCATCAAGGAGTCTGCGCTCAGCAGCCGTCTAGGGAAGACGTTAATGCGATAGAACGGGTGCACATTATGGTTCGACGCGTTGTGGAGGTAGCCGGAGCAACTCAATCACTTCGTTATCGGTCATGAGAGAAGGCTAATTGGCTTGAGTAATAGGAACCAATAGAGACAGATAAGAACAGCCCCTAATACCGAAAACGGCATTAGGGGCTGTTTCACCAGATAATCTTACCAATACCAAGGGCGGCAATAACATGGATAAAAACATCTGTAGCCAAAGATTCTATTGCCCCAGCACCAAGGATACATATTTGCCATCTCCTTTCATCTGAGATGACAGAAGATAAGATTTCCTAGAATAATTTACGTAATATGTCCGAGCATTGTGACAAAAATTGATGCTTAATTTGTTTTTTGCTTAGCTACTATACAGCAATGCGACGGCAAGAAAGCACTTATCAATAACTATAATTCTCGATGGCCGAGGAAGTCACTTTGGCTCAGATATTATCGACGATTTTATTAAAAGAGAAGCAGCGTCCATTAATAGTATGACAGGATATACAGATTATTTTGATTGACAAAAGTAATAATTTGACCTACAATTCCAATATACCCATACGGGGTATATTGGGTCCTTATTAATAGTATAAAGGGGAAAGGATACAGTATGAACCAGACAATAACTATATCCATTATAGTTGGAGTAATAATAATCTGGCTATACGGCAAGTACTCCGACAAAGAGGTTAATAAATTACGGATCGGGCCTTCAGAAGCAAAAAAGAGACTGGATACTGAAAAGAATATCATTCTTCTGGATGTTAGGACCGAACATGAATATGCCGAGAAACACATTCCTCGAAGCACGTTGATTCCTTTGAACGTGTTGGCTAGAGAAGCCGGCAAAAGACTTCCCAACAAGCAAGCTACTATTTTTGTCTATTGCAGGAGCGGCAATCGAAGCAAAGCTGCAGTAAAGATGTTATTAAAGCTGGGGTATTCTAATCTTTACAATTTGGGCGGTATAATACGCTGGCCGTATAAGACTGTATCCGGTAAGAAGTAGAATCTCTTTCACCCTCACCTGCTTTACCCGTAAATGCTGGAGGCGATGTATCTCATGATTGCATTTGCGACACTCATTGTTATGATCATGAAGAAGTTTAATAGATTTGAAAAGGCAGGGGTTAAAGAATATTGGATCATTGAACCGGATGGCAAGTTTGTGAGCGTATTTACTTTACAGAACAATAAGCGCTATGGACGGCCGGATGTATATTCTGATGAAGAAAATAAAGGTAAGCGCCTTACCCGACTTAATAATTGATCTTAATCCGGTTTTTGCTGGTCTGTAAAATGAAACTTTGAATATTTACAATTAATATGACCGGTTATATAATTAAAAGCATGGCTAGAAAAAAATGCGAAGACTTAGAACAAACGAAAAAGAAACTATTAGAAACCGGCTTAGCTCTTTTGGAGCAAAAAGGCTTTAATGCCACGGGTATTCAAGAAATCGCCACCATTGCTGGTATTCCTAAAGGCTCATTCTATAATTATTTTGCCAGCAAGGAAGAGTTCGGCGTAGAAATTATTCGTTTTTATACCGAAACTCATATTGAGCAATGGAAAACTTTTTTGGAGGCAGAAGATTATGGCGATGCGTATTTGGCGTTAAGTACAGTTTTTGTAAAGCTCGCTGCAGCATATGAATCTGCTGACCCCAAGAAGGGTTGCTTGTTGGGTAACTTAGCAGGTGAAATCAGTGAAGCTAGTGAAGAATGTCGTGCGGCCTTAAAGATTGCTGTCGGTGAATTCAAAGAGATATTAGCGCAACGTTTACTAAGTGGCCAGAAGAGTGGTAAAGTTAGGATCGATTTATCGGCAGAATGTTTAGCTGATTTGTTCTGGGATGCTTGGCAAGGCAGTTTGTTACGAATGAAGATCGAAAAATCAACGAAACCGGTAAAAAATACGATTGAGACATTATTTGAAAGGATACTCATACCGTAAAAAAGTAATTTATACTAATACTAATATGCAGCCCTTGCTAAAGGTATTTTTTAAAACATTTTTAAACGAATGGTCATTTTAAGTGTGGAATTTGTTAATTATGATGAATTTGCCGAAGACTAGAAAAAGTGGAAAGTAGGAGTGAAGAATATGGACCTGATTCAAGTTAACCAAGAGAAATGTATCGGCTGTGGACTTTGTGCCGAAGTCTGCCCCTCAGGATGTATCATTATGGAGAATCAAGTGCCGCAGGCCACAGAACGAAATTGTATTGTTTGTGGACACTGCGTGGCTGTCTGTCCTGTGGCAGCAATGGACAATGTGAAGGCACCCCTCGCCAAACAGTTGCCGCTGGAAAAGGTGCCTGTCCTTGACGCTGACACTGCAGCCCGCTTTCTCCGTTCCCGACGATCTATTCGCCGCTACAAACTAAATCCTGTACCCCGGGAAAAAATAGTGCAGCTCCTCGATATCGCGCGATTGGCACCAACCGGAGGCAACACTCAGGGTGTTTCTTACATTGTCATTGATAACGCTGAAACGCTGCGCCAAATAACGGCGGCTACCGTCGATTGGATGGAAGAGCAAGTAAAAAGTGGTTCTGCCTGGGCGCAGTATTATTCTGGAGTAGTGGATACTTATCGTAAAACCGGTCAAGATGTTATTTTACGAAACGCTCCGTGTCTGATTGTGGCCATAACCCCCAAGAACTTTCAACCCCGTGGACGTGATAATACACATTTCTCACTCGCGTACGCTGAACTCTATGCGCCGGCTATTGAATTGGGAACTTGTTGGGCTGGATTCTTTGAAGGGTGCGCCTCTGCCAAGTATAAACCATTATTAGATATTTTGAAGCTGCCGGAAAACAGGGTTGTCACCGGTGGATTGTTAGTAGGTTTCCCAAAGTATACTTATAAACGATTAGTGGACAGAAACCCGTTGCAAGTGTCGTGGTGGGAGTAAAGGTGAAGGATTTTCCGATATTGCCCGGTTTCCCATGTCTCACAGCCGTATGATTAAATTCCCTTTTTGAAGAAAATTTTGGCGGTTGTTCTCTGCAAGAGAGGGAAGATTAACAAAACTTTAATAGTGCTCAATCAAAGGGGAGAGTAATTAGTATGAGCAGTGAATCTGCGGTTCAAATTCAAACAGAAGCGCAGCTCGAACAGTTAAAGTCTGAAGAAGAATTGATGATTCTTTATTTTTCCTCGGAGACTTGTAATGTTTGCCGGGCTGTTTTTCCTAAGCTGCTGAATCTCGTTGAGGGGTATCCGGTTAAGGTCGTCACGATATCTATTGATGAACAGAGGGAAATAGCCGGGCAAGCCTTGGTATTTACAGTGCCGACGGTTTTGATAGTTCACGAAGGCCGGGAAATTCTGCGGGAGAGTAGATTTGTTGATTTTCGGAATATTGAAAGAACCCTAAATCACGTTACCTGAAGCTGCGTGCACGAGCATAATCGGCTTAAAATTCAATCAGACATTCTTATCTGGTTAGTCAATGCGGGTTCTTCGGGACCCGCATTGATAGTTTTGAGCTGAAAAAGGGCCTATTTCCCGAAGGTTTTCGGAGATAGTGTAATGAATGTCATCATTTCTATCCGGAAAATGACAGAATCCCCGAAAGTTGTTTCAGCAGAGCTGCAAAACGAGGTATAATTGAGGAAATGGTAAACCATGGAGGGAGAACTATGAAACAGAAAGTCCAAAAAAAGCAACAAAACAGTAAGAAATGCTTGGTCTGCGGCTTAAAGAATGACCTCGGATTAAAAGCTTCTTTTTACGAAACCGACATGAATGAATTGATTGCCATCTTTAACCCCCTTGAAGAGCACCAAAGTTATCCGGGAAGGCTGCACGGCGGAATTGCCGGAGCAATTCTGGATGAAACGATTGGCAGAGCAATCATGATCCAGGATGATACGATTTGGGGAGTTACCGTTGAATTGACTATCAAATATAAAAAGCCTATTCCCCTGGATGAAGAATTACGGGTTGCGGGCAGAATTACGAAGGATTCCAAACGATTGTTTGAAGGCACCGGAGAAATAGTATTGCGTAACGGGGATATTGCTGCTACAGCTTGGGGTAAGTACATGAAAATGCCAATCGAGAAAATAGCAGACTTTAACGAAGATGAACAAGAATGGCAAGTTGTGTCCTCAGATAATGACCCCAATGAAATAGAGATCTAACAATAAACAAGCCACCGTTCACAGAAAACGGTGGCTTGTCGAAATTCCAGGCTCTTAAATCAGCAGTTAAAATTTAATAATTTTGGGTTCGCCTGTAAAGGAAGCAATCGTAGCTACGGCATCTTTCAAATACAGTACCAGTGTGTTGTCATCGGTTGCGGAATACCGGGATTGAAGTGAAGGATAGCTGTCAAGCATACTCTGCTTTGCTTCAACACGTTCATCCTCTACAGCAAGGGCTTTGATACGAATCCATTCCTGGCCGTTAAAAGCGCAAATTTCAATTTTGGGATGGGCCATGATTTGTTTGGCAACGTCTTTTACCTTACCGGTCTGAATATAAAGCTTACCCTCAAAAATATTGGCAGTTCCGAAGGGACGAACACGTGGCTGATCTCCATCCAGGGTTGCTAAGTAATAAGTCTGGCACTTTTTCAGAAAATCCAAAACTTCTTGCATAAGTTATCCCCTTTCAAATTCATTACAATAAATTTATAATAAAAGTCTTGAAATGGCAAGTACGACTATTTATGATATATAGTATTCGAAAAGATACTATTGGGAGGAGATTATGGAGACTGAGAAAGACTTATTTGGGAAATGTCCTTATACAACAGCACAGAAGGTTCTTTCGGGTAAATGGTCAATGCTTATTCTTTACCATCTCGGTAAAAGGACCATGCGTTTTGGAGAATTGCAGCGGCAGTTGCCTGATTTAACCCAGTCAACACTGACGAAGCAGTTACGCACTTTGGAAGAGAATGGATTGATCGAAAGAAAGATTTATCCTCAAGTCCCGCCGAAGGTTGAATATTCTTTAAGTGATATAGGCATAAAGTTTAAGAAAGTGTTAGCTGAATTGGAAGTTTGGGGCAACGAATATATCAAAACCTTGAAGGACAAGAATTTATAAATTTAATACCTGTAATCATAAAGGTCAAACATCTACGCCCTTTAATTGTCTTTACGGTATTTATTAAGAATGAATTCCTTGAATTCTGCAAGTGACTTTTTCGCTTCTTCGGGCAGATCATCCAGGGAGTCGTCTAAACGGTCGGCGGCTAAAGTACTGTAATCTTGCTGGCTTTCAAGTAAATAAGGTCTTGGGTCAGAGATTCGCCCAAGAAGAAAGTCAACAGAACAATTCAGGCTTTCTGCCAAGATGTTCAACGTAGAGGGGTTGGGGTATTTTTCGCCTGTTTCAAATTGGGATATGTCGGTTGGAGATATGTTAAGATTTTCGGCTAATTGGTTTAGGGAGATACCATTTAGTTCACGTATCATCTTTAGCCTGCTGGGAAAATTATTTTCTTCAAGGACAGAATGTTCTGTCCGTCCTAATAAGAAATCAGTAGAGACCTTAAAATAATCCGCAATTCTTTGCAGAGTATCATAATCAGGTTTACGTCTATCTACTTCATATTGTGCATACGTACTTCGAGACATACAAAGTATTTTTGCCAGCTCCTCTTGTGTGAGTTCGAGCTTATTTCTTAGATATAGCAGCCTTTTTCCTAACACTTCAAGCATACCTCCTCTCCTCTATAGTATAGTCGCAATAAGCGACATTTAAAATGAGTGTCGCGAATCTCAACAAAAACATTGACAGTCGCGAATCGCGACTGTATTATTAAGATAAATTTAAGTCGCGTTATGCAACGGGATTAAGGGGGGGAATTGTGGCTGAATTTGGCAAGACGAGGCTGTGGCTAATAAAATATCGGGGGAATTTAACACAGCAACAAGTTGCAAATAAAGCAGGAATAAGTAGATCATATTATGCAGAAATAGAGTCAGGCAACAAAAACCCTGGTGTCAAAACTGCGAAAAGACTTAGCAGCGTTTTAATGTTTGATTGGACTATTTTTTATAAATCGTAAGAATTATGTATCATAGTAAGGTTCTCATAGTATTAAACTAAAATCTCATCTGAATAAGGGGATAGGTTGAACTGGACTTAATGATGAAGAACGTAAAAAAATATATAGTATAGAGTCCTCGGAATTGCCGGGGACTTGATTTTTTGGGCGCACTAATCCCCAAATAAAAATTAACGGAGGATAGTATGTCTGAGATCGATGAATTAATAAAGCAAATTGAAGAATTACGCTTGAACCTGATTAATACAAAAGAGGGAAGGGCTTATACAGATCCGGTAGTTGTAACGGCAAGTCAGGAGTTGGATGAAGTATTAAACAGGTATCAAGAGCTGCTGATGGAAAAAGCGGTACCAACAAATGCTTAATAATAGCCGATGAACTACATCTGAACAGACACTGGGTAAGTGAATATTTACAACTAGAACTAGGTTCAGCAGTTTACTGCTGAACCTAGTTCTAGTTTGTGAGAGAATCATTAAATTGTATTATCTGTTATTTCAAACTGTATATATCAATGGTAAGCATCTGTTTATGAGATGCCTTTTTGCTGATAGTTAACTAATGTTTGTATTTGTGAGGTTAAACAAACTTGTAAACCTGTTTTTACAACAAACGGCATTAGTTTACTTAAATAATTTGGCAGTAAATCCGTATAAATAATAACTATGATGCAATGCCCATTGATAAAATTGGATTAATCTACAAATTGACCGCTATATTTTACTATGTTATTATAGCGAAGCAACAAAAGATAGGATAAAACAAATAAAATTATAAGTAATTCTCAATAACCTTGATTTTCACTGAAGCATTGAGGTGAACCATGAAAAAAATTCTTTTTATCTTAGCTTTGGTTTTAGTCATGCTAAGTTCAATTGTGGCGGGAACCTTGGCTATGTATACTGTCTCCATTGACAATCTGGCTGAAGGCAGTGTCGTTGCTAAAGAGTTCATCTTTGTAGGGGGAGGTACTGATACCTTTCAGCAGGGATTAAAAATAGCGCCGTCTGAGACAACTCAGTGGAAGTTCAAAGTTAAAAACTATGAGGGTGATACAGTATCTGAAACTGATATGTACTATAAACTTACTTTTAATGTACAAGCCTCGTCAGGAAAAAAGGCAATAGCCCCTTTAGATGTGATCGTCAAAGACTCGAAAGGTAATGCGCTGAACAGTGTGACTGGTGTAGGGACCTTTGATGTTCTAGGATCATTTCCTCTTGCAGTTAATGGACAGGAGCAGGACTACTTCGTGCAGATATATTGGCCGGATAATGGTTCTTCTGACGCAAAGTATGCAGGCAGTAATTATGGAACGATGATCAATGTTAATGCTGTTGCTTCTCAGATTCCTTTTAGTACATCTCCATCCCAGGGGAAGCAGGTCAGCGTTCACTATGAAACGACAACTCCATGGCAAAACGGACAAAGCGGTGTTTATCAATATAATTATAAAGTTACAATCACTAATAATACCTCTCAGCCAATCAACAATTGGAGCATTGGCTTTTACCTTCCCACGGATACCCTGACCGGCGTCTGGAGTAATGCCAAATTAGTGTCCACCTCGCCGCCGGGAAACTATCGATTCCTTAACCCTGGTTATAACAATCAGGCGACAGATGATATCTTGCCGGGACAGAGCGTTTCCTTTGGAGGTCCGGCACTGGGTATGGGTACTGCAGCAATCCAAAGTATTAGTGTTGGCGGAAGCAATATCAGCGATATTACGAATGTGGATTTAACATGTCAATTTGGCGAGGCATCCTTGAACTAAGGCCCCTGGCTGGATTATATGGATAAGATGAGGGAGGGAAAATGAGAAAAAAAGTTTTCTTAATTCTTGTATTGTGTGCCATAGCATTTGTTTCTTTAACCGTGGGCACTCTTTCCAACTATACGAGCGTTACCAGTTTCGGTACAACTATTTACCCTGATTTGCACAAGATAAATAACCACTGAGCCGGAATTTAATCAATAATCAATTGAGGTTGGAGGAGAAATGATCTGATGAAAAAGGTACTGATAATTATCGCCCTTGTCTTGGTTCTATCCACGTCTGTAGTCGCCGGAACCTTGGCTATGTATACGACAACGATCGATAATGTTGCTGAAGGCAGTGTCGTTGCCAAGGAATTTACCTTAATAAAAGGCGGAACAGATACGTTTACGAAGGATGTAAAAATAGCCCCGTCTGAAACAACGAGTTGGCAGTTCAGCGTTAAAAACTATGACGGTGATGTAATAAGTGAGACTGCCATGGGCCTGAATTTTGCTGTGGATGTTGAAGCAGAGGCTGGTAAGAGTGTGATAGCCCCGTTGGTAGTGACTGTCAAAAACTCTAACGGTGATACTGTTGGTACAGTTAACTCAAGTGGCAGAATTGTATTTAACGATGCCTTTGCGCTGAGCCCTACCGGACAAGAGAAAACCTATACAGTATCAGTGAACTGGCCTGGCGATAATAACTCAGATATCAATTATGCGGGAGCAAATTATGGAACAGACGTTAAGGTGTCTGTTACCGGGACTCAGCAATAAATAAGATAATTTATTAATATTTCAACAGGGCGCGAGAGGTAGTATAGTTCTCGCGCCCTGTCTGTTTTCGACGTGCAATGCTTTGATTTTTTACATAGCCATAGGACATAATAAGAAAATCAATCGTTTGAGCTGGGCACTATTCCCCTAAAAGAAGGTTGAATCCATGACACCAACAAGGTATACGACCCAGGAACAAATCGAAGCAATGCGCCAGGAAATACTGCATGAAAAAGAAAAACTGGCGGGAATATCTTCTGGAAAAGCCCCGTCTGAAAGCCGGCTGCCCCATGGAAGAAGGGCTCTGAAAACAGTGAGTGGAGCGGTATTTTTAGCTTTGTGTCTGCTTCTGGTGTGGTCTATTATTTCCATCCAAATTACCAAGGGCAGGGGAGGAATTCCTAACGTCCTGGGTTTTCAGGTTTTTTCCGTGGAGTCTGGCAGTATGGAGCCTACTCTGGAAGTCGGAACAATGATTGTCAGCCGCATACCCAGAGACCCGGGAAATCTTAAAGTCAATCAAATCGTGACCTTCAGAACCTTATCCAACGCTATTGTTACCCATCGGATTATAGAGGTTATTAATAACAACGGCAGTAAAGCTTACCGCACAAAGGGGGATAATCCGATAAATTCACCGGATCAGGATCTGCTCACGCCCAATCGGGTGATCGGGGTATTTTTTGCTAAAATACCGTTAACATAAAGCAGACGTAATGGGAGAAATAAACATGGAACATGTTCCGGAGCAGATTGTAGTAATGGAAGGCGTTGCATCAAGTGAACATTTTTTGGTTGAAGGAGAGAAGCCCCGGCGGGTGCTGGATGATATCAACTTGTTGATCAGAAGTGCGGAAATCTGGGGTATCAATGGGACTTCACTGTTTGAAATCAAGCTGTTGTTGGAAATTATGGCAAATATCCGACCCTATGACAAGGGAAAATGCGTGTTGATCGAGCGTGGCATGATGAGGCTCAAACGGGTGATTCTCAAGCATGTATTTTATATCGGGGGCTCTGAGATGCTTTATAACAATATGAATGTGCTGGAATTTTTGATGTTCGCTGCCGCTAAATCTAAGATCAATCGGGTGGAGCTGCAGGAAGAGATTTTTGAATTAATCATAGCAATCGGATTGGGCCACCTTTCCTTGACGCCCAACTATATGCTGACCAAAGAGGAAAAAGCCGTCATTACCTTAATTGCAGCTGCTTACTCCGACAGCTTGATGATCGTCTTTAATCTTCCTGAATACGTTTGGGATGAAGTACTTATTGATGCAATCTCCAGAATCACAAGTTTTATTAAGGAGAAAAGAAAAACCTTAATCTTCGCCACACAGAACTGCCTTCTGATCGAGAAGGCCTGTTCGCATACGGCAATAATGAAAAATGGACTATTAATCTACAGTGGCACTGTTGAGAGTTTTCGTTTGAGTTTTGACAAGGTGGAAGTGATTATCCGGGATAAAGCCGTTGAGTCAATGAAAGAAAAACTTACCCTGCTGCTTCCAGGTCATGTGCTGGACGTTAAAGGCGGAAGTCTGATGATTAGCCGCAAAACTTCAGAAGTCAGTGACCATGGTATTATTTATAAAAAAATCATAGAGTCTGGCTTTACACCAGATTCTATAGAGATTAATTCTAAAACAGTGCAAAATGCCTATGAGGAGCTTATACGGCAGCATGATTTACAAGAATAGCTATTTCAAAAAAGAACTTCGCCAAGCCTACATGGGAAATAAAATCAGCACGAATCGAAAAATGGCCTCGGCTTTGTTTTTGGGTCTTGTTTCATTTGCCCTTTACTTTGTGTTTCAAACATTACAGAAAAGCGTACTTTCTGATGTCGTTCCCGAAATCATGCAAGCCAGTTACTTTTCCACAGTTTACCTTTATATTCACATAGCAGTCATTTTTAACATTATCTATTTCATTGTTTACTACGATTATCTTTTTTTCTCAGAGATCAGAAAAAACTCCTGGTATCTTCTGATTAAAATGGGCTATCGGCCAATGAGCATGCTTGTTTCCAAGTTCGCTGCTTTAATGTATTCTGTACTGCTAATTTATACCGTTGGTTTTGCGGTTACGATAATCCTCACTTTTTTTCTGAAATACACCTTCATAGTCGCTTATCTGCCAACCCTCTACCTTGTGGGGTTTGGAGACTTGCTCCTTATGACAATCCTTGCCATGACGTTTTCCCTTTACGCCAAGACAGTAATTAACGGCCGATATTGGACCTTCTTAACTGCAGTGATTATTTTCGTGATGAAAATAACGTTGGGACAGTATGCAATTATTTCTAATCGTGTATTAATGCAGAATATTTTTATCCTGTTCGATCTGAAACTTTCATTGTATTGGCCGGTCGAGGCGGCGGCTATGCTGGTCTGCGGGCTGATATGTTTGTTGCGATGCCAAAATCTGGCTAAGTATTATAATCTTCCTTCCGACTCAGCTATTATCCCGGCAGGTGTGAATTTGGTGGAAATCGATTCTAGAACGGGCAGGCAGAAATTGATTAACGGCAAGGTGAAGGAAGGATGGCGCGGCAGAATTGTCGATACGGTGACCACCTTATTCCTGATTGCTTTCATTTGTGCCGCCCTGGCCTTCAATGTCATCATTATCCTGATTAATTCTTCCACTCCAGGTCAAGAGGTCACCATACGTGGAGTAATCCCTTTTGTGTTTAGTACCAGCACTATGGAACCGGGGATTATGATCAATGATCTGGCCTATTTTCAGAAAGTCGATGTCCAGTACCCGATTGTAAAAGGACAAATCATCCTTTTTGAAGAAAATAATGTACTCTTTGTAGAACGGGTTATCAAGGCAGGAAATCCACTAACCGTGGATATCGACAATTATCCCCCTATGTCCCAAATAGGAGCCATGAAGAAAACCGTCGCACGACAGGCGGTCCATGGACTATATTGCGGCAGGAACCGCTGGTTGGGAGCACTGATTCTCTTCGCCAATACCATTGTGGGCAGGATTCTATTCTTACTGGTTCCCGCTGTTCTGATCTTTTATCAGGGGCAAATTTATAAATATTTTAGAAAAGAGAATTCGTAATGGGCAGGAATGTGGCAATCAAATACTTTGAAGGTGTTATTATAACAATCCTCAGGTGGCCAGAGCCGATGGTGTGGAATTTTCGGATGTCCGGCGCGTGGAAGACCGGCGCTATGATCCCTTTATTATGTCCCAGAATAAAGGCAAGGGGAAAAAGGTTGTGGTGGTCGTCGGCCATTTTCCATACTTGGAGAATCTGCTGGAACCGGTCTGCGATTTTTTCATCATCGAATGGGAACCGTTAGAGGGAGACTACCCTATGCCGGACTCTGAATATCTGCTACCCGAAGCGGATTATGCCTATCTAACTTCCTTCTCTGTCGTTTTCTGCTTTGATTTTGGCTCTCAGGCTTATATTCCTCACCGTTCCAAGGCCGTCGAACTTAATTAAGTAGGCAGCTTTGTCACGATTGATTTCAAGGACTTCGCCGGCACCCATGATGTCGTGCACAATACGGTCGCCGGGTCGGAAAGGGAACTCGGAAGACTTCGCTTCTATTAGCTTCTCACTGCTGGTGATATGCCAATTTGATTCCTTGACCAGATCTTCATCAAGTTCTGCCGTGTAAACCAGCAGATCCTTGGCTACATTGAAAATGAAACGGGACGGATAGCGATAGGAACCGTCCAAGTTCCGTCCCTCCGCATCAGTCAGGTACAAAGCTTTTTCCGCACGGGTGAAAGCGACAAAGGCAAGCCGCCGCTCTTCTTCCATGGCTTCAAGCGTCTTGGTCTTTTTTGAGGGAAACACGCCTTCTCCAAGACCGCAAAGGAACACATAGGGAAACTCCAGGCCCTTCGCCGTATGTACGGTCATCAGTTTAACCGTATTTTTGTTGGAAGCTATATCGGTAGTTGTCAGCAGCCCTATATGAGACAAATAGGTTTCTAAGGTGTTTTCCTCTCCGCTTGTGGTCTCGTATTCATAAACCGATTGTTTGAGCTCTGCCAAATTGTCCAGCCGCTCCTGACTTCCTTCCGTCCGGAGCATTGCCTCATAGCCGCTTTGGTCAAGGAGCGAATTTAACAAGTCGGAAATCGGCATCGTCTGATAACCTGCGGAAAAATGCTCGATTAAATTGAGAAAACCCTTGGCCTTCGTGCCCTTGAAAATTTCCTGGTCGATGGTTCGTTCGAGAGCGTTGTAAAGGGAACATTGATTTTGGGCGGCATACTCTTGCAAAAATTTCATGCGCCGCACGCCGATATTGCGTTTCGGCACGTTAGCAATCCGCAGGAAGGACAGATCGTCCTTATAGAGAATGAGCCGGAGATAAGCGAGAGTATCCTTGATCTCCATTCGACTGAAAAATTGTACGCCGCTATAGATCGTGTAGGGAAGTTTTTCTTTCAGAAATACCTCCTCCAGCGTACGGGAGATGAAATGGGCGCGGTAGAGGATTGTCACGTCGCTTAGTTCTGCGCCCTGAGCAAGCAGTTCCTTGATTTGCAGCGCAATCCATTCGGCCTCCGCCTCCGCTGTTTTGGCATGATGGTAAACAACCGGAACCCCGTCCGGCAGCGTAGGAAGCAAGACCTTGTCGATGCGTTTTTTGTTGTTTCTAATTAAAGAATTCGCTGCAGCGAGAATCTGTGGTGTTGAGCGATAATTCTCCATCATCATGATGGTGCGGACCTGGGGGAATTCCTGGTCAAAGTCCAGCAGATATTTGAGCCGGGCACCGCGCCAGGTGTAGATCGTCTGATCCGGATCGCCTACGATAAAAAGGTTTTTGTGATAATCACACAGCACCTTCATCAGCCGGTACTGCAGCTCGTCAATATCCTGATACTCGTCAATCATGATGTATTCCAGCCGCTGCTGCCACTTCAGCCGGATCTCAGCGTCCACACTGAAGATGTAGAGTACATATTTAATCAGGTCGTTGTAGTCGAGTCCGAAACATTTCTTTTCCTGATACAGGTATCCCCAGAAAATAATGTCCTCCGCTTCCACGGCATTCTGATACTTGAGGTACAGCTCTTCAAGGGAAAGAGAAACCATAAATTTGTAGTACTCCGGATCTTTAAACAGCTTGCGGATTTCGATCATGTCTCTCGCCTTAGAGAAGGTCATATGCCGCAAGGTGAGGCCCCGTTCTTCGTAAATGATCTTCAGCATATCGTTGATATCAGAATTGTCAAGAACAAGAAAGCTTTTCGGATAGTGGACAGCATTGATGTCCTCCTGCAAAACTGTTACACAGAAGCTATGGAACGTGCTGATATAGCCGGTATCGTTGTCGCCACAGAGCCGGCGGATGCGATGCTTCATCTCCTGAGCGGATTTATTGGTAAATGTGACACAGAGGATGTTGGACGGCATAATGCCAATCTCATTGACAAGATAGGCAAAACGATGCGACAGCGCGCGGGTTTTACCTGACCCCGCACCCGCAATCACGCGTATGAAGCCCTCCGTGGCAGTTACTGCCTGTCGCTGCTGTTCATTAAGTCCCGCCAAGATGTCACTCATCCTGTTCGTCACCACTTTCTTCAACTAAATTCATGAATACGTTTGTTTAACCAGGTGCCAGCATCCAAAATTAAGCTTGCCTATCGAACGTGCGTTTGTTATCTTAATTATACATTACTTTGCAAGAACCATCTATAACTTGAACCTTTGCTTGAAGGTGCTTTAAGTGGTATGTTAGCGTGGGTGATATACTTACTGGGTGTGGTCTCTGGCTAAGCGGCGATATGACGCAGTACTTCGTAGCGGCTATTATAGTAACCTTTTACTCGGAGATATGCGCCCGAATCGAGAAAACGCCTGCTACTACTTTTTTAATAGCAGCTATTATTCCACTAGTTCCTGGCCGGGCCTTATACAACACAATGAGCTATGCGATCAATAGTAGGTTGTAAAAAATCAGGATCGGAAACGGCTTCACAGGGGAAATAATAGGTGAAGATCGTTAGAAAGTATATTTGCCAGATCGTTTTAATCTGCGGTCTGGCAAATGCTTTTTATTGCTGAACCTAGGGCAATACCTAAGCTTAAAATAATCCAAATGCGCGTTATTAGAATGCCAATGTTACATTAAAAGAAAATATCATGGCAAATAATTAGACAAGGTTGGTCTAAGCGCGCAGGGGGGGCTCTATCCCTTGGGTCTACCAGGTTAACGAAGGGGACAAAATGAAAAAAGCGCCTTTTGAACTGAGTTCCGTTCAAAAGGCGCCTTTTTTTCTGTGGGCAAATCGCTTATGTCATCGGCGGATCGTAGAGATCGTTGGTGGTCATATCGACCATCCTGATATCCCGTATCGCGGCCAGCTCGTTGCTAATGAGTAAGCTTATTAAAATAAATCACTATGTGTTCCTGTTCGTGTCAAAGACAATATCAAAATGCCCTTTTCAACTTTATAAATCAGCAGCCAGTCAGGAGTGATATGGCATTCCCGATGCCCGGTATAGTTACCAGTAAGAGGATGGTCGAGGTATTGCTGAGGAAGAGTCTTTTCTTGAACAAGAAGGTTAAGGACCTCTTCAAGCAGACGAACATCATAGCCACGCTTAATAACAGCTTTAAAGTCTCGTTTAAATCGGCTGGAGTACCTAATTCTAAGCATTCAGGTCCTCCATTAAAGCACTGACGCTGTCAAAGGCTTTGCTCATATTGCGATTGTTATTGACATCATCAATAGCAGCTAAGGTTTCAGCATTTGGTTGTTCAATACGGAGGTCAAAAGGAATGCCGCCGTAGCGAACGGAATAACGCAGGAAAATATTCATAGCTGTGGACATATTAAGCCCTAGCTCGGCGAATATGGCCTCAGCCTTGCGCTTTAATTCTTCATCCACACGAATATTTAAGTTAGTTGTATTAGCCATAATACCAACTCCTTTCGATACCTTGATTATATAGTATTATATACAGTTATTCAAAAAATGCACCGATTTGCTTTACGATGTCATTACAAATCTACGATTCTATAAAACTGCGGAATTGGAATTAATGGAGACATTTTTGATTTAGATTAAAGTTGTAACCATTATAGTTTTTCCAGTTCCCCACATCGTCTATGTTGTTTTCAGCCCAGTAGCAGTTGGGCAAAAATAATTTGAAAGATAAATCCAAGCTGCTGTTTCCTGAATACAATATTGAAGGTCATATGTGGAGGAGAAAAAATGGGTAACAAGGGTGATTCGAAATAAAAGTATTTATTGCCGGACCTAGGGCAATTTCTAAGCTTAATAGGCGTGTTGAGGAAGCTTAAGCAATGAAAAGCATGTGATTATCGAAACCTTTCCCACGGGAATAACCTTAGGCCTTTTTCCCGACGCTTTTCCAGTTAAATATAAAATCAAACATAAGATTGCCTTTGAAACAACCAAGACAGAAATGGGGCGGATGGTCAGCCTTTTGCAAAGGCTGGGCGACTTTAATCCTTCCGTTCATAATATAGAAGATTTCTTTAATCATTCATCAAGCATTCAGGCTATGTCTAAGAAGGGGTATAAGAACCTTGAGGACAGGCTGGATGCTTTTTTATGTGCTTACGCCGCTTATTGGCTCGCCAATCATAAGGGAAAGGTGGTCGGCGATGATCGGGATGGCCTCATTACTATTCCTGTAATAGATGAGATGGAAGTTCCAGACGGCAAATCAGAAAATCTATGTGCCTGTGATCTCTTAAGTGTAATATTATCAGCAAGCTCTATGATCTTATAGAGACTAAACAGGAGCTCAAGGTCAGAGAGTTTTTCGAGGGTTATCATGTGACACCCAAGGACGTTTACAGCAAAAAAGCGACGGTTGTGGGACTGGCGGCTCAAGCCGGTCTGCTCAAGTGCTATCAGGTGGATGACGAGAGGGAACGGTTGCTGGCTGCAGCACTAACGGAAGGCGCAGCACACTGAGTTAATAACGCACTAACCGCTTGGTTAGACAATCTGCTGGGCTGGCGTGCAAGCAACACGTCAGTCCTTTTGTTTTACAGCTTTTCTTAGGTTATCTTTAAGTCGTTTATTATGCATTCTGTAAGAAATAGCAGCAGGGTTTAGTAGAGAAAAGCAGAAATTATGTATGAGTAAACAGTGCTAAAAACCTGTGCAAAAGACAATTTTCTGATTGGCTTGCTCAAAGATCCAGAGAAATAGGAGGAGAGTTTAATGAGAGCCGTTTGCATAGATTTTGAAACTGCGAATGGATTTATTGGCAGTGCCTGCTCGGTTGGAATTGCAGTTTTAGAAGAAGGACATATTGTCGATACTAACTATTGGCTTATAAAACCTCATCCCCGGTATAATTACTTTGACCCTTTGAATGTCTCAATCCATGGAATTAAAGCGCAAGATGTAAAGGACGCTCCGGAATTCGATCTTATTTATGGTCAGATTAGTCCTCTCTTTGAGAATGCCTATGTTATTGCTCACAACGCTTCCTTTGACATGTCGGTGCTGCGTCATGTTTTGAACCTGTACGAAATTCCTTATCCTGAAGTAGACTATTTATGTACCTATAAAACGGCACTTAAGACGTGGAGTGGCTTAGATAACTATAAACTTGATACGGTTTGCAAATTTCTAAACCATGATTTTGCCCATCATAACGCTTTAGAAGATGCCGTAGCTTGTGGCAATGTTCTATTATCAGCCTTATCTGCCAGGGGAGTGACCACAGTAAAAGAGCTCGCGGCTCTTGTGGGAATGAGGCTTGGTAAATTGTACACAGGAGGATATAAACCGTGCAGCATAGCGAAGCGCACATCTAAAAAGGCTTAGAATCTCGTCTAATAGATATAGGATTAAGTTCTTGGACGTCCAAAGTGTTGACTCTTTCTTGAGATTTCGTACGGAACAATTAAATGATTTCGTTCGATTGTGATATAATGAGATTGTACAATTTATTTTTATGAGGAGGCAGACCATTATGTATATCACCGCGACTGAGTTAAAAAGCAAGATGGGAAAGTATTTGGAAATGGCTGCTGAAGAAGAAATCATTATAGTAAAAAACGGTAAGAAAGTCGCCAAACTTATACCAGCCAAAGAAGACAAGGTAGAAATTGCAAAATCGTTATTTGGAATTCTCCCAAGTGACGCATCTTTAGAAGAAGCAAGAAAGGAACGTCTTAGTAAGCATGAACGTGTTGATTGATACGAATGTTATACTCGATGCGCTAATGAGACGAACTCCATTCAATGTGCTTGCAGAGCGACTTTTTTTAGCGGTGGCGGAGGACAAGCTAAAAGGCAGTATTACAGCCAGTTCTGTAACTGATATTTATTATTTATTTAATAAACATATTCATGATACTGTTAAGGCCAGAGAAGCTTTATCGAATTTATTTAGTCTGTTTGAGATACTAGATGTTACTCAAACAGACTGTGAAAAAGCACTTACTTTGCCTTTAGGTGATTATGAAGATGCACTTATTGTAACATGTGCTAAGCGTAGAAAAGCTGAACTTATTATTACGCGTAATCCTTCAGATTTTAAAAATGCTCCAATAACTGTTATTACACCTGATGATTTCTTTAATAACTACTTTTAGTTGGAAAGTACATCTTGTTATTAGCAAAACAGTGATGCCACATCAAGTTGAACAGCGAGGATACAAAAGCTCTATAGATCATTATCGAATTAGTGGTTCCGTCGAATCGTAATATACACTCCATTCAGAATCCAATCTATAAATGAACACAAGAATTTCAGCCACGGCTTTATAGAGTTCTGGTGGGATCTCTTGACCAATATCAATTTTAATTAAAGCTTCGACTAATTGGGCATCCGATTGTATGGGAATACCTAGTTCCTGAGCAGCTTCGATCAAATAACGTGCAACTTCACCTTGTCCGGAGGCTACTATCTTCGTGGCCCCGATCTGATCGTAAGCTAATGCCACTGCTTTTTCTTTCATGTCAATACATCCACTCCGTTTTTTGCTTCTCCTTTGAGCAATGTATGGAATTCCGAATTATCTAAAGGTTTGAGGTGAATAGAGGTTAAGCTAACGCCTATCCTATGAAAGTCTCTTTTTACTTCGGCCATCAGACCATCCATAAGTACTGATAAAGTGTCCGAATTTTTCGTTAATAGACTTAACGAAAGTTGATTCATAGAAAAGAAAGCATCAATGCCAATCGGGCCGAGATTAGGTGTTTCAGTTTGTAATGCGATGCGACAATGGTTGGGATCAAGCTTACCATTTTTACGACTTCCCTGAATGGCAAGTTTAATTGATTTGATTTTCTGGTCTTGTCTAATAGGAATTTCGGCTAACATATAACCATTACCATCCACACCTGTATCGTGCCATAATTGCTGGCCTGTGATCTTATCTAATAATTGATTAATAACCGATGAAGAGGAATGAGTGTTCGTCAGGCTAAGAAGCTGGGCTTTTAGGGTATCTTTTAACTGAGTAAGTTCCTCAGAATCTCCCCCTTGTCCTTTGATTAAACTACCAAACAATCGGTGCTCATAATTTATCCCAAGTTGTTTTAAAAAGGATTTTAATTGTTCTGCTGTTTCTTGAGTTGACAGCCCTTTTAAGCTGGGTATTAAATCATTAAATTTTTGTACTAATTCTTCCGGAAGATCAGAATTTCTGAGGATTTCTGGATAGGAAGCGGTCTGCGCATCGTTTAATAAATAAGCAAATAACTCATTATTAGGTAAACCTCGATTAGCCAATACCATGTTTGACGTGTTTGACGTGTTTGATAGAGCGGATTCCACCGGTTTCTGAACGTCAGTATCCCGGCTTAGAACTAACGTGTTGTCCATAAAGCTTTTAACAACAGCCTGAAATTTATCCTCGGGTTTGGCTTCGAAATCTAAAAAGGCTTGAACGGATTTTCCATTAGCTAAAATAGACACTTTGCCATCTTCTAACTGGCTTAACATTTCAACTATTATCTTTTGGACTATTTGAAACGTGCCTTTGCCGGGCATAGCTGCCATAGGTTTCTGAACGTCAGTATCCCGGCTTAGAACTAACGTGTTGTTCATAAAGTTTTTAACAACAGCCTGAAATTTGTCCCCAGGTTTTGCTTCAAAATCTAAAAAGGCTTGAACTGATTTTCCATTAACTAAAATGGACGCCTTGCCATCATCTTCCTGGCTTAACATTTCAACTATTATCTTATGTCCTATTTGAAACGCGTCCTTGCCAGGCATAGCTGCCATAGGTTTCTGAACGTCAGTATCCCGGCTTAGAACTAACGTATTGCCCACAAAGTTTTTAACAACAGCCTGAAATTTGTCCCCAGGTTTGGCTTCAAAATCTAAAAAGGCTTGAACTGGTTTTCCATCAGCCAAAATAGACGTTTTGCCATCTTCTATCTGGCTTAACATTTCAACTATTATCTTTTGCCCTATTTGAAATGTGTCCTTGTCAGGCATAGCTATAATAGGTTTCTGAACTTCAGTATCTCGGCTTAAAACTAAGGTATTGTTCACAAAGCTTTTAATAACAGCCTGAAATTTATCCCCAGGTTTTGCTTGGAAATCTAAAAAAGCTTGAACTGATTTTCCATTAGCCAAAATAGACGCTTTGCCATCTTCTAACTGGCTTAATATTTCAATGATTATCTTTTGCCCTATTTGATACAAATCATTACCAGGCATTGCTACAATAGCGTTAGGAATTGATCCGATTTGCACGTTAACACCTCGAAACTTATACATTTACTTTTAATTATACCAGTTTTTGATTCCCTTTTAGACAAATTTAGACCTCGTTTTTACCGTGGTCTCTACAATTAGGTCTAGAAGTGGCGGCCACGCGGCCGCCGTTTTTTTGGGGGCTCCATCTAAACTTGCGTAGGGTCGTTTCGAAGGTAGCTAAAGCAACAGGTATGACGGAAGACGAAGTTAAAGTGCTAAAAGATTGAGACTACAGATCGTGTCCTGAAAAATCTGCATATGAAGTAAGCCTAAAAGGTAGAGCGATGGTTTTGGACTATTAATGAAGTACCGCCAATTTTCGGCTGTGAACGTTCTTTAAGATTTCGTGGAATAGGCTGCCAGGATTTGTTGGACGAGCTCTTGCCGGCTTTCAGGGGTTTCGATTTTGAAGTGTTCAAGATAATCAGATACTTGCTTGGGAGAACCTCTTCGACCGACGATTGCATAAGCTAAGTAGAATAAAGAGGTGCCCCAATTGACTTTCTCGCCCTGTTTGTTTTTGAGTCCATTGCGAGGGAAGTTTAAGAGATCATCGCCAATGTCTTTAACGATTTCATCGAGTTCCCCAATGGTCTTCACTCCCAGGTAACTAAAGACTGTCGTGAGATAGCCAAAAAAACGGTCCTTTAATTCCAGATCAGCGTTGACGATATGACTAATCTTCTGGTCGAGGCTGCGGATGTGTTGGGATTTCTGAACATAGGATTTTAGCGATGCCTGATTGATAAGTACCATAGTGGGAGTATTCTCGATTTGAGCTTCAACTTCAGCTTCGTAATTAGCGAGGTTGGAACGAATTTTAATAAACTCTTCGTCCGCCAATTCCAGTAATCCAGCCAGTCGCGAGAAGCTTCTCCGGATTTCTCTGGGAACGGCGTGTTCATTTTTGTAACCCAAGTCATGTTCGATTTCAGCCCATGTATGTTGAAGAATGGAGCGAATTTGAATTTCCACTTTACAATCTTCAAAGCGTTGGTACTCAATAAGCTGAAGTCTGAAGGAGGGAAGTTTGACGACATAATGAAGGGATAGATAGCCAAATTTCTCAGGGTCAATCAGCTCTCGCTTGTCCACGGAATTTGACCGGTCTACCTCAAATTCCTCCTCCACGAAACTTGCGATAAGGTCCACTTGGTCAGCAAAATAGGTAATAATCCGGATTCCGGCTAAATCGGTGATGTCTTCTAGTTTTGAGTATTTATCATCTTCCCGATTTGCTTTTCTCTTTAAGCTTTCCCGGCTTTTTACCCGGGAAGTGATTGAGTGAACGTTGATGCCCTTAAGCTGAAGTATTCCTTTTAACAAGTTTTCGGTGACATTTGTAAAATCAGAATATACTGGATAAACTTGATCAAATTTAGCGATAATGTCGGCTGAATTTTGATTGGCCATCTTAAATTTCCCTTCGATTCCTTAATCTTATTTTAGTTATTATGTTATCATATTTATTTTGCCATATATACGTCTCGTCATCACTCAGAATGTACAGGAAATTAAGGAGATGATGTAATGGACGCAAATAGTGTTAAACAGTACATAAGATATATTGAATTAGATAGAGAAAGAGTCCCATCATTCTCGGAATATCCTTTTAACCTGCCGGCAATCAAGAATCTGCAGAGGTTATCATTTCATCCGCAGGTTACATTTATTGTGGGGGAAAATGGTTCCGGGAAGTCAACGATCTTAGAATCAATAGCTGATCATTGTCCATATTGTGGTATAATTGACATTTGCCATAGAAATGTAATAAACTAGGTTATACCTTAAAAACGAGAGGATGGTTTGTTTGTTAAATGTGTCTGTAATGGTGATTTTCAACTAAACAGTTGAGAGAGGCTGCCTTATAAATCGTGGGTGTTGCACCCACATTTTTAAGTGTGCCTTTCTGAAAGCGCAACGTTTGCGCTTTTGGATAACGCCTTACAGATTACTGCCTACAATAACCATTTGAGTTATAACAGTGTCAGCCTTTGATGATAGGGTCAAGCAAGCTGACATTGAAACTATGGCGAAGATATCGTTATAGAATGTAGAGTGTAACAGGCATGTCCTGCTGCACTTTATTTATTTTCTCAAGATTGTTATGTGATTTTAGACGTCAGATAAAATCATTGCCCACAGGAGTAGTCTGCGTATTTTAGGGATCTTAAAGATCTTTGAAATAAGGCAGTCTCTTTTGTGGGCAATTTCATTGTTATAAGGAGGATTTATTGATGAATACCGATAGTACGCTGGAATTTAATATTATACTTGAAACTTTGGCGAAATACGCACTTTCTCAAAGGGCACAAGAAAAATTGCTCTCCCTAAAGCCATTTTTAAGTGAGCGGGAGTGCAAATCTAAAATGCAGGAAACGACAGAGGCTAAGAAAATGTTAGAGGGCATTGGCACGCCGCCGCTTGCAGTCATGAAAGAGCTTGATAAAAGTTTAGATTTAACCGTGAAGGGCTCTATGCTGACTCCAGAACAGTTTACAGGTATCTGTGATTTTATTTCTTCCTGCAAAAGAATGAAGAAATATCTTAAAAAGGCTGAAGCGTTCAATACGGGGATCGCCTTTTATGGTCAGTCTTTAAGTTCGCTCGAGGTGCTTTTTGAGGAGATTGAGCGCTGCATCAGAAATGAAGCGGTTGACGATAACGCTTCTCCTGCTCTTCGGGATATACGCAGAAAAATAGAGAATACAAAATCTGCCGTTAATCTAAAGCTTGACGCTATCCTTCACAGTAAAAAGGAATGGTTCACCGATGGATATGTCACCATCCGTAACGGACGGTTTGTCTTGCCGGTTAAAAAGGGCTATAAAAATCAGTTAAGCGGCACAGTCGTTGATACTTCAAGTTCAGGCGGCACGTATTTTATTGAACCTACAGCAGTTAGAAAACTTCAGGAAGAACTGGCCATTTTAAGAATTGATGAAGAGAATGAGATTCGAAAAATATTATATACCCTTACTGTCCTCGTTGATGAGCATATGAATGAGCTGAAAATCAACAAGGACTGCATGGAAACATTGGACTTCATATTTGCTAAGGCCAAGCTGTCTGTGGAAATGAAAGCAATTCCCGTCTCCATGACAACAGAACGGAAAATTGTCATAAAGCAGGGAAAGCACCCACTATTGAGGCAAGATCAATGCGTCCCTCTTGATTTTGAACTAGGAGGGGATATTCGCGATGAAGTAATTAACGGTGTTGTGATTACCGGGCCCAATACAGGCGGTAAGACCGTGGCCTTAAAAACAATTGGTTTGCTGTCATTGATGGCTCAAAGCGGACTTCATGTTCCTGTGTCCCAGGGCAGCGTCTTATGTATGCACAATAGTATTTTCTGCGATATTGGTGATGGGCAAAGCCTTTCCGAGAATCTATCCACTTTTTCGGCCCATATTAAAAACATCGTTTCTATTCTTAAAGGTGTATCCAGCGAAAGTCTTGTTTTGCTTGATGAGTTAGGTTCCGGTACAGATCCTGCTGAGGGAATGGGACTGGCAATTGCAATTTTAGACGAATTAATTCAGAGAGGCTGTCTTTTTGTTGCGACCACCCATTACCCGGAAATAAAGGATTTTGCCAAGCATACTAAAGGACTTATGAATGCACGCATGGAGTTTGATCGTGAAAACTTACAGCCTTTATACAAGCTGCAGATCGGCGAGGCTGGAGAAAGCTGTGCCTTATTTATTGCCCAAAGATTAGGATTCCCGGGGCATATGCTAAAGCGGGCCCAAATGGAAGCATATCGAAGCAGATCTTCGGGGTCAGGCGACAGAAATACTATTCTGTTTGACGAGGACAAGACTAAGATGGATGCTGATACCGTTTCCTATAGTAAAATTCAAAAAGAAGTTCCGAAAGAAAAATCGCCCTCACGGAGTGAAAGCTTTAATATAGGTGATTGTGTAACGGTTTACCCGCAAAAGCTGCTTGGTATTATTTACAAGAGGGCCAATGAAAAGGGCGAACTGGGAGTACAGATAAAAGATAAGAAACAGCTTATCAATCACAAGCGGATTAAGCTTTTTATTCCTGCAAGTGAACTTTACCCTGAGGATTATGATTTTTCGATTATTTTTGATACGGTGGAAAACCGAAAGGCCAGACACCAATTAGAAAAAGGGCACGATGTAGTGATTGAATATGATGAGGATTAAAAGAAATTAACGAAGTGCAGTGATGCAATCATTGCTGAATGCAAGTCCCTTCTTAAGTGGCCGGATCACAAGGTGATCCGGCTCTTTTGCCCTCATCGGAAAGCTGCATTTGGTTTCCAAAACAGGATTTTCAGCTACCAAAACTGCGTTTCGTTTACAAAATGGCATCTCACCTTTCAATTAAGTTGCGGGATGCAAATATTTATTGAAAAACAATAAATATTTAGCGTTTATTAATAAGAATTTATTGATAAATGTACAGATCTCATTTATACTCTTATGGTAAGGGAACGTTATAAGACAGCAGAAGATGTTATAAAGGAGGATTTAGTGGATCATGGTTATTTTGGACAAAAATGGCTTGTCGGGCTTTACAAAACGAATTCTGGATTTTATTTTCCTGGGAGGGCTTGGAATCTTTGTTACTCTTCCCTATGCCCTGAGATGGTATATGAATGTAATTTACCGCACGAGCACGGAAAATTATTATTTTCTGCTTGGATTTCTATACATAACAGGACTGGTATGCCTTGGGTTGGTTAACGAGATGAGAAAGATATTTAAAACCCTCAACAGAAGAAACCCTTTTATGATGGATAATGTAAAAAGTCTGAACCGAGTTGGAGGGTCTTGTTTTATCATTGCCGCGGCTTATCTCATTAAGATTTTTTTCTATAATTCAGTCCTAACTGCGATTATTACAATGGTGTTTATTATTGCAGGACTGTTTGCCGTAGTTCTGGCAGAAGTTTTTAGACAAGCAATTGCCGTTAAGGAAGAAAATGATCTGACAGTATGATGAAAGGATGCTTGAGATGGCTATAGTTGTGAACTTAGATGTAGTAATGGCAAAAAGAAAAATAAGTTTATCCGAATTAGCAGCTAAAATGGATATTACTTTAGCGAATCTCTCAATCTTAAAAAATAATAAGGCCAAGGCCATTCGGTTTACGACCTTGGAAGCGATTTGCCGTGCTTTAGACTGCCAGCCAGGAGATATTTTAGAATTCACGCCGGAAGGGCAGATTGGAGACATTGAAGATGAGCGAAATTAATGTTTATCCATCCGTATGTAAGGATGAACTCCTTGCCAAGAGGGAGAATAGCATTCTTTTAATTTCTGCTCTAGGCTTGGGTTTACTGTTTGATCTTTTTTTCTATGGAAAACCTCTAGGAGTATCTTATCCGTTATACATAATAGCTCTATATCTCGTATTATTTTGGAATATGCGAAATAAGCGACCCTTTAAATTTGATCAGAACTTGCTTATGGGTATCCCGATTATTTTTCTTTCGTTTTCTTATGTCCTATATTCCAATCAGGTTTTCGCTGTTCTGAATTTCTTTGTAATTCCTATTCTCGTAGTTGCCCATACACTGCTTCTGACTGCAAACAACCGATACGAGTGGTTCAAATCTCAATTTTTGGGGGAAATAATTTATGGTATGGTTGTCCGTCCTCTGGAGAACTTCCTCAAGCCTTTCTTCGTGATCTTAGCCTTTGCAAGGCGTGGGGTAAATCCAGATAAGTATAGTGTTGCCAGCAAGATATTTATAGGTTTATTGTCTGCAACAGCATTGCTAATTATAATCATTCCACTTTTAGCTTCTGCAGATGATATATTTCGTCAGTTAATTGAACGAATTCCCAACGTTTTCAAGTTCGTAAACATTGATGATGTTATTCCCAGATTGATTGTCGTCACACTGGTTACATGCCTTGTGTTCAGCTATCTTTGGAGTATATTAATTTCTAAAGTAAGATTAAACAAGGGATCATCAAACACGTTAAGCGAGGGAGCTTCAGAGACTGACAGTCGGCAAAAATCCAGAGCATTTCTTGATCCTATTACGGTTACATCGATGCTGGTGCTGATTGACTTACTTTATGCCGTTTTTATAGCAATTCAGTTTTCCTACCTTTTTGGCAGTTTGAGATTTGGCCTTCCGCAAAATTTCACATACGCCCAATATGCAAGAAAAGGATTCTTTGAACTGGTAGTAATCACGTTAATCAATCTGATAATTCTCTTGGGGAACATGAATTTTCTGAAGTCGTCGGGTACTAAACTAGATAAGGTTGTAAAACTATTAAACACAATTTTGGTGGCTTGTACCCTCATTATATTGTTATCGGCCCATTTTAGAATGTCTTTATATGAAGAGGTGTACGGTTTTACTTATCTGAGAGTCCTAACCCACGCTTTCATGGGATATCTGTTTGTCTTGTTAGTTGTTACCTTATGCAAAATATGGCGCCAAAGGACGCAATTGCTTAAATCTTACTTAATAATATCAGTGGTTGCCTATACACTGATTAATTATGTTAATATCGACAATATCATTGTCAAAAATAATATTGAACGTTACAACAAGGGAAATCCAATAGACATTATATATTTAACCACCCTTTCCTATGATGTTGTGCCCAAGCTTGTGGACCTTGCCAACAGCACTTCTGATCAGGTGTTGGCTGACCAGCTGGAGAAAGGGCTTACCCATAAAAAGCAAGTGTTGGCTCAACCGAGGCCCTGGCAGTCGTTTAATATTTCAATGTATAGGGCAAGTAACGTCTTATCACAGCAATATGCTCGGCACTGACTTAGAAACTCTCAACGCTACTGCAGTCGATACTGCAATAGTATTTATTTTCTTTTAAAGGGTGTACTATATTTTGTGAGCCACATAAACCGATTAAATAGATATAATTATAATGATTTAGAAAAAAATTGAACCAGAGGTAGATTTTATACTTCTGTACAACGAAGCAAAATTATAGATTAACACAATATATTTACCTGAAATGGGATAACTTAAATTGAGAATCGCTTTATTGTAATGGATAAATAATAATTTAAAGTCAAATAACCAATTTAAAGCTAAATATCAAGGAGGCTCCCACATTGAACGTTGTCTTGGATTGTATTCCCTGTTATATCAAACAAACCATTAATACCTTAGCCCAAATTGATATTTCTGAGGACGAAATGCGAGAAATTATTCATCAGACGCTGCCTCTCTTGCCGCAATTAGATCCTCAAGGAACTCCCGCTGAGAATTCGACGATTGTTCTGAGAAAAGTCAATGAGTTATTGGGAAACAAAGATCCCTTTCATAAGGCTAAGAAGGAGTCCAATGAATTGGCGCTTAGACTTCTTCCCCAGCTAAAGGAGAGAATTAAGCAAAGTTCAGATCCCCTCTTGATGTCTTTGAAAATCGCTGTTGCCGGAAATATTATCGATATGGGCATTCTCAAGGACTTTGACGTCGAAGGAAGCATTCGGGAGGCTATGGAGAAGAATTTTGCCCGGGACGATTATTCATCGTTCCAAAGAAAATTAAACGATGCCAAGAAAATCCTAATTCTGGGAGATAACAGCGGTGAAATTGCCTTTGACCGTCTTTTGGCTGAACAGCTGTCCGAATTGGGGGCTAAGGTAACCTACGCCGTTAAGGATCAGCCGATCTTGAATGATGCTACGATGGAGGACGCGGAATATGTAGGCATGACAGAACAAGCCCGCGTTATTTCTAATGGCAGCATCTTTTTGGGGACCATTATCAAAGATTGTTCAGATGAGTTCCTGGAGGCCTATAAAATGGCCGACTTAATAATCTGTAAAGGGCAGGCCAATTACGAATCACTGGAGTCCCTGGGTAAAGAGGACCAACGACTGTATTTTCTGCTGCGGGCAAAGTGTGAAATTGTGGCGAAGAATTTGGGGGTTCAACTTGGCGAAATGGTATTTTGCTGCAGCTAAAGGGGTAAGAATTTACATAATTTCGGTTATAAATGGGCGGGGAAGATAGATATGATTGGAACCTTGAGAATGTACGGGGTGTTTACTTGTAAATCCTTCCAAAGGGCTGCGGCTTACCGTTTTGATGCCTGGACAAGAATTCTGGGCAATGTCATTATGCTTTTTCTTTGGGGGGTAATTTGGTATGCTCTTTATCGAGGGAAAGGTTCGGTTGAAAATGTTCCCTTTCATTCGATGTTAAGCTATATCCTTATAAGCCAGGCCCTCCAAGGAATTCACGGGGCTGGTACTCCGCTGTGGGAGATCCAGGAACGGGTACGTACCGGCGATATCGCTATGGAGATGCTCAGACCTTATGATTATCCTCTGCGTATGCTTTTTACTGACCTTGGAAGTATCCTTTTTTATTTTTTAACGGCTATACTGCCAATTTATACGATTATTTTTCTTGTTTTTAAGCCCATAATGCCCTCAACCTTTTCCCAAGGGGTTTTGTTTATTGTTTCCGTAATACTAGGTTATCTCATTCGTTACAGTATTGAGCTGACCTTTGGCTTGTTTACTTTCTGGCTGGTTGAAACGGGCGGAGTGGAGGACGTTTTCTATTTCTCCATCTCATTATTTTCGGGCTCGGTAGTACCTTTGTGGTTTTTCCCCAATTGGCTGGAACATGTGGCTCTGTACTTACCTTTTCAAGGAATTTACTTTGTGCCTAATTCCATCTTTGTAGGACAATTAAGCGGACATGCTCTTTGGGCGGGGCTCTTTACCCAGGTTCTTTGGTTGGTACTATGTTATGCCTTACTTCGGTTTGTTTGGGTTAAAGCGTCCAAGAGAATTGTTGTTCAGGGGGGATAGTTGTGCTTAAGGCTTGGCTTAGAGGAATGAGAATGTACTTTTACATGATTGGGGTTAGTATTCGGACCCAATTGCAATATCGCTATGCCTTCGTCATGAATATTTTAGGTTGGGCTATGACTTACGCCGGAACAGCGATTACCATGTGGGTCTTGCTTTATTCTTTTGGAGCTATCGGGGGCTGGGGCTTTTGGGAAGTCCTCTTTCTCTTTGCCCTTTCGGTGCTATCCTGGGGAGTCTGTGTCGTTTTCTTTTTCCATTTTCGAACCTTGGATCAATTTATTGTTCAAGGAACGTTTGATCGTTTCTTAGTGCGGCCCATCCATCCCTTTTTTCACTATATGTCCATGAAGTTTGATGTGGGTGCTTTTGGACAATTTCTTTTTAGTATTGCTGCCGTCGCTCTGGCTTACAACAAGCTTAATCTTCATTGGTATATAGGGCAATGGCTTGTTTTCTTCGGGGCTGTAGTCGGAGGAACGCTTATCCAAGGGGGGCTTATTATTGCAATTTCGGCCTTAGCCTTTTGGACCACGCGCTCGGAACAAGTTTATTGGGTAGTTATGTGGCCGGCTAAAAGCCTTATGAACTATCCTCTCTCCATTTACCCGAAGGTCGTTCAATTATTGGTGACTTTCGTTTTGCCCTTTGCCTTTGTTAATTACCTGCCCTCCCTTATTTTGTTAGGGAAAACAAGTGATAGTTATCCGGCTTACTTGGGCCTCTTCAGTATTCTGGTAGGAATTATTTTCTTTTGGCTCTGTTTTCAATTTTGGATGTTGGGTTTAAATCGGTATAAGAGCGCTGGTTCCTAAGGTTTGGATCTTAGATAGGGAGGATTATCTAGTTCATGAGTTTAATTGAAGTTAACCATCTCTCGAAAGAGTTTCAAATTGCTAAACGACAAGAGGGAGTCAAGGGAGCACTGAGGAGTCTCTTTCACAGAGAATATACAACAAAATTGGCTGTCCAGGATATTTCCTTCGCGATCAACTCAGGGGAAATTGTTGGCTACATCGGCCCCAACGGCGCCGGAAAATCTACCACGATTAAGATGCTGACGGGAATTCTTGTGCCGTCCTCCGGTGATATCCTAGTTAACGGGATAATACCCTTTAAAGAACGTCAAAAAAATGCGCGTCAAATTGGGGTTGTCTTTGGACAGCGAACACAATTGTGGTGGGATTTGCCGACCATTGAATCCTTTGAACTGCTAAAGCAGGTGTTTCAAATTTCCGCTGAACAGTATCGGAAGAATATGGCTCGCTTCTCCGATATCTTAGGCCTTGAGGAATTCCTGCAAACCCCTGTTCGGCAATTGTCTTTGGGCCAACGAATGAGGGCAGATATTGCAGCTTCTCTTCTCCATGATCCGGTAATCCTCTTTCTTGATGAACCGACCATTGGCTTAGACGTGGTGGCAAAAGAACGGATGCGCAGCTTTATCCGGGAAATTAACCGGGAGAGAGGGGTCACGGTAATTCTTACGACTCATGATATGTCTGATATTGAAAAGCTCTGCCAGAGGATGATTTTAATTGATCATGGGCAAGTGATGTATGATGGAGATATTGCCAAGATTAAAGAACGGTTCGGTAAGGAGCGGGTTTTAATCATTGATCTGGAAGAGCAAACTCCTGAGTTTTCCGTCGAGGGGGCCGAAGTTATCAAAACTGAAGGCAATCGAAAATGGCTGCAATTTAACCGTGATGTGATGAGTGCCTCCCAATTGATTAGCCGGATTTCCGAGTCTTGGGAAATCAAGGATTTAACAATCCAAGACCCGGAAATCGAGGTCATGATCCGTAATATCTATGAACATGGACTTGATGAAACCACCTAATTACTTCAATCTATTGTATTGATCCAAGCGTCAACCGTCACTACTTCGGCTTGACGAGGGAACACCTTCTCCGTAAGAACGCGTTGAACATCCGGATCAGGATCGAGGCAGGCGTCGGAAAGGACGGTCAGGGCAAAATCCATATCGGCCGCTTGGCGCAAGGTTGAGAGAACAACCCCGCTTGTGGAAATACCGCAAAGAATCAGTGTGTCAATTTGGCGGGACCGAAGAATAACTTCAAGATCGCTTCCTGCAAAGGCACTAATGCGAAGTTTTGTGACGATGGGTTCATTAGGTTGATGATTGAGGGATTCATGAATTTGTGTTGCCGTGTCGGCAACCGTCATTCCGCCGTATCCGGAAATTGCTGAGAAGGCCTTATTAAGGGGGCTTACTTCAGGATAACCATCGCGAAAGGCGACCCGTACGAAAATTACCGGAATATTGTGTTGACGAGCGGCTTCCGCAGCTTTTATGAAGGGACGCAGTATTTCTTCTTTTTCCGCAAAACGCGAGACAATGCCGTTTTGCACATCCATAATCAACAAGGCAGGCTTATTGGAACGATCTGGCATGTTGTACACTCCTTTTTAGTATGTTACTATTAAGTGGAGAACCCTCCTCTTATATTAAGTGGAGTAGTCTCCACTTGTCAAGATGGTTTTTGAAGTTATTTTAGGAGGTGATGGTATGGTTAAGGATGCAGAGGCAGGCAGCGTTCGTTCTGAACGGCGTGATGCCGCCGAGAATCGGCAACGTATCTTGAATGTGGCTATTAGGCTCTTTGAACAGCATGGGGTTGAACATGTCAGTATGAATCAAATCGCCGCGGAAGCACAGATTGGATCAGGAACCCTTTATCGCCGATATAGAAATAAAAGTGAATTGTGTCTTGATTTGATAAAAGATAAC
Source organism: Desulfosporosinus sp. SYSU MS00001 (assembly GCF_049943955.1). Classification (NCBI taxonomy): domain Bacteria; kingdom Bacillati; phylum Bacillota; class Clostridia; order Eubacteriales; family Desulfitobacteriaceae; genus Desulfosporosinus; species Desulfosporosinus sp. SYSU MS00001. The sequence continues at coordinate 202,427 of NZ_JBNFTW010000003.1, forward strand.
GTCGTTCTGCTCTTCGAGGATATTGAAACCTACCTGGAACAGAATCGTTCTGAACCACCAAGTCAGCGCTTGAAGGGAGTTCTTAGTGTATTTATCCGTTTCAGAGAAAAGAAAGCGCAATTGCTTACAGGTGTCGAAGCTTCATCATCAAGTCAATCCAAGGCTCGAACGCGAAGTCCAATTCATGACGAATTGCATCAGCTATTGGTTCAGCTCTTCGATGAGATGAATAAAAGAGAGACAGTTCATCCTGAGAGTGCTTTTAGAGCCGATATGCTTTTAATGGCTTTAAGCAGAGATGCCTATTTATTTCAGAGAGAAGAGCGAGGTTATTCTCCGGAGACGATCTTGGAACAGATCTGTTTAACCTTTATCCCACCTGAAAGAGACAATTGAAGTATATAAAAGCAAGGTGTTTTGACGGCCTTCACAAAACACCTTGCTTACCTGTGTATGTCCCTTAGGTTAATCCTTATTATTCGATTCCGGAAAGACGGTCATCAACAAATTTTTGCCATTCCTGAGCAAGGTTATCCTGAAAGAGAACTGGGTCAGTTTGAGCAATATCTTTGGCGATATCAATAGCTTCGGCATTATTGTCATAATAACCTAAATGTCGGGGGTCAAAATAGGAGATTTCTTGTTCTAAATTTGAATAGGATTCCTGATCAACCCAATATTTATATAGTAATTCAAAAACTGCCCTTTGATTTTCAGCGGTGATATTCATGTAAATACCTCCAGTGTTTAATTGTAAACTGATCGTTGTCTGGGTTTTACGATGCTGTTATTATGTGTTTATCTGATTTGGTTTAAACTCATTGATCTATTTATAGGAGAGAAAAGTTAATGCGGCTTAGAAGAAAGTGGTGGGCAAGGCCTGAATTAGAAAAGGATGATAAGGCTGTCTTTGATCCTATGCGTTATAAAGGAACATGGAAAGAACTTTTTGGCAGCGACCGTCCGATTCATCTGGAATTAGGCTGCGGGCGGGGACGTTTTATCAATGAACTAGCTAAGATGAATTCGCATATAAATTACCTTGCTATTGATGTTTATGATGAGCTTTTAGTTTATGTTCTGAGAAAAGCCAATGAAAGCCGCTTAGATAATCTTAAAGTGATCTCCATAAATGCTCAGAATCTTGGAGACATCTTTGCTCAAGATGAAATTGAGAAACTCTATATTAATTTTTGTAATCCTTGGCCTAATAAACGACATCATAAACGAAGATTAACTCATCCCAATTTTTTAGGATTATATCAAACATTTTTAAAAAGTGGATCGGAAATCTGGTTTAAAACTGATAGCGAATTTCTTTTCACGGATAGTCTTGAATATTTTGCAGCCGCGGGGTTTAAAGAACTTTATAAGACCTCCGATTTACATCAGAGCGATTTCCAGGGCAACGTTATGACTGAATATGAAGAGAAATTTTGCACTCAAGGAATTAAAATTAAATTTGGCAGGTTTAAAAATTCTAAATAGAAAATGTCGAGATGCTGGCGCACCTCGACATTTTTATAAAGATTATAAAGAAGCGATCATCGTTTTCTCTTTATAGATCAGTACCAGATGTTTCGTTTTTTGGTGATATATCAAATGGTGTAGCTATATATTGTAGTAATCCATTAATAAAAGAGAATGGCTGGTCTAATTTAGCAGGCACTAGCTTGGGGGCACCATGTTGGTCCGCTTTTATAGCTATCCTTGATGAAGCTGCTGGTATGAGGATTAGAAATATTCATGAGAAATTATATGATATAGCGAAAAATGACAAGAAACATACTAATTTTAATGATATAGTTAAAGAAAACAATGGTGAGTTTTTTGCAAAGGATGGGTATGATTATGTTTCTGGTCTAGGATCTCCACATTTTGATATACTTTCAAAATCGTTATTGGCTGAAAACAATAACTAATTATCTTGTAGTTTTGGTAAAACTTATAAATAGTTTGAGGGGATTTTACCTTTATTTTAAGTTTTCTCGATTGATAATGAGTGTACAAAAGGTCGAGGATAGAAAGAATTCCTATTGAGATAATTGCAACGCTTACTAGGGGGGAAATGAATGGTTCTAAATAATATAAAAGCTTTTTTTCTCCATTTAGGCTTAGACGGCATGGTACTGTTCCTCCTTTCTCCTATTATGGGCAAGTTTTTTGACCCAATGCCTTGGTCCACAGTGGTACAAAGATTATTTGGACTATTATCTATAGTGTTATGTATTTGCTTAGGATTATTGTTAACTTCACAAGATACAAAATATAAGGAATTTTTATCATGTACATTACCAGCCATTATTGGTTTTTTGGTATGGCTTTATTGTTATGTCAATTGGCCGGACAATTTTAATAACAACGCTCATCCATCAGGATGGCCACTGGCGTATGCTCTCTACACATGCGACTCAATTTGGATGGTTGGTTTCTTTAACAATACCAGCTCGTTTTATAATGCAAACGTAGCATCCATTTTCTCATTTATACCGTCTTTCTTGTTATTTATTGGCTTAGAATTAAAGGCTGTAATTATCAAAAAAATGATTTAATTTTACCATATTTGCCTACCCCTAATGGAGACAAAATAATTAATTGGAAGATGATTTATTATAAAAAAGAATATGGCTTTTATTGTGGGCTTACTCGGAATATTTTAAATAATAACGGATGGTACATATTCTATAAAATAGAAAAAGTATGATGAATTATCCTTTTTCGTTATGCCAAGGTCCCTGACAAGAGCAAGGAGGAGTACATGACACAGATGCTACCACTACCCCAACATGTATGATTACGTTAGCGTTCACATCTTCAGTAATGGCAAATCCGAATCCGACAAACTTAAAAGTAGAAGCAAAACAAGAAAAAATTAATAATATGGAAATGACGGCTTAAGCATTGATGAAGCAACATATTATTTGTGGAGGAGGGCGTAGTAATTCGTACATACCACAACGGATGTACAGTAAATGAGTAATATTAAAGGGACACGTATTGCCAAAATGAGGTAAGCGTGTCCCTTTTTGTGTTTATAAAAAAGGAGGGAGTCTGGCTAAAACTTAGCTGGGCGAAATTTATGACACAAGCAGCTTTATCTGTAGTAGGGAAAAGCACTGGAGAATTAACACCCAGCTAATTATTATCAGCTCTAACACCACAGGACAAAGCGACTATTATGTCACTTGTATGCCCAAAGGGCCAATGACTCCGAACTGGCTTTATATCTATACAGATGCAAGGAACTAGGGTTTGCCCCTCTTTCAAAGGAATTAGTGAATCCAAACTACATGGGGATTAACTCTGGTGTGGTTCGAGAGAACGATAGATTCCTAGTTGACTTTGAGCCTCTAAATGAATAGGGAATAATAATTTGATTTTTCTCAAGAATTCTGTTGCTCAAGGTAACGCCAAGCTTATTCGTCACATGAGTAACGAGCGAGGGGGGTATTGCGAATTATGAAAATCCCTGGGACTTAAACTTAAGGATTAATCGGTAATAAATAGTCTTTCCTTGCATAGAGAGGTGATGGAGATATTAACCTTGAGAAAAGTGGAGAGACAGAGAAAGGGAGGGTTAGTATTTAAGCGGGGTTCTCCGGTTTATGAAAATATGTATCTATTATTTTTTCGGCAAGTCTTTTTTGGGCATTTGCTTGGGCTATTAACATGATTACAATTAAGAACAACTCGGCGGTATCTTTACCATCCTTGTCCATAATACTGGTTTTTTCTTTAATCATTGTTGATTTTTCAATTAAGTGCTCATGAAAAGAAGATAATTCAATGTTTTTTACATCGAGAAACGTCGAATAAATATCTTCAAGGGAAATCAGATCATCTTCAGGTGTGGCTATATTGTTAAGAACGGGTTCAAACAAACGTTTAATGTCGTTAATGGACAGTATATTTTTCAGATAATAGATTAGGGTCAAGAGGATTATATGACGCTTATTGTATTTCTTTTTGATGGGAGGCATCAGAAGCCCTGCTTTCGTATAATTGTTGATCATTGTCTTAGTAAGGATTTTGTCCTGGTCATCTCGCTTTTGGCTTTTCAGACTACTGTCCATAAAAGAAGTCAGCTGTTCCATGTAGAGATCGATATCAGGAATCTCTGTAATCTTGATGTCCTGGTTTAAAGAGAGTTCATCAATAAGTTGTTTGAGCTCATCTTCATTGAATTGCTGCATAGTTATTCACCTCATCTTTATTATATAGTATCGATTTCTAGTATTCAATATAGTATAGCATTTACACGTGGTATTAAAAGCCAGATTGCGAGAGGCATAGAAATCCTTAGGAAAGAGATGGAATCTAAAGCCAAAATAAACGTAGTAATAAAAACTACTATTTGTAGATATATTAACCTCATGATATATTTTTATTAAATAAACCTTGGTGTTGTTGGAAAGGAGGTACATAAATACCGTTATCCATTAATATTTAAGGAGGAGGTTTTATGGGTTTATTTAAGAGAGTCAGTGATAATATCAGAGCCAATTTAAATTCCTTGCTGGATAAAGCAGAGGACCCTGAAAAAATGCTGGATCAATACTTGCGGGATATGGAAGAGGATATAGCAGATGCCGAGGCCGCTGTAGCAAGGCAGCTGGCTGTTGCCTGGAAATTCAGAGCTCAGCTGAGCGATAGTCTCGCCATGGCCGAGAAACGTGACTATCAGGCCCTTGAAGCTTTAAAGAGGAATCGTGAGGATCTGGCCCGTAAGGCTCTTAAAGACAAGAAACTTCATAGGTCCAAGGCCGAGGACTACCGCAGGCAGTATGAAGTATGTAACGAAGCAGCGGGAAAATTAAGGTCCCAGCTGCAAGAAATGAAAACTGAGTACGAAAAATTGCGTTTTAAACGGGATGATTTAGAGGCCAGGCTTCAATCTGCCAAGGCTCAAAAAGAAATCAACGACGTAAAAAGCGGATTTGGGTCAAGCAGTGCCCGCTGGAATTTTGACAGAATGGTGGATAAGGTTTTGCGTATGGAAGCCGAAGTTAAGGCGTCAGGAGAATTAGGCAGGACGGATAAAAGCCTTGATCAGGAATTAGAAGACTTGGGCAGTGAAGAAAATGACATTGAAAAGGAATTAGCTAAATTAAAGGAGGAATTAGCAAAAACGGAATAGGACCTCAATAGGGGTATATCCATTGGAGGGGGAGATAGAATGCTTGAGGTTTATTGGATTTGTTTCAGTGGTGGTGTGTTGTTTGCGTTGGTTACCTTAATTGTTGGGGATATTCTAGGAGACTTTTTAGGCGGCTTTTTTCACTCCCTCTCCATGGATCATCTTGATGTGCTGCAGCCCATGGTTTTGGTTGGGGGAATCACTGTTTTTGGAGGCTCCGGGATCATGTTAAATCAATATACACATCTGGAGCCCGTATCAGCCGCTATTGTTTCGTTAGTGATTTCAAGTTTAGTTTCAATCGGGGTTTATTTCTCCTATATAAAGCCCATGAAGAATAGTGAAAACTCCACAGGGTTCTCGATGAAAGACCTTGTCGGTAAAATCGCTGTGGTCACGGTACCAATCCCTGTCGAAGGCTATGGAGAGGTTGTCCTTAAAGTCGGAGCGGGTAATACCAACCAAATAGCCGGCAATCTCGATTCGGTAGAAATACCGTCCGGAACTCGGGTTGTGGTTGGAAAAGAAATTGACAGCATACTTTTTGTATTCCGTTATGAATAAGAAAAGGGGGGAGTTTTATGCCGGAAGTTATGCTGGGTAATTTTGGCTTGGGAATTCTGGTTATTCCTATAATTGTGTTGGGTGTTATTGTTGTTCTTGGTTTGGCATTTTGGGCTCGTTATAAAACCGTGGGACCTGATGAGGCGATGATTGTCACCGGTTCTTATTTGGGCAGCAAAAATGTCCATACCGACGAGTCAGGGCGGAAAATTAAAATTGTTCGTGGCGGCGGAGCGTTTATTCTGCCTATTTTTCAGCAGGCTGAGTATATTTCCTTACTATCTCACAAGCTTGAGGTAACAACACCGGAAGTTTATACAGAACAAGGCGTTCCGGTTATGGCTGATGGAGTAGCGATTATTAAAATTGGCGGTTCCGTAGAAGATGTGGCTACGGCTGCGGAGCAATTTATGGGTAAACCCACTGAAGCCTTGCAGCAGGAAGCTCAGGAAGTCCTGGAGGGACATCTGAGAGCGATTTTGGGGACTATGACTGTCGAGGAAGTTTATCGCAACCGAGATAAATTTGCTCAGGAAGTCCAGGGAGTTGCTGCTAAGGATCTCAAGAAAATGGGACTGCAGATCGTATCTTTCACTATTAAAGATATTAGGGATAAAAACGGTTATTTGGAAGCCTTAGGTAAACCGAGAATTGCCGCTGTGAAACGGGATGCAGAGGTTGCGGAGGCTGAAGCCCTCCGCGATGCCCGTATTCAGAAAGCGAAAGCCCATGAAGAAGGACAGAAAGCTGAGTTGCTTAGAGATACCAATATTGCTGAAGCAACCAAGGAAAAGGAACTAAAAGTAGCCTCCTTTAAGAAAGACCAAGATACGGCGATGGCTGAGGCTGATCAGGCCTATCATATTCAGGAAGCTCGCTCTCAACAGTTGGTGACGGAAGAACAAATGAAAGTTACTCTTGTCAAGAAAGAAAAAGAAATCGAAATTGAAGAGAAAGAAATCCTGCGCCGTGAAAAACAATATGATGCAGAAGTTAAGAAAAAAGCCGATGCTGACAGATATGCGGTAGAACAGACCGCCGAAGCAGAAAAGGCTAAAATGATGAGGGAAGCTGATGCTCTTAAGTATAAAATTGAGGCTGAAGCTAAAGCAAATGCTGAACAGAAACGTCTTGAAGGTCTGGCAATTGCTGAAGCCGAAAAGGCTAAAGGTACTGCTGAAGCTGAAGTTGTGAGGCTCAAAGGGTTAGCTGAAGCAGAGGCTAAGGAGAAATTGGCCGAAGCCTTCGAAAAATTCGGCCAGGCCGCTGTACTTGACATTATCGTTAAAATGCTGCCTGAATTGGCCGGCAAGGTTGCCGAACCGCTGAAAGCCATTGACAAACTGACAGTTGTTGATACAGGCCACGGCGAAGGCGCTGCCAGGGTCAGCAATTATGTCACTTCAATCATGGCAACCGCTCCGGAGATGTTAAAGAATGTATCCGGGATTGATCTGGAAAAAATGGTGAAACAACTCACGAAGGGGTCAGAAGTTTAATAGCTCAATAAAGAAAACCCTCCCGCCGCCGAAAAAAGCTGCGGGAGGGTTTTGTATCATTTGAATATTTATCCGGTTTTTAAGACCCCCACTTCTATAAGTGGGGGTGGGTACTTCGTTAACTTCAGGTGGGGTAGAGTCCCCATCTGAAGCCCCGACGTTCAGCTTTAGCTGAACGAGTTCACTCCAGATTTAGTCGTCTGCTCAAAATGTAGTTAGTTACCGCAAAGTAGGCTGCACAAGGAATTGCGATCAGAATGAATCCACTAGCAAAGATTAGTTCGGAGCGGACGAACTCATTGGAAGTAATATTATAGAGCGAAAAATTAGCGAAATGGGCTATTCTCGTAATCTGAAAGGCAACGACGAGATAGATTTGACTTAGTGTAGTGAGACCAATAAAGGCTCCGAAAGATGACAGTATTTTATGGCGATTGAACAGATGTCCGATAGCTATGGAAGCGTAAACAATTAAAATACCCGAAGCTAAGGTTATCAGACCACCTAAGATCATCTCAAGCAGCAAAAGGTAGGCTGAAACTCCAAAGTTTCCGATTATTTGGTTATGAATCGTGGCTAAAGCCTGCAGGATTTTGCCGAGAGTTCCTGGCTTGTAAGCGATTATTTCAGTTGAAAGCATGGCTGTGAGGGCGCTGGCAATGATCCACATCAGAGATACCAGAAGTTTACTGATAATATGCTGCCAGGACTTTACGGGAAGCGTATACATCAAATAACCTTCATCGGTTAACAGGTTTTTATGGAAACGTTGAATCATGACGGTAAAGGTCATTACGAACATTCCAGCCATAATAATACTATAAATGATCATGGTTATAACTGCAGGAGTGGTCCATGTTGGATGGTTAAAAGCAGAAAGAATTTTATTAATGGCGGCTAAGACCAGCAGAGAAAGAAATATAGGAAGGAATAGTCTTCCTGTTGCCTTAACCTCGTATTTTAAAAGTTTGATTAGCATTTGAATACCTCCCTGAACAAGAGATCTACAGATTTTCCTTTGGCATCGCGGATATCGTCGACTGTGGATGTCAAAACAACTTTGCCTTGATTGAGAAAGATGACATAGTCTAATATTTTTTCAATATCCGATATAAGGTGGGAGGAGATAATCACCGTAGCATTTTCATTATAATTACTTAGAATTGTTTCCAGAATATAATCCCTTGCCGCCGGGTCAACCCCGCCTATGGGTTCATCTAAAAAGTAAAGCTCTGCTTCTCTGCTCATAACAAGAATCAGCTGTACTTTCTCCTTCGTTCCTTTAGACATGGTTTTCAGCCGATCATCAGGGCTGATATTCAGACGTTTAAGCATATCATAAGCCTTTTCGGGTTTGAAATTATCATAGAAATCTGAGAAAAATTCAATGATTTGCTGAACGCGCATCCAATCATTTAGATAAGTTCTTTCCGGTAGGTATGACACAATCTTCTTGGTTTCAATGCCAGGTTGTTGGCCGCCAATGAGGATCTTTCCGGAAGTGGGAGTTAAGAGCTCATTTGCAAGTTTAATGAGGGTACTTTTTCCGCTGCCGTTGGGGCCAAGAAGTCCTACTATTTGCCCACGTTCAATTTTTAGATCAACGCCAGATAAGGCGGTTTTGCTGCCGAATTTCTTTGTCAGGCCGCTGCATTCAAAAATCGTGCTCATTACTTCAGCTCCTTTGCCATAGTGGTGATAATGGTTAAAATCTCTTTTTGCTCAAAGCCCATTAGCCGCATTTTTTCTAAAAACTCAAAGATTTGATCCCGGGCTAGCTTAGTTTTAGCAAGTTCAATCATACTCGCATCCTCCGTTATCGACCGACCGCTGGTGCGGTGGGTTATTATGAGGCCGTCTTCCTCTAATTTTGCCAGAGCTCTTTGCATGGTATTGGGATTTACCGCAGCTTCTTGTGCCATATCCCGTACTGAAGGCAGTTTTGACCCTGGCGGATAAGTTCCGGAAAACACCATCAGCTTGATTTGTTCGACAAGCTGGGTATAAATGGGTCTGTCAGATTTCAAATCCCATGGCATGCGATCACCTCGTGTATTATTGTATTAAGCGCTTAATACAATAATACACCTTTTTGAACTGCTGTCAAGATATAAGATTCTCTAGAATAATGTGAAGCAAGGTATGGTAAGGCCGTTGCATAATAAATATATATCCGTTTTTATAAACAAAACCTTGCATATCAGTGGAGGATTTAAACCACTATTTATGCAGGTTTTCTTTAATGAGGGGCGTTTATGCATTTTGCAACAGGTCTTACGATTGGATAAATTCGCACATGGTTGTGTCCTAGGTTCAGCCCTTATGTTATATAATGGAAATGTATGATATATCTTACTGAAGGAGGATTTTAGATGTCTAAAAAAATTCTAATCATTGCCGGTGATGCGGTAGAAGCTCTCGAAGTTTACTATCCCTATTTTCGCGTTTTAGAAGAAGGATTTGAAGCTGTTATTGCTTCACCGAACAAGAAAGTGCTGCATACCGTTGTCCATGATTTTGAGGGCTGGGAAACATATACTGAGAAACCTGGATATCAGCTGGAATCTCATATTTCTTTTGTTGATGTTGTTCCAACCCAATATGATGGTTTGATTATTCCCGGCGGCCGCGCTCCGGAGTATATTCGACTTGATGAGAATATTCCCCGTATTGTTGGGCATTTCTTGGAGGCTGGCAAGCCAGTAGGGGTAATCTGTCACGCAGCTCTTGTACTGAGTGCTTTAAACGATAAAAAGTATTTCCAAGGGCGTACCATGACGGCTTACACGGCTTGCAGCCTTGATGTAGAAAGTTTAGGTGCAACGTATACTAAAGAAACACTTCATGTTGACAACAATATCGTTTCCGGTCACGCTTGGCCTGATCTACCTGGCTTTATGAGGGAATTTCTTAAGTTAGTAAGGAAATAAAGTGATAAAGGTCAAGGACGTTTCTACTGAATGTAAACTGATCAAAGAAGCTCTCCACTGCATGGAGAGCTATTTTTTAGTGTTTATTAATTCTAATGGCTTATATAGAATTTTTCTCAAAGCAGGAAATTGCTTAGGTGATGTCTAATTAGCAATACAACAAACCATATTTTACCAATACTATTGGGAGGTTAAAAGGAATGGCAAAAGGACCGACTAAGGAACAATTCAAAATCTTGCTAAAAGAGGAAATTGCAGCATGGGAAAAGAGGGCTAGTGAATTAAGAGGGAAACTGAAAGAACAAGCGATAGGACGTAAATTAGAATGTGAATGTTTGTTGGATGCGTTTGAAGGAAACATTTAAAATAGACATTGCAAGATAGAAAGCGCCTTCGTCATTATGGACGAAGGCGCTGAATGGGTTTTGTCATGAGAATAAGAGAAGAGATTAGTCTGCATGCAGTCCCAATTGTTGGATAAGATAGGGGATGGCTCTTTCAAAGCATACGCCGTAGCGTTTCTCCAGCCCTAAATTTTCCGTCAAGCGTATACACTTAAGAGTATAGTTCACGGCAATTTGCAAGGCATCTTTAAGGGGAAAATCATTTAACAGCCCCGATAATAAGGCACTGCTGAAAATATCTCCTGTGCCGTGGAAGTAGCCGTCAACTTTTTCATTGAAGGCATAGCTGATTTTTCCTGTGTCGCTATCAAAGGAGGCGGCTCCTAATTTGCTCTTTTCAAAGGAAACACCCGTTAGAACAACCTTTTTCGCTCCCAGAGCGGAGAGTCTTTTTAATAGTGCTTCAATATACTCCTGAGAGTAATCCTCCCCGATGTATTCCTCTTCTAAAAGAAAAGCAGCTTCCGTTAGATTCGGCACGATAATATCTGCCTTAGCACATAATTTGCTCATTCCCTTGGCCATTTCCGGCGAGTAAATGGAATATAAGATTCCATTGTCCGCCATAACCGGATCGACCATGACTAGAGTTTCGTTGCTTCTAAATGTGTCAAAGAGGCCAGCCACTAAATCAATTTGCTCAAAGGAACCTAAAAATCCGCTGTATAAAGCGTCAAATTTTAGATTAAGCGACTGCCAATGTTTGGAAATTGGCTCAATATCATTTGTTAAATCTCTATAGGTAAAACCTTCGAAACCTCCGGTATGGGTGGATAAGATCGCTGTTGGCAAGACTCCGGTATCAAACCCGGCTGCCGAAAGAATTGGCAGAGCTACTGTTAGTGAACACCTACCGACACAAGAGATATCATGAATTGCCGCGACTCTTTTTTGTTTGTTCATCTGTTGATTAAATCCTCCTTTGTATTAATGCCATAATTAAAGCAAAGTTTGTTTTAGTCCCAAATATTAATCCAATTGTATGACTCCTGTTTCTTCTACAAGTGGGATTGGTTCCCATACCCATACCTTACACTTTCGTCACCGAAGCCTCGATGTTCAGCTTTAGCTGAACGAGTTCATTTATCTCCCTCTCAAGCGGCTTCAAATAAAGTTAATGTTCTCGAGAAGTTTAAATTGAATCATACTTAATGGTTAGATGGCTCACTCTCATAACTCTGTAACTTTCGATACAGGTTTCGTACACTGATGCCTAATAAGCCGGCTGTTTGAGTTTTATTGCCTTTGGTCTTTTTGAGAGCTGCAGCGATGTAGTGCTTTTCAACTTCTTCTAAAGTTGGATAATGATTATTACGGAAAAGATTGAAAAATTCTTCATCCGAATCTAAGGAAGAAGAAGTTTGCACAATTTGTTCTGAGTCCCCCCAAATGTCTTTAGAGGCTATCGTTCCGTCGGCGGCTAAAATTCGTCCGCGTTCAATGAGATGGAAGAGTTCACGAACATTACCGGGAAAACTATAATTGAGAAGCTGTTCCTTGGTTTCAGGTAACAAGCTATAAGCAGGTTGGCGGGATTTTTTGCTTTGGTTCTCAAGAAAATAGTTTGCCAGAGGAAGAATATCGTCTCGGCGTTCACGCAAAGGAGGAACAATTAAGGTTAAACCGTTTAGACGGTAAAACAAATCTTCGCGAAACCTTCCTTGACTGACTTCTTGGCGAAGGTCTCGATTGGTTGCCGCAACAATCCTGACGTTTACCTGCCGCAGACGAGTATCTCCGACCCGCCGGAATTCACCGCTTTCTAAGAACCTTAATAATTTAATCTGAATGGATAAAGGCATTTCCCCGATTTCATCGAGAAAGAGGGTTCCTTTATCGGCCATTTCAACTAAACCAATTTTCTGAGTTCCTGCACCGGTAAAAGCTCCCTTTTCATGCCCGAAAAGTTCACTCTCAATTAAAGACTCTGGAATGGCCCCTGAGTTTACCGGAATGAAAGACATGTTGACTCGTGAGCTGCAGAGATGGATGGTTTTAGCGATTAACTCCTTGCCTACCCCGCTTTCTCCCTGAATGAGGACGGAGGCATCGGTTTGAGCAACCTTTTCGGTCATTTCAAGAAGCGCCGTCATGGGTGCGCTTTCGGCGATTATTTTCAGCTCCGGAGTTTGACGGTTTACTGCTTGTCTCAATCCTTTATTTTCACGCAATAACTCTCGCTTTTCAAGAGCTTTTTGCAGCGTAATTTCAAGTTCGGACAAGTTACAAGGTTTGGTCAGGTAATCATATGCTCCCAGCTTCATCGCTTCGATGGCCGATTCAATCGTACCATTCCCGGTTAACATAACGACCTGAAGATCAGGTTGGATTTGTTTAAAGGTCGGTATAAGGGTAAGTCCATCGCCATCCGGCAGCTTGATATCCAGAAGGACAGCATCAAGCAGAGTATCCTTAAGAAATGATATGCCTTCTTGAGCGGTGCCGGCTTCCAATATTTCGTAGCCTTTACGTTTTAAGCGCTGAGCTATTATCCTTCGCAATGCTTCCTCATCGTCTAAGATCAGTACTTTTTGCCGAAATTTCATCGGTTTTAATCACCCGCCTTATGGAAGGGCAAGGTTATTCTCACACATGTTCCTTGACCTTCTGTACTTTCTAATGACATTTTACCTTGCATTTTCAGAACAATTCCGTAGCTGACATATAACCCTAACCCCGTTCCTTGGCCAACGGATTTCGTTGTAAAGAAGGGGTCAAAGGCTTTCTTCAGATTGGTTTGAGAGATTCCTTCGCCATAATCCTGTACCATGAAATTGATAGTTTCCCCTGCGCGGCAGCCTTTGACCTCGATTATTCCGCCTTCAGAAGAAGCATCCAAGGCATTGGTAAGCAGATTGAGGACAACTTGCTGCCATTCATTTGCATTGCCTAGGGAGTAAAGGCTATTTTCTATTTGGAGTTTGATTTTCAGTTGTTTTTGCTTCGCTTTATGGGCTATAAGTTCCAATGCCTGAAGGCTGGCGGCGGCTATATCAATGAGGTCAGTGGCATTTTCATTGCGTTTACGGGCAAACCCAAGCAAACGATCTGTAATCTGTTTGCAGCGAACGATTTGCTCTAAGACGATGTTGAAGCCGGTTTTAATTTCCTCATAAGTTGGTTCCTGGTCATCTTCAGTCATACGGTCCAGCAAGTCTTCACAATGGGCAGCGACAATTGCCAGAGGATTGTTAATCTCATGAGCTACCCCTGAGGCCAATAACCCAATGGCGGCCATTTTGTCGGTTTCAATCATGCGGGCTTCCATTTCCACTTCCTGAGTAACGTCTTCAAGCAATAATAAGTAAGCTGCATTCTCCGGATTATCCGGTAATAAATTGTAATACATTTGACGAAAATGCCGGCGTTCTTCGTGCACAAACACAGAAAGAGTACGGCCGTTTTCCGGTTGGACGTCCTGTATACTTTGACTGTTAACAACTTGGTCACAGGGAAGGTTTGCTAAATGTTCTCCGAACCATTCAGCAAACTTCGTATTCCACCATATAATCTTTTTCTCCGGGTTCAAGAGAACCATCCCGGCGCCAATTCCGTCGACAACGGTAGTCAAAAGTTCCTTTTCATTTTTTAAGTTTTCGTTTTTCTCATCAAGAGAGTTTAACAACTGGTTAAAGGATTTAACCAATCTTCCGATTTCATCCCAACTTTCTATTGGAATATGGGACTCTAAGTTTCCGGTTGAAATGATCTGCTGGACTTGGGCTTCAAGGTTTTCAATGGGATGAACGACCTGTAAGCCAAAGGCAATACTTAAAATCATGACTAAAGCCATGATCAGGATGGCGATCATGATGAGACGTAAGGCAAAATCATAAATTGGTTTATTAGCTTCTTGAGTGGGTTGTTCAATAACCACTGCCCAATTTGGTATCCCCACGGAGGCATAGGCTCCAACAACAGGAACACCGCTGAGATTTTTATACTCGCTTCCCTGAGAATAGGTTTTTCCCTCTATAAAGCTTTGGACAGCGGGATTTTCGCGGATTTTTTCGGGATGCGACATGCGTGCTGAATCTGTCGTTCCAATTAAATTTCCGGTCTGATCAACTAAAAATATGTATTCGCCGTTACCTAATTGGAGATTGTGGTAGTTGTTGATAATGGTTGTAACGTCAATTTTGGCTTGGAGATAGCCGATTTTTCGCTTTGTTGCAGGATCCTGAACGGTTACTGTTAAATAGATTTTCGGGCGCTTGTCATTAGAGAAAAACACGTTACTGATGTTCGAAAACATTTCCGGAGAAATGGGGTTCTCAAGTTTAAGCGCAGGAGAAGGCTGTGTTATTCCTCCGTGAAAAGAAATTTGATCAATGACCTTATCATTTGCGTCGGCAACCTTTATCTCTTCAATCAAGGGTTCCTTTTGCAAAAGAGTTTCTAGAATGATCTGCCGTGACGTTTTATCGTTTCCGACGAGGGCATAGGCGCTTGTTGTTTTGGTAAGGATAAGACTGTTTTCGAGATTTGTAAACGTATCTTTTATTTCATGTGCCAGGACTGTCACCTGTTCAAAATTCTGCGCGTAAATATCTTTTTCAAGATTTTGACTTACGGATGTAAAACCTAAATACCCGAGAAAGAATAGTGGGAGAATGGACATGGTAACACCAAATAACAAAAAGTGAACTTTGATCCGCATCCACCAAGGAATTGAGCTGTTTTTCATCCTTTGGCCCCCATCCGCTGTCTTAATTCCCACAATGACTATCTGCTTCTAGTGTAGCACGAGTCCGGATAGTTTTGTCTCCCTGCCATGAGTTTTAAGAAAAAAAGAACAAGTCATTAAAAAAGGATGCAGACCTTTTTCAGTCAACACCCATAGCCGTTTCAGCAGGTAAGAACAATTATTCGCATTATAGGTAAGACATAATTGATTTTCAGAACAAGGCTTAAAGGACTCCCCATTTGCGGGTATACTCCAACTTAATGATGTACTCATCGTTGTGGAAGCCATGGCTGCTCAAAACATTAATGACTTTATTAACCTCAAAGGATTGGGTTTCCATTTGGACAAAGCCTTTCCTTCCGGTGATGGCCCAATCTTCATGAGCTTCCAGGAGTACTTCCATCATCTGGGCAATTCGTTCTAAGCGTTCCGTCAAATAGTTCTTCCATAATCTGATATCCTCCGGACCGATGTCTTTCCCCAGTGTCACTTCGGTTATAAGTTTGTTTTCTTTGTTCTTTAGTTTGGGGAAATTTTGATGATAGAATTGGATAATTACTCGTTGTACACAGGTCTCGTTGTTAATATTCATTGGTCTGACTCCTATTCCCCAATCAATCTATATCGTTACACTGAACCTGTAAACAAGCTTGCTCTCTGTTTATTTTAACGTTTTTCCGAACATAGGTATAGGGCAAAAAGACCTTTGCGAATGTTTTTTTGCCCTATCGAACTATAACCTTCGGCTGAATATTTGCCTCTAGCATCAGTGCAATTACTTAACTAATTGCCAGAAACCACCAAGAATGATGGTGGAGAAGATGAATCCTAAAGGAACGTTGACACAAACGCCGGCTGTAAAAGCTGCAAAAGGCTTCCAGCCTACGGATGTTAAATCGCGAAAACGAGTTGTTAAACCGATGCAAAGGAAGGTGAAAATGAAGGTCCAACTTCTTAATACTTTTATGGGGTTTATAACATCCGCCGTTACAGAGGCGGCTGCATGAGGGCTGGATGTTGCAACAATAATTGTTAATAGTATAGACGCTATGAAGAAACCAATAACAAATTTGGGGAAACGGTACCAGATTTCACCGGCTTGGGGTTTGGCACCACTTTCGTCTTTTTCCCATTTTGTTACGGAAATCAAAGCCATAATGAAGCACCAGATTCCAATCCACATATCACGGCCTACGACTTTCATAAGCGTAAAGGTTCTGATAGCTTGTTCACTGATGGCCGCAGCCGCAGCCATTCCGGCGGCATCAGCAAATTCGGAGGTTCCAATCCATGCTCCACCGGGGCCATCAGGAATTCCAAAGGCTTTAATGACAAAAGGCAGGCCAATAACCATAACGATAGCCCAGACAACAACCAAGGAAATAGCCACAGAAACATGCTGCTTTTCAGATTTGACTGCACTGCCGATGGCAATAGAAGCCGAAACACCACAGATTGATCCGCCGGCAGCTAAGGTGGCAGCAAAACGGTGATCGAGTTTCAAAACGCGTGTTCCCACAAAATAAATCGTTAAATAAGTAGACACAGCGATAACCGTTGCTTGCAGAAAGGCGGCCGGTCCGGCTTGCACAATCATTGTAAAAGGAAGAGTTGCTCCTAAGAGAACAATCCCTGTCTTGACATAGAATTCCGTTCTTAATGAGGTATTAAACCATTCCGGCAGTTTAAACAGATTAGCTATAATCATTCCGATGACCAAAGCCCAAAGGGGAGCCTCCAGATTATAGTGATTGGAAAATTTGCTTGCTCCTAGAATATAGATGACGATACTGGCAATAAAGATAATTGTAAAACCGAAGATAAATTCCCCAACTTTATGTCCCAGGGTTTTAATGGCAACGGTGAAAATCACGGTAAATACTAACCATAACAGGAAAAGATTCATGAGATTGGCTGAAAGGAAGGCAGCTATTTTACTAAAATCTGTCCAGTTTCCCGGGAAATTTACAGAGATGGATTTAATAAAGGTGTTGCCGGAGGTCCATAATAAAAGAGCAACGACGACGATACCGAGGCCTAACCATACTGCCCAATAATCCTCTTTCTTAAATAAATCCCCCAATCCGCCTGATGGCCTTGTTTGGGTCTTCATATTAGTACTCATTGGTTCTTCACTCCTTTTGCTTTTGGTATGATCTTTTAATTATCATTGAGTTAGATTGTCGTGGAATTTTAAAAATCACTCCCTTTGCATTTTTTGTATCCAGAAACTGTAATACTTTCCCATCGTTCAAAGCTTCATTTCATAAAGAATAATGAGGACTGTTCTCTGAAGTGGTTTAAAACGATTACTGGATACATGAAATCTATTAGTTTGATTTCGATATAATCATATAAGCAATAATTATGCCAAGTTTCTTCTGGAGAAAGATTCGCCTAGATAGGCCTCTTATTGCTTTAGTATGGAAGCTTTTGATTTGCTGGAATCGTGACAATTTGTCACTTGTGCCAAAATGTCCTGTCAAAATGTCTTATAGTAGTAGTGAACTCGTTCAGCTAAAGCTGAACATTGGGGTTTCGGTGACGAAAGCGTCTTGTGGACACTTTCGCCGAAAGCACCTTGCCCATAACAAATGCTATCGCGCTGAAGGATGGACTCCACTCCCACCGAAGCGAAATATGGTAATGATTAACATTTGAAGTGGGAGTCTTACGATTGGATAAAAAAAACTCCCGCAGATAAGTATCTGCAGAGAGTTTCAAGCAAAAGTCGATGTTTTAACATCAAGTATCTTTTTTAACTATTCTTTATGTTATGGCCACTAATTATTATTTAATAGTTGTCCAATAATTCCCCATGATTACCACCGACAACAAGTAGCCTAGAGGAATATTCACCAATACACCGGCGGTGAACGCTGCAAACGGTTTCCAGCCAACGGAAGCAAGTTCTTTCAGGCGACTGGACAAACCGATTGAGAGAAAAGTAAAGATAAATGTCCAATTTCGTAATTCGATAATCGGACTAATAATAGTTTCATCAAGGGTTTTGGCAGTCATTACATTAGAAGACGCTGCTAAAAAGGTTATGATAATCGAGGCAATAATGAATCCTAAAACGAATTTTGGGAAGCGAATCCAAATATCAAGAGCATTTGGGTTTGTGTTACGATACCGTTTATCCCATCTTGTGATCGACGTAAGAGCCATAATAAAACACCAGATCCCAATAAACATATCACGGCCCACGACTTTCATGAGTGTGAAGGTTTTGATGGCTTGTTCATTAATGGCTGCCGCTGCTGCCATGCCGGGGGCATCAGCAAATTCTGCGGTTCCGATCAAAGCTCCTGCCGGACCGGGCAAAATATTCAAGGCTTTAATGGCCAGGGGAAGAATGAAAATCATGATGATGGAGCAAAGAATTACCAATGAAATTGCCATTGATACATGTTGCTTTTCAGCTTTAACAGTTCCTCCCATGGCAATAGAAGCAGAAACGCCACAGATAGAGCCTCCTGCTGCCAGCGTTGCAGCGAAGCGTTTATCAAGGGAGAAAAGGCGTGTCCCAGTCCAGTATATGGTGAGGAAGGTAGCAACAGCAATGATTGTTGCCTGAGCAAAAGCGGTGGAACCGGCTTGAAGAATTAAAATAAACGGCAGGGAAGCTCCCATTAACACAATCCCGATTTTTACATAAAACTGAGTCTGGAGTGCCGTACTTAACCAATAAGGTATCTTTAGAAAATTACTAATGATAAGGCCTACGACGAGGGCGAGAAGGGGAGTTTCAAAGTTATAGCGCTTCATCACATCCCAAGAACCCCAAACCGAAACAAGAACACTCAACAAAAAAAGAAAGCTGAATCCTACTATAAAGCGTTTAACTTCTCCAGTGAGCGCCTTAACGGCAATTGAAAATAAACCAAGAAAAAATAAGTAGAGGGTAAAAAGAGCACTTTTATGACTGCTGATGTAAGCAACAGCAGTTCTATAATCACTATAGTTTGGTACTTTAAGGACAATCCGGTTCAGAAAGTTATTTCCTAGACTCCAAAACGCGATGGCTAATACTACAATTGTAAGACCCAACCACATTGCCCAATAATCTTCCTGTTTCCAAAGGTCGGACCAACCTCCGGACGGAGCAGTTGGTTTTTTGGCTGATACATAGCCCAATAGCATCCCTCCCTTTCTCAACCGACCTGAATTTTAACTTAATATCATTATATACTAAGTCTGGGGCTTATATGGACATAATCTTTTGGCTTAGATAAATTTAATGAATTTATCTAATCGTGAGACTCCCACTTCTACAAGTGGGAGTGGCCCCGATGTTCAGCTTTAGCTGAACGAGTTTACTTGGAGTGACTATTAAGAAAAATCATAAAAAGAAACAGGCTTCCAGGATTTATGGAAAGCCTGCATTGTGATATTCTTTTAAGAGAGGAGAGCTGACTTTTTAGGCGTTAAGGTAGTGGTATCCTTCCTTTTTGAGCATCTTTTTGACCTTAGTTAATTCCAGCGGATCAAAAAACTGAAGTTCTTTTCCGTTTCGGATGGTCCAAATTTGGGGGTTTAAATGTCCTTCTTTAATGAGTTTCTTAAATTTGAACCTTGATACTTCAAGGTAATATGTAGCTTCCGTCGTATTTAAGAGAGAATACCTGTATTGCGGGGTCATTGATACAGCCTCCTTTATAAGCTAAAATAAACAGCTCATTTTAAGTAACGACGTCTCGGACCCAATACGCAGTAATAGCCTCACCTCTTTTCCTGAGTGCTACCCTTCCTTAATTATATACGTTGAGTATTAACGCAATATTAATAAAACTTTACGAGCAGGTTAATACTGAAAAGACATGAAAGCACGTAAGGTTAGAATGAAACGTATATAAGTGCTCCTCCAAATCTCCAGGTAATACCTAATGTGAACCGCTGGCCAATAACGATAAGCGGACGAGCTTATCGCCATACTGCAGCTCATTACGCATGTTCTTGCAGTGTGGATTGGCCGAATGTCCCAGAAGCCAAGGATGGCGATATTCTTTATAGTTACTATTACTATTAATGGGGAGTGATTTAATGGAAAAGTACTGTTTAAACGGAGAAGAAGCAGTGTTGATGGCTATTGATATTCAAGAACGATTGGTACCTTCGATGAAATATGGAGAAAAGGTTATTCAAAACACGAATATCTTAATTTCGATTATGAAAAAAATTGGAGCGCCAATCATTGCAACAGAACAATATCCTAAGGGTTTGGGGAAAACAGTTTCTGATGTAAGCAGCAATCTAGATGGTTCCTCAACCTTCGAAAAGAGTACGTTTAGTGGCTGTACCAGCGAAGTGACTTCTGCTCTCCAAGTTCTTGGAAGAAAAAAGATCATCATTACCGGAATGGAAACTCATGTTTGCGTATTTCAAACTGTAAGGGATTTATTATCTCAAGGTTATCAGGTTTTTGTAGCTAGTGATGCCGTATGCTCGAGAACTAAAGAAAATTACCGCAACGGACTATCACTTATGTCAGATATGGGAGCAGTTATATCAAATACGGAAACCCTGCTTTTTGATATCTTGAAGCAATCGGGGACGCCTCTTTTCAAGGAACTCTCTAAGCTGATTAAATAAGGGGATTAAAGAAACAACTCCCACTTCTTGTAAGTGGGAGTCTTACGATGTGGGTTAAAATAAGTTTGGACAAGAGTGGTATGTGGCTTTCCTAAGAATATTGAAGGATCCTGTTAGATTAGAAAGGTTGAATGTCAGGATGTGCGGCCGATTTTACTTGATCCAGGTCAAAGACCTTGAAAAACGTTTTGATTTTGTCCAACTCGAATTTGAGTTTGAGCCGCGCTTCAATATAGCACCGTCTCAGCTGGTTCCTGTAATTGTACGAGACAACGACTGCAACCATCTCCGGATGTTTCGCTGGGGTCTTATACCCTCTTGGGCTAAGGATGAACATTTGGGAAGTAAGATGATCAATGCTCGAGGAGAGACTTTAGGCGAAAAGCCAAGCTTTCGCAAATCCCTCGAGCAAAAACGCTGCCTGGTTTTAGCTGATGGTTTCTACGAGTGGAAAAAGGCAGGACGAATTAAAGAGCCTTACCGGATTACCTTGCAAGACGGTAAACCCTTTACCTTTGCTGGCCTTTGGGATACTTGGCTGTCACCATCGGGACAGAAGATAAACTCGTGTACCATCATTACTACGGCTTCAAACAGGCTTATGGAGACCATACATCAGCGTATGCCTGTGATCTTGCCGGCAGACAAGGAATCCCTTTGGCTCAATGTTGAGTCATGTTCCAGTCACGATGTTCAGGGTCTTCTGACGCCGTATCCGTCAGAAGAGATGGTTGCCTACGAAGTGTTGCCCTACGTTAATTCGCCGAGTTATGAAGGCCCTGAGTGTGTAATACCGGTAAATAAACTATTTTAGAGTATCCTAGAAGCTATCGGTATCGCGGCAGTTGTTCGTTCCAGGGGCTGTTGCAAAATAAAACTTGCAATAGCAATTTGCTCAAGCATTTTAGAATATGGTAAAAGAAGGGGCCAAAAAGGCGTTAAAGCGTCCTTATGGGCCTTATTTTTTTGCATATTATTTTCTGAAGGCTGTTTTGCACAGCCCCGATGGTCAGTTTTAGCCGAACGAGTTCACAAGCAAAAACTTTTTGTCGAAGGTAAATGTTATACTAAATATGAACCCCAAAGCAAACGATTAAAAAGAAAAGCATAATTAGAGTCAAATGAGTCAAAAGACTAAATAGTGAGAGGAGTTACCTTAATTGTTATCTCGCAGAAAACTTTTTATCATCCCTTTGGTTATCCTCATGTTGATGGTTTTTTCCGGGTGCAGCCCTGCGGTAACAAAGCCAAATCCTTCAGACATTCAAACAAAACAGGGCGGCTTGTTACAGGTTCATTTTCTTAATGTCGGCCAGGCAGACAGTATTTTGGTGATGGTACCTAACGGTCAGACAATTCTTATTGATGGGGGAAATGTTGAGGATGGACCTGGGGTTATCAGTTATCTGAAATCTCAGGGAGTCAAACAACTTACTGCGATTGTTGCCACTCATCCCCATGAAGATCATATTGGCGGACTTGCTGCTGTCATTCGCAGTTTTCCGCCCCAACAAGTTTATCTAAGCAATGGAACGGCAACCACTCAAGCTTTTAAAGATTTTATGACTTCTGTCAATAACAGCGGGGCCAAGAAAATTCGAGTTAAGGCGAATACTCAGCTCGATGTTTCCGGGATCACAGGTTTATTTCTGGCACCATATAGTGAACATTATGAAGATCTTAACAACTATAGTGCTGTTTTAAAGCTAACTTATGGTAAGGTTTCCTTCCTGTTCACAGGAGATGCTGAATCTATTTCCGAGGCAGAGATGTTAAAAAACGGGGAAGATTTAAGGGCAACAGTGCTCAAAGTTGGACACCATGGCAGCAGCAGTTCAACTTCCAAAGCTTTTCTAAAAGCAGTTTCTCCGCAATATGCTGTTATATCTGTGGGGGTTAATAATGATTATGGTCATCCCGCTCAGACGACGTTAAAAAAATTAGCGGGTGCCGGGGTTCAAGTATATCGAACAGATCAAGATGGAACAATCATAGCAACAAGCAACGGAGACACCATAACATTTACTAAAACTGGAGAAACAATTCCATCGAATACCCCGCCTCTTAAAGCTGCAGATTAGAAAAACGAGTCGGAACTATTGAGGAAACCTTAAATTGTTGAGGGAGGATCATATTATGGCAATGATCATCGATCGTTTTGAGGGCGATTTTGCAGTCGTTGAAGTTGATGGACGATCTATGGAAAATATCCCTAAATCCGATATTCCCGCTGGGGCTAGAGAAGGCGATGTACTTCGGCCTGTCAACGGCAAGTATGAAATTGATAGTGAGGAAACGAAACGGCTTAGGGACGAGGCTGCCAAACTCACCCAAGATTTGTGGTGATATAACCTGTGAACTGTAATTATTTTTTAACCCCATACGGCAGGAGTTGTCATAAAACAGTAGAAGTAGTGATATATATATTCTTGCGTGCTTTTGTAATGGTCTTATGTTAAGCGGCCAATCATGATGCTTAGTGAAATGGGAGGGAACGTATATGAATAGCCAAAAAACATTGGAAAACTTGATGAGCGCTTTTGCCGGAGAATCTCAAGCCAATCGGAAATATCTGGCTTATGCCAAAAAAGCAGAGTCTGAAGGGAAAAAGAATGCTGCGAAACTTTTTAAGGCTGCCTCAGATGCAGAAACAATTCATGCTTTAAAACATTTTGAGGTCGCCGAAAAGATTAAGTCAACTACGGAAAACTTAAATGATGCGGTTAAGGGTGAGAACTATGAATTTCAAACTATGTATCCGGAATTTTTGAAAGTTGCTCAAGAAGAGGGTAACCAAGCTGCCATAAGAACATTTTCCTATGCTCTTAAAGCTGAAGAAGCCCATGCTAAACTCTATCAAGAAGCCTTAGATAACTTGGAGCAGGAGGAAGAAGTCTTTTATTATCTCTGCCCCGTTTGTGGAAACATTGAAAAGTTCGTTCCGGAAAAATGTCCGATCTGTGGGGTTCCGGGATCTAAATTTATTAAGTATTAGAATATCCTTTAGAAAGCAAGAGCTGCTGCCGAATGAGCCGAATAGGTTTGTTTTGCAGCAGCTTTTTGCTATCAGGTCAATGTTGTTGAATTAAGGTGGTTAGGTTTATGCAGGATCTCCTTATTGAGAAGGGTAACGTCTTTATAAACGGTCGTTTTGAAACATGCGATATCGGTATCAGCAATGGAAAAATCGTAAGTTTAGAGAAGAACAGTTCTGATCAGAAAGCCTTTAAGCGTTGGAATGCTGCCGGTAAAAGAATAGTTCCTGGCTTTATTGATGTTCATACTCACGGAGGAAATGGAGTCGATATTAACAATGCAACGACGAAAGATCTGCTTCGGCTCAGTCGTTATTTTGCCACTCAAGGGACAACCGGATGGCTTGCCTCGATCCTCACCGATACCTATGAAAGGACCGTCCAGTGTATAGAACAGGTTTGCCGGGCTAAAGCGGAGATAAAGGACGGGGCCCGAATCCTGGGCATTCATTTGGAGGGACCCTTTCTCAGCGAGGCTTATAAGGGAGCAATGAATAGGCGTTGGCTGCGAAAAGCCGACAGCTCCTTGTTTGAAACCTATCAGAAGTCAGCGGCAGGTTTGATTAACTATATAACGGTTTCCCCCGAAGTGGAGGGAGCGCCCGAGTTGGTTAAAGAACTATCGGCGAAAGGGGTCATTGTCTCAATTGGTCATTCGGGGGCAGATTATGAGACTGCCTTAGCTTGTATTCGCAATGGAGCGAGGAGCGCGACTCACACGTTCAATGCTATGAGATTATTGGATCATCATGCTCCCGGAATTTGCGGAGCTGTACTAGAGACGGATGTTTATTGCGAAGCTATTTGTGATGGAAAACATCTTCATCCGGGAATAATAAGATTGCTCCTCAAAACGAAGGGCCTCAATAGAATTGTGGCCATCACAGACAGCATCATGGCTGCCGGATTGCCTGATGGATTTTATAATCTTGGAGTCAGCAGAGTCCAGGTCAGGGACGGGGATGCCAGACTTATCAGCGACGGCACGCGAGCGGGAAGTACTCTTACCACATCAATTGCTTTAAGAAATCTGATGAATTATACCGGTCGAAAATTAGAAGAGGTTATTTTGCTGCTGACAGCAAATCCTGCATCAATGTTGAATCTGGAACAGCATAAGGGCTCTATTCAGATAGGCAAAGATGCCGATCTCGTCGTCCTTGATGAGCTGCTCAGAGTTGAGATGACAATAGTCGGCGGCAAAATAGTTTACCAACGATAGACGCTTTAACAGTACCGAACAAATACTGGGTGTTATTACAGCTCTTTTTCGAAACACATGATCGTTAATTTATCGCTTAGTTTCTGCTGGTAAAAGGTGAATCCCCTCTTAACCCAGAACTTTAAAGCGTGGTCATTTCCCTTAATAACGCCAAGGCGTACCTTTTTTAAACCTTCTTGTCTCATCAAAAACTCATAGTTTTCCAGTGAGGCCAAGGCATACCCTTTGCCATGATTCTGGGTATGTATCATTAATAACCCAAGCCAAGGCAGCTTATCCGATGGATTCTCGATGAGGTAATCAATCACTCCTACAGGGGAACCATTAACCATGATATAACTCATGACTGCGCCGATTCTTTTAGATGATTCGTACATCTCTAGGATTTCTGCATCAGTAAGTTCAGCATGACTTTTGGACAATAGGTTATAATCTTTATTTGAGTTAACGATTTGTTTTAATAGTTCAAGACGATTCGAAGTGACCGGTTGGAATTCAACCAACGGCAACAGGTTTATCGAATTTTCATTCAATGTAATGAACAACCCTTCTCTAGATTATTTGGTGACTTGCGTGTTCCTTTACTAAATAGGTTCGGTATAGAAAATATCCTTATAAGATTCTTATTATTGCTATATTATACCATAAAATGTAAAGAGGACAGCCTCTTGCTGTCCTCTTTACATTAACTAACTCGAATCTAATTACCTCATTTTTCCAACTAGTTCTATATGTCCTTCTGAGTATCTTCCATATCGAAATAACCGTAGTCCCAAGTTTGTTAAGGGCCTTAAGACCGGATTAATAAGCCAGACAATCCTAGAACTTGCAATTCCGATTATAACACCGGCAATCACATCAGTAGGCCAATGCACGCCACAATATATACGGGCAAATGCTACGATAATGGCCAAGAGTGTAAAACACCATCTTACCCAAATAGAAGCTTTACCCCATGATCCGGCGGCAAAACCAAAACTCCCCGAAGTATGATCACTTGGAAAC
Source organism: Desulfosporosinus sp. SYSU MS00001 (assembly GCF_049943955.1). Lineage (NCBI taxonomy): Bacteria > Bacillati > Bacillota > Clostridia > Eubacteriales > Desulfitobacteriaceae > Desulfosporosinus > Desulfosporosinus sp. SYSU MS00001. Next base: position 228,505 of record NZ_JBNFTW010000003.1, read on the forward strand.
GATGAATCCAGCGAATGAGGAATAAGTTGGGTAAAGGTTCCCTTAGAGAGCGTAACAAAAGGTCTGGGCCGGAAGAAAAAATGGCCTATGATAACATTAAAGATCAATGCTAATACGCCTGAAAAACCGGCGACGACTAAGGCGTGTCGCCGATCTGAATCAGACTTAGCCAAAGTAAACCAAGCGATTAAAAATAAAACAGCATATAACTCTAAGGCATATTGGGCAAAGAAAGCCATCAGTTTATCCAATACTGGGTGGTGGCCCGCCCACTGATTAATAAAATGGTAGCCGAAACGATCAAATGAATTCATCGAATTATTATCCTCCTGTCGTTCGTTTAAACTGTCTAATTGATAAGACGAGAGAAGATGTTAAAAGTTCACGTCTGAAAAATATTTTTTTAAATGAACTTTTTCTTTGGAGCATCGTCTTAATATTAGAGAGTTCAAATTAGAACTATAGGGAGGATATCGCGGAATTCACCAAGAAAGAAGAAGGGAGAATGCTGTGGCGGAACTCGACATTTCTCTCATAGAGCAGGTTCTATCTGGGAATACAGAAGCGTTTAACCGACTTGTACAGAACTACAGCGCTTACGTTTACCGTACAGCATTTGCTTTTCTTCATGATAAGTCGGAGGCGGAGGATGCATCTCAGGAAATCTTCTTAAAAGTATACCGATCAATCCATCATCTTAAAGATGTTCATATGTTTCCTGCCTGGTTTAAAAAAGTTATAACGTCTGTCTGTCTCGATCGAATCAAACTCAAAAAACTTGATATTGTACCTGAATCACAGATTGAATCACTAAGCTCGTCCTTCAACGATCCAAGAGATATTCGAATTGAGCTTCGCGAGGCTCTCGGTCTGCTTAGCTCAGAGGAACGTGAACTTGTTCTGATGGTCGATTGGCAAGGCTATAATTACCAGGAGATCGCAGCTATCTTAAAGATTCCACTAGGAACGGTTAAATCTCGAATCCATGCAGCAAGACTACATTTGAAAAAAATCCTGTCTGATGAGACTTAAAGAAGGAGGGTTACCCATGGAATGCCTGCAATGTATGGAACGAATATCAGAATATCTTGATCATGAGCTTTCAATGACCGAATGCGAAGATATAGAAGATCATTTTGTGGAATGTTCTGATTGCCTAAATCTAAAAAATGAGCTTAATACTTTATGCGAGGCAACAAGGCTGAGTATTGAAAGTATCCCTGTCCCATTAGGCTTAACAGATAAAATTATCCTAAGTATTCAAGCGGAAAAACAGAGGACATCTAAAAATCAATGGCTTACTGCAATTTTTTTACTTCTCCTCTCAAGTCCTCTTCTGCTGTTGCTCACACGCGCCTTTTCCAGAGTTTTTTATTTGCTATACGTTATCGGTACCGCAATCGGGCGGTCCTTAATGACATTATTTAGCGTTGTATCTCCATGGTTCATTCTTTCTCTGGGAATTTTCTCGGTGATCGTCGTAATCACTAGTGCCTTCGTCATAAAAAAGCTAATCCATGATTTTCAGTTAAACGAGGTGTTCCAATGAAGAGGAGCTATAAATTCAGTATCGTTTTAATCCTTGCGTTGCTCCTTTTCTTGCCTAGAAATGCCCTGGCGGATGAACTATCTTCCCAATTTGGCGGTACTACCCCGTTAACTGTTCCGACTGGACATTTTGTTGATTCTGTTTTGGTTCTCGGCACAGACGCTCATATTGCCGGGGCCGTCAAAGATATTGTTTTAGTCATCAATGGCGACGTCTATCTTGAACCTACGGCTCAGACTGATCTCGTTATCGACTTGGGGGGGCAGGTTATTAACCCTTCCAATGTCGTAGTCAAAACGGGAATATTTCGGCTCAGTTTAACGACAAAGTTTATGAATGAGTTATTTATCGGTTTTGCAATGGTTTTAGGCCTTTGGCTCGTGCGCTTGATCGTCAGTATATTTGGTATTGTATTACTTACCGGATTAGGTTTTTTATCCCGTAACCACTTGAAACGAGGAGAAAGCCTTCTAACAACTTCCCCCTTAAGACTAATGAGTATCGGGTTGGCAGCATTTTTTATTATCCTGGGGCTGGTTATTACTCTTTCTCTGACTGTTATTGGTATTCCGTTGGCAATTTTAATTTTAATTATTGCAACAGGAGCTGTCTTATTGGGAATACTACCTGTACTTGAGCATCTTGGAAAGGAATACTTTTCAGAAAAAATACTGGACTATCCAACATTAAGTCAATGGTTCATTTTCGCTCTGCTTTTTGTTTCCGTTTTAAATCTTCCGCTAGTGGGTATTATCGTTCTTTTTGGTGTTATTTTAATGAGTTTAGGAATTGTAACCGTGGCCGCATGGGGTTATTTTGAAAGGCGCAGACACAGATTACAAACTCCTGAATAACTTCGATCCCATAAGGAGCAATTATGAGTTCAGCATTTCTTATAGCTTTTATATCGCACTATGGATATCTGGGTCTATATGTCATTTTGGGAATTTCCATTTTGGGAATTCCTCTCCCCGATGAAACACTAATGGTCTTCATTGGATTTTTGACTTATGAAGGAAAACTGAATCTTATTTTAGCGGTATTATCTGCGGCAAGCGGAAGCATTACCGGTATCACCATTGCCTATTTTCTGGGAAGATTATTTCAACAGAACGTCATGCACCACCTTAAAAAACATGCTGGCAGTGAGCGTCTGGAAAAAGCATTTCAATGGTATCACCGGCATGGCGGTAAGCTCTTAACCATTGGCTATTTTATCCCCGGGGTTCGTCATTTATCGGGTTATATCGCTGGGCTAACCCGTTTAAGTTACAAAAGTTTTGCTTTCTTTGCTTATCTTGGGGCCATTCTCTGGGTGTCAATTTGGGTCATCATTGGCAGACTGCTGGGGAGCCGCTGGAAGATGCTTCTTCCCATTATCCATCGTTATGCTTTTATTTTGGGACTTATGGCTGTTTTCCTAATTCTAACGTTCTATTTTGTATACCGATACCATCAACGATTGGGGGATTGGTTATATCATCAATGGCAACACTTGCCTGAACGGTATATGTCCTTGGGCAAGCGGCGTTTTGTCGTCACGGTCGGCGGCCTCTTGTTTTTGATCCTATTTATTATCTTCATGGGTTTAATCCAAGATTTTGTGGCTTATGAAGTAGGCCCCTCGGATAATCTCGTTGTGACTTGGTTAGCCAGTTCATCTCCCTATTTTCTGGTGCCGCTGATGCAATTCGTCAACGCTCTGGGAACGCATCTTTTTATCCTCATAGTTCTTATAATTGCGGGCGGATTACTTCGGTTTACGACAAAACGCTGGGCTCATATGGTTCCCTTAGCTTTGGCCTGGCTGGGCGGAACAGTCATTGATTCATTGTTTCGTCTTATTTTCAGAGGGTATGGTATTCAACTTTTCGAAAACCTTACGCCCTTTCAAGCGCCGAGCCAAGGTTTTCTTATCGCAGCCTTATCGTTTTATGCGGTCCTTGGCTACCTTGTAGGGAAAAACAGAAAGAGGAAGGGTCAGCTTTTTCTGGTCTTTGCTGAATTCCTATTATTAACTCTCTTAGCCTTAAGTCCTATTTATCTCCGCATTCATCCTCCGAGCACTATGGTTATGAGCCTTACGGTCAGCGGACTCTTAACGTTAATATGTCTCTTTGTCTACGAGTTTCGCTTTTTGTATTTAAAAAAATAGCTAGGTTATTATAAAATACAGATTTCTTCAATCCGCTATCAATTCGAAACCATAGCAATGATCTCATTTTAATCCAGAATAAAGCGTCCTCACTACACAATCCAGTGGAGTGGGGACGCTTCATTTTTGCCTGAATTTCATAAATCTTTATTGCTGCCCATAATGAAAATGAACAAAAGAGAAAGGAATGGGTCCGTTATTGTTTTAGCCGACTCCATTAGCTGTTACCGGATGATAATCCCAGCTTCCGTCATAGCCGCTGGGGAAGTATCGATAGGCCGCCGCTTCTTTATTTTCGCCTGTTAAGCGAACCGCACAAGCAGAGCCGTCAGATAATTGACAGACAACCGAGACACCGGTTTGCGGGGTTGCTCCAACCACTTTACTGCTGGTGATCGTGAGATCTTCTGGGATTAATTTGGCGATATCGTCTTCAGCCGTTTTTACCCACTCGGGATCTTGTAGATTTTTATTATCGGCTACCTTATATGAAAGGTCGTAGACACCTGCATCGAGCATAGAACCGGTTATAGAGTTAACACTGGCAAGATACCTTTTTGTGCTGTTGCTCTCATTGGGAGCGTGAAAGATGACCGTCCAATTGTCCGAGTTGGGCACAGAGTTTCTTGAAAAACTTGCCTCAGCCGTGTAACCGGTAAAATCAACGCCGTAAGCTTTTTTCAGGATTGCCGCAGCATAAGCGGCAGCCTGATCTGCTGAAATATCTTTGTCACCGGGAATTCTGTTGGCTAAAATGGTCTTGATTTCTTCATCAAGTTTCTCAGGTGTTACGTTTGCATTAACGGCTTTATGTTTAAGTTCATCTTTTAGTTGCGTGAGATCGACCTTCTGCTTAGATAAGTCAACAACTTTGTATTCGCTGCTGATTTTTACGTTGGAAATCTGAGCTTGGTTATTCCCTTTTGTAACGTTAGCAGAGGCAACGACATTAGCGGAGACAGTTTCCGGTATGTTATTGTTGAGAGCATAGGCCATTGTAGAACTGCTTGCGATAATGATCGCGGTTGCCGCACCGTAGATCCAGACTCGTTTGGCTTGGGGTATAATCTTCAACATCTTTCAAACTCCTTTTTTAAAATGGTTTGTTCGTAGCTACATACAAATTATATCTCTGTGAGGATTAGAGAGTTTTCAGAGGGTTGTAAAGAAGTCGTAAAAACAATCTGTACTTTAGTTCCTTTTCCAGGGCTGGAGATGATTCGTAATTCCCCACCATGCATTTGGGTAATTTCACGGCAAAGGGCTAATCCCAGACCGACGCCGCCGGAACTGCGGGAACGTGCTTTATCCACGCGATAAAAGGGTTCGCATACTAAAGCAGTCTGTTCTTCGTTCATACCGCAGCCTGAATCCTTGACTTCGAGGATGGGAAAGGAATCAAAATAAGCTGAGAGCTCAATGGTCGAATGGTCTGCGGAGGCTTTTGCAGCATTGTTGACAAGGTTTATAAGCAGCGATTGCAGGAGGACGGAGTCTCCCTTTAGTTTATCTAGAGTAGAATAAAGGACTAATTTTTGACCTTTCTCTTTTAAGGTCAGCTCTGAGGCTAATTTAACCTGCTTAAGCAATTCCAAAGGGACGATTTCTTGAAGCTCCAGTTTGCTGTTTCTGATCAGCGCCAAATCCAGTAACTTAAAGGCCAGATTTTTTAAACGGTCGATCTCACTAATAATATAGTCCGCTGCTTTTAGCCGCTTCGCTTCATTGGTATGGGCGTTTTGCAGATATTCGGCATAGCCTCGAATTGCTGTCAGCGGAGTTCTTAATTCATGGGCCAGATTATCAATAAGACGCTGTTTATCCTGGGCATTTTTATCAAGCTCGTTAATCTTCTCTTGGATGCTTGAAGCCATTAAATTAAAGTTCACGGCTAAATCATGAAATTCATCCTTGCCCGGTATCCAAATTCGTTCGTCGTATACTCCGCCGGCAATTTTTTTGGTGGCTTTTTGCATGGTTCTTATAGGATGGGTGAGTTTTCTTAAAATCAGCAAGAGTACCAGGGTCAGTATAATTTCAACCAAGGTACTGATGGTGATCAAATAGCGGGTGAGCTGGGAGTGGGCATTATAAAGTTCAGACAGGTCACGCACGTAAGTAAGAGTATAATCGCTGTAAAGCCCCCCGATGTTTCCAGTGATATACAAGTAATGGATTCCGTTGCTGGGCAGAACTTTAACGGTATAGGTGTTATTGGAGCTCTGGGTTTGTCCCTCGGTATTGATGTCAGATTTGGCCTGGGAGGGAATATTAGTAAACAAGATCTGCTTGGACTTCTTGAGTTCAAAATATACGTTTTGAAGTTTGTAATAGTCCGCATATGAGCGCATCAAACTTTCTGTTGAAGAAGGCGTTGGCAAAGCCTGGTCACGGTAATATAAACTGTCCATGGTTTCTGAGACACCATTAAGGATAAGTTGGTATTCCCCTAATGCCCGGTCCGTATCTCGCTTCATGTTGAGGGAGAAGCTATAACTGGAAGTCAGGTACAAACAGACATTGATAGAAAAGATGAATACTATTAGAATTCCTAAAAAGGCCTTTTGCCAGAACTTCAAGGGTCCACCTCCAGGCGATATCCTAATTTGTAGACGGTCTTTATTCTCTGTTCCCAATTGAGCTTTTTGCGCAGTTTTTGGATGTGTACATCGACAGTTCGCGTTTCGCCCAAGTAGTCGTAATTCCAAGCCATTTTGAGCAGCTTTTCGCGGGATAAGGCGATGTTTTTATTTTTAATGAGTATTTCCAATAATTCATATTCGCGAAGAGTGAGTTCGATTTCCTTGTTGTCAACTGTAACGATTCTGCTTTCCAAATTAACAACCGTATTATCAAGGGAAAAGGTATTCGTTGAACGATGGGTACGGCGGAGAACTGCTTCAATCCGGGCCAACAGCTCAATGGTTTCAAAAGGTTTAACGATGTAATCGTCGGCACCTAATTTTAGCCCTTTGACTCGATCTGACAGGCTGCCCATGGCAGTGAGAAAAATTACCGGGGTATTTTCAGAGACATACTCCATCAAGGTGAATCCATCCAGGCCTGGAAGCATGATGTCCATAATAATCAGAGAATAGGTATTTTGCTTCATGTAATTCAGCGCTTCAGGGCCGTTATAGGCTTGTTGGCTGGTATGCCCCACTAATTCAAGATTCATAGCAATCAGATCGCTGATGGACTTTTCATCCTCAATAATAAGAATATGTGCCATAAAACCACCTCAACTCATATTGTAGCATGCCCTTAAGGTCGACAATGTAATAGAGTTGTAAATTCGGTGATTATAAGGTCAGGCGGCTGCGTAAAAAGGAGTGCCCCAAAGCAAATCGAAGTTTCGCTTTGCTTTGGGGACACTCCTTTAATTATTTCATTGCATTAATAAATAACATCATAAATACTATTTGATTAGGCCTTGCGATTTAAGACATGCACTTGCCACATCTTCCCAAATCAATAAATGAGCAGCTTGTTTTTGACTTAAGAAATAATCTTGAGCAAAAATAATTATTTCTTTTGTTTTTTATAGTCGTTTATTAAGTTATATTTTAATTGCGTCTCTTGCAGCTTCCTCTGAATTGCAAGCCTTTCTTCTTGATCAGGGCAGCTTGACATCTGTTCCTTTAATTGTTCCATATCCTTTAACAACTGTACTTCTTCAGGAACAAATCCTGCATTCCTTAAAAGCATATATCCGGCGCGGATTCCTGCGGGAAGACTTGCCCAGTAGTCGAGGTTGATAGGTTTACCCTGTGAAGGAAGATTATCAAATTCGCCGTTTCTGAGGGCTTCTTGAATTCTGTCTTCTGCAATTTTATCGAAAATGTTTGACATCGAAGGACAGCTCCTTAATCCAAACTTTAGATTCTATAATCTTATTATATAAGGTTTAGATAGTTTTTTTAAGTTCAATTTGCAGTGAACTCGCTTACGCTAAAGCTGAACATCGGGGCTTCAGATACAATAATGTCCAGTGGACATTATTGCTGAGCCGCCTTTCCCAATAGGAATACTTAGCGGCGAAGGAGGACTCTACCCTACCTGAAGTTTACGAAGGACCCACCCCCACTTATAGAAGTGGGGGTCTTAAACTAGATAAAACGGCTAACTTGATGATCTAAGATTTTCCTGACTGATATAAGCCAGAAGAATTGAGAGAACTAGTTTTCAAAAAGAGCAGTATAGGGGGCCATAAATTAACAGAGGATACAACATAGAGGCATTATTAATGTTGACAACTCATTCTATTTTACTAAACTATCATGTATAACGAGTACATAAGAAACAATAAGGGGGTTCCCGACAATGTATTTAGACCAACCTGTAGAAAACAGTAAATTATCTTTAAAAAATAGATTAGTAATGCCGCCAATGGCTACTGCCAAATCTGGAATAGATGGGGGCATCACTCAGGATGTTTTGGATTATTATGAGGAAAAAACTAAGGGTGGTTATCTTTCTCTGGTAATCATTGAACATAGTTATGTCTCTCTTGCTGGAAAAGCTAGCAAAAACCAACTCTCCGTCGCTGAGGATTCTCTTATAGACGGACTGAAAAAGCTGTCTAATCTTATCCATAACAATGGTTCCAAAACAGTGATGCAAATTAACCATGCCGGAAGTGCCGCCAGCAAAGAAGTGATTGGTATGGACCCCATTGGTCCTTCAGCTGTGATTAATCCTTCCAAGGAAAATGCAGCAGTGCCAATAGCACTGGATAGAGATGGAATTAAAGAAATCATTGATAATTTCCAAAAAGCTGCCATAAGGGTAAAGAAGGCGGGATTTGATGGCGTGGAAATTCATTCTGCCCATGGCTACCTCCTTAACCAATTCCTATCTCCACTGACGAATAAAAGAACTGATGAGTACGGTGGTGATATAACAGGAAGAATAAAACTTCACCTAGAAATCATTAAGGCCATTCGTGAGGGGGTAGGCGACTTCCCGATTCTTCTGCGTATGGGGGCAACGGATTACAGAGAAGATGGCCTTACCATCGAAGACAGCCAAAAAGCTGCATCAGCTTTTGCTCAGGCCGGGGTCGACATTTTAGATATCTCTGGGGGAATGTGCCGATATTCCCTTCCGGGTGTTCAAGAACCCGGATACTTTGCTCCCTATTCTGCGGCTATCAAGGCAGCAGTATCAATTCCTGTAATAGTTACCGGTGGGATTACTAAAGCTGAAGATGCTGAAGCGGTTCTTAGGGACAAAAAGGCCGATTTAGTTGGGGTCGGAAGAGCCATCTATAAGGATTCTAAATGGGCCCAAAATGCTATGGAAAGTTTGGAGTGAACTTGTTCAACTGAAGCTGAACATAGGGGCTTCGGTGACGGAATGACCTGTGACACTTTCGCCGAAAGCCCTAGCTCATAACAAATGCTATCGCGCTGAATGATGGATCTACCCCCACCGAAGCAAGGTAAGGGAACCACTCTCACTTGTATGAAGTGGGAGTCTTGCGATTGGATAAATTAATATGATGTTCAAATTACAGTCAGAAGTTTAACTGTTCTGGCTGTTTAATTTTTAACAACTTTTTTAGGCTGAAAAGGTTAAGATCTAAGGCAAGTTTTTTGTGATAACAATCACAGTCACAAAAAGGTTTAGGGCTTATACTTAACGTTGAAGTAAAAGAAATCAAAGGAAGTGTGAACTTTGGGCTATAGGTTTACCGCCGCGGCGTTTAATCAGCTTCTTGAGAGTCTGAGGGAAAAGTACCGAGTCTATGCTCCGACGTTATTAAAAGGCAAAGGCAAGTTTTCCGATACCGATTTGGTAGGGTATGCTGAAATCTCAAAAATTGAAGACGTTGTATTTAACCAAAAATCCTATTTTTCTCCTAAAGAAACCTTTTATCCTATGACTCAGAGACTCTTCTATTTTAACGAAAATGGGTTTAGTGAATCTGTTGTTGATGAAAAAGGTATGATTGTTTTCTTGCGTGCTTGTGACATACAGGCGGTAGAACGTCTGGATAAAATAATGTTAGAAAACGGTCCCTCTGCGGATTATTACTATGAGAGACTGAGAAACAAACTAAAGATGATTGTTATGGATTGTCAGGAGAGCTTTGACAGTTGTTTTTGTGTCAGTATGGGGACAAATAAGACTGAGAACTACAGCGCATCTGTACGCTTGGAGAACGGTGCTTATCTAAGTGATGTCAAAGAAGACATTGAAGGACTGTTTGCTTTCCATGGTGAGACGATTAAGGTGTCTCCTAAGTTTGTTGAACGTAATAAGCAATTGGTAAAGGTTCCGGAAAATCTAGTCCTTGGGTCCGTAGCTGCAAATCCAATCTGGGAGGAGTATGGTTCACGCTGTATTGCCTGTGGACGCTGTACTGTCGTCTGCCCCAGCTGTAGTTGTTATACAATGCAGGATATTTTCTATGACGATAACCCCAAGTGCGGAGAGAGACGACGGGTTTGGGCCAGCTGTCATATCGATGGTTTTACAGATATGGCTGGGGGGCACAGCTTTCGCCGCAATAATGGAGAACGGATGCGTTTCAAAGTTATGCACAAAATAAAAGACTTTAAACAAAGATTCGGAGTTCATATGTGTGTCGGATGCGGACGTTGTGACAATGCCTGTCCTGAATATATCTCCCTGGCTCACTGCATCGACCGCCTGGGCAAAGAGGAGGCAGGAAACTGTGGTTAAAAACAACTATTTACCCTTTAAGTCCAAAATTCTCGCTAAATATCAACAGACGGAACTGGATTGGACCTACCGTTTAGAGTGCCAGCTGCAACCTATGGCTGGTCAATTTATGGAAGTTTCCCTTCCCGGAGTAGGGGAATGCCCAATTTCCATCAGTGACTTTGGGGATGGCTATATCGAAATGACCATTCGCCGGGTTGGCCAGGTGACAGTGGGTATTGATAAGCTGGCTCCAGGAGATTACCTTTTCCTGCGAGGTCCTTATGGGAACGGGTTTCCTCTGGAGTCCTTTTACGATAAACATTTGATTATCGCCGCGGGCGGAACAGGACTTGCTCCTGTCAAAAGTGTCATTAATTACTTTTATGCCCGTCCGGAACTATTGCAGCGGTGCGATATTTTAACCGGTTTTAAAACCCCTAACGATGTTTTGTTTAAACGTGATTTAGATAAATGGGCACAAACATTCAGAGTTGAAGTTACCGTTGATAAACTTGATGAGTTTGGAAACCTCGAAGTAATCGCCAATTCCTGCAGCCGCAGAACGGGTCTTATTACTGCTTTGATTCCGGATGTAGAGATACCCTCCCTGGAAGATGTGCGGGTTATCATCGTTGGTCCGCCGGTCATGATGAAATTCACTGCTCAGGAATTCCTGTGCAGAGGCTTAGCCAAAGAGAACATCTGGGTTTCTTTTGAACGCAAAATGTCTTGCGGCCTTGGCAAATGCGGTCATTGCAAGATTGACGAAACGTATGTATGTTTGGAAGGTCCGGTATTTAATTTTGCTCAAGCGCAAACTCTCTTGGATTAGTTGGAGGGATTAGGATGACAATTAATACAAAAAAAGTTATGAAGAATGCTTGGCGGATTACGAAAGACAGAAATCTTACCTGTCTGCGCCTAAGGGTACCCGGAGGGCATTTGCCGGTAAAGCTGCTTCCGCTGATCCAGGAAATAGCCGAACGCTTCGGCAATGGGGAAGTTCATCTCACGACAAGACAAGGCTTGGAAATTCCCGCTATTCCTTTTGAGCAGATGAAGGAAATTAATGCTCTCCTCGTGCCATTTCTTGAGGAACTGGAAGTTAATATCGGGGTGCTCCTCGAGCAGCCTGCTCAGGGTTATCCTGCAGCTGGGACGCGAAATGTGGTAGCCTGTATCGGCAATAACGTTTGTACTAATGCTGTGTTTGATACGACGGCTTTAGCTAAGGATATCGAGAAAATTATTTACCCCAATAATCCCCACGTCAAAATCGCAGTCACCGGCTGTCCCAATGACTGCGTAAAAGTTCATATGCATGATATCGGCATTATAGGACAGGTTGAACCACTTTACGATGCTCAGCGCTGCATTAACTGTCAAGCCTGTGTTAAAAATTGTGCCAAGGTTTCTACCGGGGCTCTTTCCATCGTCAACTATAAAGTGAAACGAGATGCTTCCCGCTGTATAGGCTGCGGCGAGTGTGTTTTGAAATGTCCGACAGGTGCCTGGACTCGGGGCGGACAATATTATCGGGTTGTGGTTATGGGCAGAACCGGGAAAAAGAATCCCCGTTTAGCCGCTCCATTTTTGGAATGGGCAGAACGAGAAGCAGTCCTGCGGCTGTGTAATAACCTTTATGATTATATTGGTAAGCATATTGACCGCTCTCTTCCTAAAGAACATGTTGGCTATATCCTGGATCGCACAGGCTATCCTGTCTTTAGAGAGGAGATGCTTAAGGGAGTTGAATTGGGCCCGAAAGCAAAAACAGCCAATTATTTGGATTTTGCGGGGTATACCTATGATAAGAAATGTCTTTTTGACTGATTTGGCAAATCATTAGGACATTAAACCCTTTACTTTTTCAGCCAACGTCAGGGAGGAGGTTAAACCGGGCGATTCTATGCCGATGAGGTTGATTAACCCTTCAAAACCGCGTTCGGTTTCATGACAGACAATGAAATCACGAACGGGATCACCCGGGGCCTGAATTTTTGGGCGTATGCCAGCCATATCAGGCAAAAAATCCTCAGAGTCTAAAAATGGCATATACGTTGTGACGGCATTAAAAAATTCCTGGCCATGTGCTTCGTCAACATCATAATCCAGCGTTTCGGTGTAGATAGCATTGGGACCGAACCTCATGCGACCATCCAAGGATTTGGTCGCATGTATGCCTAAACCCTTCAGTGCCTTGAGGGGAGGCGGATAAATAAGATGTGACACCAGTGCGGATTTGGAGTTCGGAACACTAAAATATTCTCCTTTGCAGGGATAGATGCGGTAACCGCTGTTATCAATGTCAATCCCCAGGAAGGAAGGAATTTGATCTGAGCTTAAGCCTGTACAGTTGATGAGCCACTGACAGCGCAGCGCTTCGAGTTGGTCTTCCGGATTGCGGTAAGTCACCTCAAAGCCATTATCTATGTGTTCAACACCTTGGACGTTATGCTGATAGGCTATGACGGCTCCTTGTTCAAGAGCTAACCATTCAAGTCTTAACATCAACTGGTGAGAGTCAACTATCCCGGTAGAAGGAGATAAGACGGCGGCGACCGCGCGAATGTTGGGCTCTAATCTGGCGATCTGATCGTTGTCGATAAGTTCCAGATCATTAACTCCGTTCTTTTGCCCCTGTTCCAGGAGGGAGTCCAGTACTGGGATTTCCTGTTCACTTCGGGCAATAATTAATTTTCCGATTCGTTGATGAGGGATATTCCAAGCCCGGCAAAAGTGATAAAGGCGTTGGTTGCCCTCAACACATAGGTTTGCCTTGAGACTTCCTGTTGGATAATAAATACCTGCATGGATGACTTCGCTGTTGCGGCTGGAGGTTTCCTGCCCAAATTTGCTATGCCGCTCAAGCAAGACCAGAGAACGATCTGCGAAGTGTTTTGATAGTTCCGCGGCGACGGCTAAGCCGACTACTCCCGCTCCGATAACAACAATATCTACTTGCTCCATAGCTACCGTCCCTTTTTATCAATTGTTAGCATAAAATTTCTTAGATATTACTAGCCCTATATTATAATTATAAGCGTTATATCCCGGTAATTGTCAACATTGCCAAACTCCGCTTGATTGTATTTTTAGAGAGTGAACTTGGAACCACTCCCACTTGTAGAAGCGGGAGCCTTACGATTGAATTAGAGTAAAGCCCGAGAACTTCCAGCAATTAGGATTTTCTCGGGCTATTTTATATTATCCGAAAGTATAATCAGAAATTATAATCTTCAGTTTTAGACTTCCATCTAGCTTCAATGCAATTAACCTGCCGCTTTCGCCAGAGGCTAACAAAAGCACAGACAGTGCTTGCGAGTGCCGGCTAAGGTTTCCTTTATATCATGCTTTTTAAGCCAAGTGTTTAATATCTGTTATCGAAAATACGTGTGGATTTCTTCTCACTTCGGGGAAGCTCTCCAATAGCAACAGCCTTTGGCACAATAGTGATTCCGATTTTTGCTTTACAATGTTGCTTGACGTTCTGTTCAATAACTCGTTTATCGGCTTCATTCTCCGTTTCAAAGAACACCGTCATAATATCTTTCCCATTCAAATGGTCAATAATGACCTGATATTCACTGCTTGCTCCTTCAACTTCCCGCAGCATTTCATCAATTTGTGCCGGAAAGATGTTTGTTCCTTTTACTTTAACCATGTCGTCGGTTCGGCCGATAAGGGTATCGATCCTGGGATATTTCAAACCGCAAGCGCATTCTCCCGGTATGAACCGCGTCAGATCGTGTGTGCGATAGCGAATGAGCGGAGCGCCTTCTTTGCGGAGAGTTGTAATAACTAATTCACCGATCTCCCCAAAAGGAACCGGTTCGCCGGTATTATGATTAATAATCTCAAAATAGAAATAGTCATCCCAATAATGCATACCGCATTCTTGATCACAGCTCATAGCTATGCCGGGTCCGTAGATTTCAGTCAGGCCATAGATATCATAGAGCTGAACTCCGAGTTCATTAGCTATGCGGCGGCGCATTTTTTCGCCCCAACGCTCTGAACCTATAATACCTTTGGTAAGATGAATTTTATCTTTGACTTTGCGTTTGGTAATTTCTTCTGCCAAAAGCAAAGCATAGGAAGACGTGGCACATAATACCGTACTTTTCAAATCTTTCATCATTTGAATTTGCTTGTCCGTATTCCCTGGTCCCATGGGAATAACCATAGCACCTAACAGTTCTGCGCCGGTTTGAAAACCTATCCCTGCAGTCCATAAGCCATACCCAGGCGTGATATGGACCCGGTCTAAATTGGTTAACCCGGCAGTTTCGTAACAGCGTTTGAATATCTCTGCCCAATCAGCGACATCCTTTTTTGTATAGGGAATAATTACCGGAGTGCCTGTCGTGCCGGAAGAGGAGTGAATACGAACAATTTCGCTGTCGGGAACTGCCTGCAGCCCTAAGGGATAGGCCTCTCTTAAATCGCCTTTGTCGGTAAAAGGCAGCTTTTCAAAATCCTCTTGGCTCTGAATAGCCGTTACATCGATGCCTGCAAATTTTTTCTTATAAAACCCATCGACTCGGGAAAGTTTGACAAGCATTTCTTTAATGGCGTCAAATTGGGTCTGATTCATCATTTTAAATTACTCCTTTATGGCGGTTTTAGCGCCTGCACGCAATGCTTTTAGATTCATCGCAATAAATCGCTGCGGTAATTTTTTCTCAATGGTCTGCTCTATTTCTTCCAAAGAAATATCGAATACACCGACAGCTGCCGCCGCCCCCAACAGGGCGATATTTAAAACTCTAGTGCTGCCGCAGGCAGCGAAGATTGGTTCAACATCAATAATGACCAGACGTTTGACATGGCTTTTCAGGTAGTCAAGCATTTCTGTTCCTTCATAATTCGTGTTGGCAAGAGAGTCTGTAACCGGCTTGATATCTTTTTGGCTGACAATGACAATGCCTTCTTCTTTTAAATAAGGCAAGCTTCTTACCGCTTCGGCAGGCTCAAAGCCAATAATAACATCGGCGGACTTGAGGGGAACCAAAGGAGAATGAATCTCTTCACCAATGCGAACATGGCTGACGACACAGCCGCCGCGCTGTGCCATACCAATAGTTTCCGCTGTGCGGACGTTTTTACCCTTGTCCATGGCCGTTTGAGCAATGAGTTTCGATGCAAGTACCGTACCTTGACCACCGACCCCCGCTAAAATGCAATTAATCATTTAGTTTGCACCTCCGATTGCCTTAAATGGGCAGACTTGCGCACATATGGAACAGCCGTAACATAAGGAAGCATCAATGCGAACTTTGGCATTATCTTTAACAATAGCCGGACATCCTAATTCCTTAATACATAGTTTACAGCCTGTACATTTGTCGCTGTCAACGGAATAGACAGGTGCCGGATCGGCAACAGCAATGCAGGGGGATTTAAAGATAACAGCGGATATACCCTTGTTGGCGGCTGCTTCTTTGACGGCTGCGCTAGAGTCTTTGAGGTTAAAAGGATTCATCGTTGAGATATGCTTAACGCCAAGTGCTTTCAGTACTTCGCTGATCTTAATTTTTTCAGAAATGTTTCCCATCATAGTTTTGCCTGTTCCGGGATGGGGTTGGTGGCCGGTCATAGCAGTTGTTGAGTTGTCTAAAATGATAAGAACAATATCTGTCTCATTGTAAACGGCATTAATGACCCCAGGTATACCCGTGTGGAAAAAGGTAGAGTCGCCAATAAAAGCGAAATTCACCGCATCGGGTTCTGCTCGATGCAGGCCTTGGGCTATAGTAATACCTGCACCCATGCAAAGGCACGTATCAACCATGTCCAAGGGCTTAGCATTTCCTAACGTATAGCAGCCGATGTCACCGGAGAAAACGGCTTTTCGCCCTTTCATCGCTTGTTTTACGGCATAGAAAGAAGCTCTGTGCGGACAACCTGCACATAAAACAGGTGGTCTGACGGGAAGCGCGGGCATATCTTCAGAAGGTTTTGCAGGCTGAATTGAGATCTGTAAAAATTCAGCAACGGCCTTGCTGACTGATTCGACCGAATTTTCTCCGGCATTTTGTATATGCTGTGTCAGCTTACCCATGATTTTTACAGGTAAATGATGCTTTCCACATAAATAGACCAATTCTTTTTCAATAACAGGATCTAATTCTTCGATGACGAGAACTTCTTCAAGACCTGTCAGAAACTCCAGGGCTAATTTCTCCGGGAACGGATGCGGTGTAGCCACGCGGAAGACTTTGCATTCCCCCTTTAGGCTTGATAATGCTTCGCAAGTATAGGCATAACTGATTCCTCCGGCAGCAATCCCCTTTTTACCGTTTCCCTGTACGGAATTATAGCGATAAGACGAAAAATCCTCACTAAGCACAGGCTGTCGTGCTTCGATTTTTAAATGATTAAGATATGAAAGCCGGGGGAAAATAGCCCACTTGGGATCTTTAACGAAACCCTCGGCTTGAACTTCAAAGCGCTTTTCTTCAAGATCCACTGTGGCGTAACCATGACATACTCTGGTAGTTGGGCGGAATAACACGGGAGTATTATATTTCTCCGAATATTCGAAAGCATCCCCGATCATCAGATAGGCTTCTTCGGGAGAAGCTGGGTCAAAGACAGGTAATTTGGCAAAAATGCCAAAATGCCGGGTGTCCTGTTCTGTCTGAGAAGAGATCGGCCCAGGGTCATCGGCAACGACGATGACCATGCCTCCTTTGACGCCTAGGTAAGCCAGACTCATTAAGGGGTCTGAAGCTACATTTAATCCAACCTGTTTCATAGTTACCATGGTTCGGAACCCGGCGTAGGCCGCGCCGGCGGCGACTTCCAACGCCGATTTTTCATTGACAGACCACTCAACATAGATGCCGGGATTTCTCTTGGCGACTGTTTCCAGGATTTCAGTTGAAGGCGTACCGGGATATCCAGTAACGACTCCGACTCCGGAACGGATTGCTCCCAGAGCGATAGCCTGATTCCCCATTAATAACTCTAATGCCATAGTCTTACCTCCCTGATAAGATTTTCAAAATCATAGGTTACCTGAATACAAAAAAGCCATATCGCCCACATAAATATGGGGCGATATAGCTCGCGGTGCCACCCAATTCAGAAACCGTCACTTCCTCAGAAAGTCGGTCTCTCTTCAAAAGGTACGCAACATAGGTGTAAAACCCTAGTATTAATACCCTTCCCTTGTAACGCAGGGACAGACGGCGCGGGATAGTTAAGCATTGCTTTTTTTCCCTGCTCCTCCCAGAACCATTCGCTGATTTCCATTGTACCGGACCTTTCACCGATTGCCGGCTCGCTTTTCAATATTCATCAGTTACTTTCTCTGATCATAGGATTTAATTTAAAATTTACTGTAATTTTAGATGGAATGAGTTCCTTTGTCAATAGGTACTCTTATCTCTCACGGGCAGATGCAGCCAAATACTGAACGTGCCGCAGGTATTTTTGTGGCTAAAGAATTTACTTATTATGGAATAACTTCCTATTAGTACAACTAATATTTACTTAAACGAAATTATATGCTACAATAAGCCAATGTTAGGGTGACAACTTCGTCAAACCTCCTTTGTTATCATTTAAGTGGGGTGAGTTTCATAGTAAGCTTAAGAATCAAATGTTCAAATATTTTTGCGAAAATCAGAGGTGATCTTAAATTAAATAGAAAAAATATACTTAAAACTATCTTATCTTTAACATTAACAGCATTTTTTGCTGTTGTGATTATTATTTTAATCACAAGAAAATCCATTTGCATTATTATTAATGGCAATTCAAAGAGCGTCATTACCTATAAATCTAATGTAAGTCAAGTATTATTTAGCGAAGGTATTAAATTATCTCCTTACGATAAGGTTACCCCAGCGCTGGATTCTAAAGTGACTAATCATTCGACCATAAATGTAAAACATGCCGTCGCTATAAATCTAACCCTTGGAGGGAAAGAGACCACAAAATACTCTCCTGAGGATAATGTCCAAGACTTCTTAACCTCGCAAGGAATCGTCTTGGGTTCGGAAGATAAAATTACCCCTGAAAAAGATGCTAAATTGTACGATGGGATAAAGATTGATGTGGTTCGAGTTGAGCATAAGTCTCTTTCTTCCCTGGATACGGTTGCCTATAATACCATTAGAAGACCTGACAGCAGTTTGCCGAATACTTATGAACAAACTGTACAAGAAGGACAAAATGGAGAAAAACAGACTATATTTGATGCAATTTATGAAAATGGCAAAGAAATTTCAAGAAAAATTATAGATGAGCATTTTACGAAAAAGGCCGTTGATAAAATTGTAGTTGTTGGCACCTTTCCTTTAATGCCCGTATCCAGAGGCGGTCAACAAATCGATTATAAAAAAGTTATTCAAGTTAAGTCGACAGCCTACTATGCTGTTTATGGTGTTGGCAGGACTAGCACTAGTTCCGGACGAATGGCAGTGAGAAATCCGGACGGATATAGTACGATTGCCGTAGATCCCAGTGTTATACCCTATGGAACTAAAGTTTTTGTCGAAGGTTATGGTTTTGCTGTTGCCGCTGATACCGGTACGGCAATCCGAGGAAATTGGATTGATGTTTTCTTTGATACATCTGCGGAAGCCCGCAGATGGGCTGTTAAATATGTAAATGTATATATTCTTTAAAATCCTCCCATAGCAACTATAATCGAAATGGTTCTAATAAGTACGGATTATGAAAACTCTAGCGGGAAGCTAGAGTTTTTTTGATTTTGAAGCATGTTTTGAAAACAATGAGGGGTACAAGTAAAGATAATGCAGAAAAGCTAGTGCATCAGTATCCATATATGGTAGAATATGTAAGCGATGTTACACAATTGCCGAGAGGAGTTGTAGGATAAATGGCTAGCTTAAGAACGTGCAAACACGTAAAGAAACCCATCAAATGGTACTTATCGCTAAAAACCACAATCGTTACAGGGCTATTGTTTTTATTAATCTTTGGTTTCTTCTTGCCCTTAAGAGCTGGAAAAGCAAACAATCCCACGCAATCTTCTGATTCAAAAGTAAAGGAAACCCCGACCCAGACCCAGACCAAAACTAATACTAATACTAATACAATCCCTCCTTCAGTGCCCTCAACTCAAACTATTGTTCAAGCCGAATCTCAATCGAGATCTTCATTATCGACGGTGGCACCAAGCAAGGAAATAAAGGCCGACTTTTCAAATGCAATATTTGTCGGTGATTCAATAACATATGGATTTAAGAAATCTGACAATACTGCGGTAAATCAAGGCCACGTTTATGCCAAAATTGGGGCTCATGTTTATGAAGGGGCTAAACTTTTGGGGGACAATAGCGATATAATCAGGAGTCGATGTAACGGTTCGGTAGATTACGTTTTCCTTATGTTTGGAGCAAACGATTTTGGCTATGATATGAATTCCTACCAAAAATGGTATAAAGAATTAATTGAATACACAAAAAAGATGTTCCCCGAGGCTAAAATTATTTTACAATCTGTAATGCCTATGAAGAGTACCATTGATCAACCGCAAAGGAATTTGGAACCACAAAAACTGAATAAGATTGTAAAAGCCGTAGCTGGTGAAGAAAATGTAAAGTATTTAGATGTTTCCAATAGTATTCCTAATGCCACAAATTTACTTCGTTCCGATGGACTGCACTTCAAATCAGAGTTGTATCCTCTCTGGATTTCGGTAATTAGAAATAATGCTAAACAACTATTATAATTCTGTGACTCCCAAACAATAAGGCCGCTGCATTCGAACGATTTCGTTCGGTTTGGCAACGGCCTCTTTTAAAGGTCAGACTTTGGCATTTGGCACCTCAAAATCCAAAACTTTTTAGCTTATTTAGGGACTATTTTGCTGCTAAGTTAACGGGTATTTTCTTTTCCACAGAATCTTTTGTTTTAACATATACAGGACAGCCCATAATGTACATTAATAGTTGTTTTTTCATTTTAAAACACCTCTTTTTTGTTCATGAAATAATTATCACATATAAAAAGGTAATTTACAATACCTGGAAAGAAGTTTATATTTTAAAACTTTATAGAATGAGTTAAATACTTTATTAAGTTGCATTTTTCACTAACTAACAAATTTAACATTTATAGAAAATTATAAACGTATTTGAAATATTACTCTTTTACATAAATATTATGGTTTGAGAAATTATTGAGAAAAGTGGGTTAGTTCGGGAATATCTCAGCAGAATAATTGAAAACTAAGATTAAAAAATAAATGCCATTGCTTCGTGAAGGTTCTTGTCCTTTGAGCAACGACATTTATTTTTACGTTTATTTAAATATGGTTATCCGCTATAAGGCATTGTTCTGAAGAAAATTTAACCAAGACGTATAAAAGGATGGTTTATAGTGGATTCCGTCATTGGCATAGTAACTAGGATTAAAATTTACCAAGGATGAAGGATTAATAAATCCGACATTTTCATTGTTGGCTATCTGGAAGATCGCCGAATTATATTCGTCAACATTATCATTATTTAAAGCTGGATTTCTTTGAGTTGCCTGGTTTTGTACAGGAAGGATAGATTGTACATATATTTTGGCATTAGGGCATTCGGCTTTGACGGTATTTATTAAATCCGTATAGTGTTGAGCAAATTGAGCCTTTGTATAGTTCCCCACGTCATTAACTCCGCACATAATAAAAACTCTTTGGGGATTCTGTTTTGCCGCCGAATCAACCAGCTGCTTAACCTTGTCAGTACCAATTCCAACTTGGGCATAAACCTTGGAATCATCTAATAGTTTGTAGGCAGATAATCCTTTCGTTATTGAATCACCTAAAAACACATCATTATTAAATGTCTTATTGTAATTGCTGTTAGCTGAGGTGGAGTATATGGGCTGGTTCTGAGAATAAATTCGGGCAACTTGATTCCTGTCTTCAAAAGGCTGCGAACCGGTTTCAGGTTCAACAGGTTCAAGTAGTGTATGGGCAATTAAATTAGTAAGAAGTTGACTCGTGAGAGTATTATTATTGGCACTTAATACATTAGTAAATGAATTATCCGAATTATCAAGGCTTGAGAAATCGGAGTCGGAAAGACCGGTAGAGTTTTCGGTATGTAAAAGTTCATACTTTAAGAATTCTTCAAAGCAATTTAAAACCGCAGGTAGTTTGTTTTCGCTGGAAGAATCTTGATTAAGAGTGCTGGATTGGAGTAAGGTCACTAAATCAGGATTAGATATATACATTAAGATATATCCTCCTTTCCGAAACAAAAAATTAAAGTCTAATGTCTAACGTATAACATCTTCATCTTGCCTGATTCTATCGCATAGAATCAGGCAGTTTTTTTTGCGGTATTTTGCTATAAATATACTATTACGAGACGCCTAAATCAAGATTGGAATTGGAAAATTCACCGTAATAATAATGTAAACTTACTGTAATAATACTGTAATAATTTGCGTCTTGACAAGGTTTTCAGATTAATATAGCCTATACTCATGAGTTTATTCACATATTACCAAGAAAATTGGGTACTTATTTACGAAAACGGGGGATAAAGGGAAATGGTGAAAAAGTTTGGAATTATTTCTTTAGTGCTGTTAATTACAGTCGTAACCTTAGTTGGATGTGGTTCATCGCCAACGGTAGCGGCTAAAGACCCTTCTGCAGCTGATATAGTTCAGAAAATCAAACAAACGGTTGATATTTCTAAAATGAGAGTTGCAGATGCTGCAGAATTAAAGAAGTTATATGGAATAAATAGTGATGAACTTTCTGATTTTGCACTTTACACTGCACCTTCTAATATAAAAGCTGATGAATTAGCTATATTTAAAGTTAAAAATTCTAATGATGTGCAAGGTATTAAAGACCAAATTACGAAACGAATCAATAAGCAAGAAAAGAGCTTCGGCGGATATCTTCCTGATGAGACATATCTTGTTCAGCATAATATCGTCAAAGCGAAGGGGAATTTTGTTATCTTAATAATCTCCAAGGATGCTGACAAGATTTCCAGTGCAATTGATCAAGTGCTTAATTAATTCACTTAGTGGTTAATCTAATTGATTTCGTTTAGGAAGTGGCAATTTGGTTTTTAGCAGTCTGCTTTTTATCTTTAAATTCTTGCCCATTACTCTTTTCTTATACTACATTGCACCAAAGTCCATCAGAAACATTATTTTAATTCTGGCAAGCTTAATATTTTATGCTTGGGGAGAACCTGTCTATATCGTAATTATGCTCTTTGCAATAGTTTTTGATTATACTAATGGGCTGATCATTGAAAAATATTCTGCGAATATCGTTGTAAAACGATTGGGCTTAATTGCGTCTTTAACGGTAAATCTTGGCCTGCTGAGTTTTTTTAAGTACTATGGCTTTTTTGCCAGCAATTTTTCGGCCTTATTTCATCTTAATTTAACGGTTAAAAGTCTTCCTTTACCTTTGGGGATTTCCTTTTATACATTTCAGTCCATGTCTTATATTATTGATGTTTATTTGGGGAAAGTCCCTGCCCAAAAGAAGATTTTAGCATACGCTACTTTTGTAACTATGTTTCCTCAACTGGTTGCCGGACCGATCGTACGATACATCGATATATCTAAGCAGATTGACAATAGAAAACAAAACTTAGTTCAATTTTTAGACGGCCTTGAGCTTTTTATTATTGGACTGGCTAAAAAGGTTTTGCTTGCTAATAATATTGGGATCTTATGGAGCAGCATCAAGGCAGTCCCGCAGGGGGAAATATCTATTCTCACAGCATGGATAGGAATTATTTCCTTCACCTTTCAAATTTACTTTGATTTTAGCGGCTATTCTGATATGGCTATTGGTCTTGCCAAGATGCTTGGTTTTGAATTAAATATAAACTTTAATTACCCTTATATCTCTAGGAATGTCACGGAGTTTTGGCGGAGGTGGCATATATCTCTTGGTACTTGGTTTAGAGAATATTTGTACATACCTCTTGGTGGTAACAGACAAGGCAAATGGAAACAACTGCGGAATTTATTTGTCGTTTGGTTTTTAACAGGCTTTTGGCATGGAGCTAACTGGAATTTTATTGTGTGGGGTTTATACTTCGGAGGTTTTGTAGTACTTGAGAAGTTCTTTTTATTAAAATGGCTCAGCAATAAACCTAAGTTTATATGCCATGTCTATACGCTTTTGGTTGTCATTGTTGGCTGGGTATTTTTTGAGTTTGACAACTTAACGCAAGGGTTAGGGTTTATTAGAACAATGTTTGGAATTGGAACTAATAAACTGATTGATGGGCATTCATTATACTATCTCTATACTAATAGCATTTTGCTCGTTATACTTGCCCTTTGTTCCACACCCCTTATGCGACATTTGCTGACTAAATTTAAGAAGTCTATGAAAGTAACTGGAACTATTGCTATTCCCATTGCCTACATGCTCATTGTCGTATTATGTACTGCCTTTTTAGTTAATGAAAGCTATAATCCATTTCTATATTTCAGATTCTAACTCAACTTTCTCTTGAAGGTTGAGTTAACTATGTGCTGATAGTTATGTAATTTTGGGGAAAGAAGAATTATTTTGAAGAATTATAGTTTATCATATAAATATTTTTTAGGGATTTTAATGGGAATATATATCCTCTTACTTGTATTCTTTAATTTGATATCACCGATTAAAACCTTCTCGGAAACAGAGAATAGGGACCTTGAACAGAAGCCGGTCTTTTCCTTGGAAAACCTCTTTCAGGGACGGTTTACTAAAGAGTATGAGAAGTACATCGAAGACCAATTCGTATTAAGAGATTTGTGGATCGGAATTAAAACGGACTGTGAAAGGCTATTGCTTAAAAATGAAAGTAATGGCGTATTCTTAAGTCAGCATAACTACTTAATCCAATCGTACATTAAACCTAGCACTCAAAGTTTTAAGGCTAAACTAGACACCATTAATCAGATTGCAGCTCAAGCTCCCTTGGCAAACAAATATTTAATGATGGTTCCGACGACAGCAGAGATATTAAAGGATGATCTTCCAGCTTATGCACCAACGGACAGCGAAGCAGCTGCTCTTAATCAGACGAAGCAGTTACTTGACAAAAGTATAAAATTTGTTGATGTATCCGATACCTTGAATTCGAAAAAGAATGATTACATTTTCTACCGAACAGATCATCATTGGACGTCGAAGGGTGCTTATTATGCTTATCAAGAGCTTTCAAAGTATATGGGCTTTAAAGCCTATGATGAAAGCTATTATACTATTAAGGATGTCACTGATAATTTTTTGGGTTCATTGTCATCGAAAAGTGGTTATCAATTTCTAAAACCAGATAGTATTGAACTATACGTACCAAAAGATGAAAAAAGTTATACAGTGGATTATGTTGATTTAAATAAAGTTACTGATACGATCTATGATCTGAAAAGTCTTCAGACAAAAGATAAGTACAACGTGTTTTTTGGCGGAAATTACGGTCTGGTTAAAATAACGACCAGTGTTCCCGGCGGGAAAAAGCTTTTAATAGTTAAAGATTCCTTTGCTAACAGCTTAATCCCTTTTCTCATGAGTCATTATAGTGAAATCTATGTTGTCGATCCAAGGTATTATGAGGATGACATAAGTAAATTAGTTTCAACGAATAAGATCAATGATCTGCTCATTTTATATAATGTCAATACGTTTTATAATGACTCATCCAATTAATTTGATGATTTTAAGATAACTATGGGCACGGGGGTAGAAGCTTATGGATATTAGTAAATTAAAACGCTGGCCAATAATACTGGGCGTGATAATTTTTGTTGCAGCCGTCACAGGTGTTTCAATTTTCGTTTTTGCCGGTTCTAATAAAGTTCAGGCTTCTGGCTCTCTACAGAGTCCTGCAACTGGAAACAATCCAATCGCCGATTCCTCCAACAAAGAATCGACGGCTCCAGCAAATACCTCTCAAAAGGATTCCCCTAATACTGCTGATGCGCAAGAAACAAAATCACAACCCGTAACTTCTGCCAATGAACCTGCGACTCAACAGGCATTGAATTTTAAAGAATTCTTTAAGGATGATGCTTTCCTTGGTGATTCTATAACGGAAGGTTTATCATTTTATGATTATTTAGATGACAGCAGAGTTATTGCTGAAATGGGTCTTAGTATTACTAAAGGTATTGATGAGTCTGACAAAGTCATCGCTCTCAAACCTAAGCGTGTCTTCATACTTATCGGTTTAAATGAAGCTGATGACAGAACTTCAAGCAAAGTCCTTGTAGACGACTATACGAAATTAGTAGAAAAGTTAAAAGCCAATCTGCCAAATTCCCAAATATATGTCACTTCCATGCTTCCTGTTTTGGAGAACGTTGTTAAAAACCCTCACCTTAACAATGCTCATATTAAAGAATGTAATAATGGACTCATTGCGATGACAAATAAAGAAAACGTAAATTATGTTAATTTAAGTTCGATTTTGAATGACAGCAATAAAAACTTATATGAAGATGATGGTATTCATTTTAAATCGGATTTTTATCGTATGTGGCTAACCTATCTGGAGAACCTTCTTAAATAGCTCTTATTTTATTCACTCGACTCTTTACCTAAGAACCAGCGCGCCATGTCCAATCTAAATGAAGGCATGGCGCGTTGGTTTAATTGCATTTTATGAGTGTTTAATTATTAATCTTCTGGAATAATTTTGCTTTGAGTTTTAAATAAATTTTCTTTAGGATAAGGTTAAACGCTTGTCAAAGCGAAACTTCATAAAGGGAGGCTTGGAAATGTATTCAAGTCTTTTTAAGCAGCTTGCCTTAAACACAGGTTTTATAATAACTATTGCCTATTTATTAAGCCTAACTTCCTTATTCAAAAAGACAATACAAGGAATGATTAATACGAAAGAAAAAGCCATTCTCATCTTACTATTTGGAAGTGTAGGGATTGTTGGGACGTATATTGGTCTGCCCACAAAAGGAGCTTTAGCAAATTCTCGAATCGTGGGAGTTGTCGCCGGAGGACTTTTAGGCGGTCCGATTGTAGGTTTGGCTTCAGGGATTATTGCCGGGGGGCATCGAATTCTCTTAGGGGGATCAACAGCCTTGAGCTGTGGAATCGCGACAGTACTCAATGGTTTTTTAGCCGGGGTACTAAGTAAACATGCTTCCAACAAAATGTTAACTTGGAAGCAAACAGTCCTAATTGGTATCGGTTCTGAAATTCTGGAGATGGCGATGATTTTGTTGGCTCAACCCACCTCTGCAGGTTGGGATGTCGTCAAAACTATGGGCCCTCCCATGATTGTGATGAATGGAATAGGAATTGCTATTTTTTATGGAATTGGGCAAAAGTCTATTCTTGAAGAGGAACGAATTGGTGCTCTGCAGGCACAAAAAGCATTATATATCGCGAACTTGACTCTCCCTATCTTACGGCTCGGACTCAATGAAGAAACGGCCAGGAAAGTCTGTGATATTATTATTGAACGCTCCGATTTTACTGCTGTATCGATTACCGGAGATCATAATGTATTGGCCCATGTGGGCAAAGCGGCGGAGCACCAAACAGATGCCCTGGGTTTTATGGCTAAAGAGACGATGGAGAGTATACGAACGGGTGAAATAAAATTGGCTGTGAGTGGGGAAGAAAGCGGATCTTTTGAGAATACTGGCCTTCAGGGTTCGGCTTTAATTGTTCCTTTAAAGTTCAAGAACACTGTTGTAGGTACGCTCAAAATATACAGGCAAGGAAAAGGAAGTCTGACGAAAGTTGATTGGGAATTTGCCGAGGGGCTTGGGCAGTTATTTTCGACACAATTGGAACTGTCAGCTTTAGAAACAAAGGACCGCTTGGTTAGCAAAGCCGAACTGAAGGCCCTCCAAGCCCAGATTAATCCTCACTTTCTGTTCAATGCTATCAATACCATTGTGTCTTTCTGCAGAACAAACCCTGGTAAAGCTAGAGATTTATTATTACAGTTAGGTGACTTTTTTAGAATAAATTTGCAGAGCGGCGATCGTTTTGTCTCCTTGCGGGAGGAATGTGATCATATTCGTGCTTACTTAGCAATTGAGCAAGCGCGATTTTCCGATCGCTTAAATGTCCAAGAGCAGATAGCGGAGGAAACTTTAAATTGGCAAATTCCAGGATTAACACTTCAGCCATTAATTGAAAATGCCATTAAACATGGGATTTATCCTTTAAATTCAGGCGGACAGGTGATTATTTCGGCTGTTGAGGAGGAAGGCTATCTTGTGATAAAAATCACTGATAATGGAGTAGGTATACCCGAAGAGACCTTAACATTATTGCAATCAGGAATAACCGTTCAAAGTAAAGGGTTAGGCATTGGCCTTAAAAATATTGAACAGAGATTGAAATATGCCTACCATGGGCAGGCAAAATTCACGATTAACAGTGATCTTGGCAGAGGGACTGTGGTGACTTTGAAAATTCCTGAAGTATCCCATTTGGAAATCGCCTAAGGAGTAGAATGCAATGAGAGTTATCGTAGCAGATGATGAACAGCCGGCCCGGGACGAACTTGTTTATTTACTGACTAAAATGCAGGGCGTTATGGTCATTGGTGAAGCCTCAACTAACGAAGAAGTATTGCATAAAGTAAAAGAATTGAAGCCTGATGTTGTTTTTCTGGATATAGAAATGCCTGACGGCTCCGGTATTGATACTGCCTTAAGAATTTCGAAGGATAAAGAATTTGCTGTCAAGCCTGCCATCGTTTTTGCTACAGCTTATAATCATTATGCTGTACAGGCTTTCGATTTAAACGCTGCAGATTATTTGCTTAAGCCTTTCAAAGAGTATAGGTTGTTCGAAACGTTTCAGCGACTAAAAACTCGCATAGAAATGGAGAGAGACAAAGGATCTCTGTCCAGCGAGTTTAAAGACAAGTTAGATAGCATTTACGCCCTTCTTCGGACGAATAACGATAAATCGAAACTCAAAGTCGAAGAAAATGAAACGATATATTTAATTCCGATCGAAAACATTCTCTATGCAACGATTGAAGAGCGATCTGTCAGGGTGTTTGCAGATGATGGCAGTTATCTAACCCATTATTCCTTAAATGAACTGGAGAGCATTTTAGGAGACTCTTTTTTAAGAGTTCATAAGAGTTATATCGCCAATCTCAATAGAATTAGGGCTATTGTTCCTTGGTTTAATAACACATTCAATTTAACGATGGAAGATGGTTCAAAAATTCACGTTAGTCGTACGCACGTTAAATCGTTAAGGCAACGTTTAAAACTGTAAATAATCCGTTCGGACAGGATTTATGGCTGTTTAGACATAATATCCTGTCTTTTTTGTTGAATTAAAGTTTAGTGAACTTTTTCTTTGTAAAATACAATCAGAATTGCAAATTTTGTTTGATTTATTAATGAAGGGCGGTGCGTAGAGAAGCTAGATTTCTAAGATAATCTTTTTCTAAGGTGGTTCCTGTACTTAAATAATTGGTAAAGGAATGAATGACATGCACTGGTTACAGAATTACTCAGCATTAGGAAGCACTGGTCTAACCGCATTAGTTGTTGCGATCCCGATCTTTTTCTTATTCTGGGCCCTAGCCATAAAGCGTATGAAGGGTCATGTCGCCGGACTTTTAACATTATTAATAGCAATTATTGATGTTGTACTGGTTTATAAAATGCCTGTTGGTGCTGCCGTTTCCTCCACAATCTTAGGGGCGGTCAATGGACTGTTTCCCATTGGCTGGATTATTGTTTCAGCCGTTTTCTTATACAATCTTACCGTTGAAGCTGGACAATTCGATATTATTAAAAGTTCTATTTCTTCAATCTCCAGCGATCGCCGAATGCAGGCCTTGCTGATTGCCTTCTGCTTTTCAGCCTTTATGGAAGGGGCAGCCGGTCAGGGTGCACCCGTAGCCATTGCTGCAGCTATGTTAATCGGTTTGGGTTTTGATCCCTTATGGGCGGCTGTGATTTGCCTTGTGGCCAATGTTCCTCCGGTTCCTTTTGGACCTGTAGGAACTCCAACGATTATGATGGGGTCGGTCACCGGTATTAACGAAAATATTATTACTGCGGCCGTTGGTCGTGAAGTTTCAATTGTAGCCATTATTATTCCTTTTGCTATGTTAATCGTCATGGCCGGATGGAAAAAAACAGTAGAGGTTTTGCCGGCGGTTCTAGTGGCTGGGATTAGTTTTGCAATTCCCTTTTTCATTGTAACAAATTACCTGGGACCAACACTTCCAAGTATTGTTTCCCCGATTGTCTCTTTGTTTTGCATGACGTTGTTTCTGCGTTTTTGGAAGCCTAAATCTATTTGGCGTTTTCCAAATGATCAGGAAATATCAGCGGCTAATGAACCTCACTATACAGGAGGTCAGGTTTTTAAGGCCTGGTCACCCTTTTTAGTGTTAACCCTCGTCATGGGATTTTGGAGCACGTCTATGTTTAAAGATTGGGTGGCGAAGGATTTAAAGTGGTTTGTTAATATTCCTCATTGGCCGGGTTTGGACGGTCTTGTTTATAAGGCTGCACCCATTGTAACTAAACCTGCCGTCTATGCTGCGAACTACAAATGGGATTTCTTTGCCGCACCAGGAACGGCCATGTTAGTTGCCTCAATTATCTCCATGATTATTTTAGGAATAAGTCCGGCAACTGGAGTAAAAGTTTTTAGCAAAACCTTAAAACAATTATTCTTCTCGCTGGTGACTATTGCCTCAGTGCTTGGTCTGGCCTACTTAGCCAATTATGCGGGCATGTCGTATACCTTAGGTCTGGCGTTCGCTTCAACCGGTGTTATTTTCCCCGTATTCTCTCCAATTTTAGGTTGGTTAGGTGTGTTCCTTACCGGTTCTGTTACTTCTTCGGCCGCCTTATTTGGTAAGCTACAGCAAGTTACAGCAGGTCAACTTGGCTTAAATCCTATCCTAACTGTGTCTGCCAGTTTAACCGGCGGAATCATTGGTAAGCTTATTTCTCCTCAATCCATAGCAATTGCTTGTGCGGCCGTAGGGTTAGTCGGGAGGGAGACAGATATCTTCAGACGTACTCTGAAATATTCAGTAACACTTTTGGGCATTGTTATTGTTATGATCTTAATTTTTGCCTATGTCATTCCGGGGGCTCTTCCTGTAATTGCTGCCCAGTAGAAAATCAGAAGGGGGTCATGATGATGAACGAAAGAGTATTTGATTTGGAGCAACTGGCGAAATTTGACAAGAATGTTCCTCAGAAAGTGTCAGTTTATGAATCTGATAAAACACTGGCTGCCATGTGGTGCCTCGAACCAGGGCAAGAGGTCTTTTTGCATGCCCATCCAAATGCTGACGATGTTTGGATATGTTTAGAAGGGGAATCTGGACTATATTTTGTCGGTGAAGGGCAAGAAGTGAACATTAAAAAGGGCATGGCTATTTTGGCCAAAGCGGGTCAAACTCATGGGATGAGAAATACAGGAACAAATCGCTTTGTTTTCGTGGGTGTTTGCGGACCTGTTCCCGTTGAGGTTATAAAACTGTAATTTTTCAGCCTTAAGGCATAAGGACTTAGGTCAAACGTTTATTCTTTGACCTAAGCCCTTTTTTGTTGCCTGACATTGAGCGTTATCTTTCCGCTGCGATGAGTTTGCTTTTGTGGGCGAAGTCTTACTTTAAAGGTCATGGCATTTTTAAGATATTCGTATGTCCTCTTGCTGGGATAGTATATAATAGGACTAATTCCTATGGGTCAAACAGTGGTTCTTTCGCTCAAAGGCAATCAAGCGCGAAGGGCAGTGTCTTTGAGCACCAACTAAGCATTTAACGAGAACTTTTGGGAGGACTTATGGACTATTCGCGTGTTTTATTTGTTGCCCCTTATGAAGAACTTGCCGAAGAGGCTAGAAAAACTGTTAAGGTACTGAAAAAACCGTGCCGCGTGATCGTGGCTGATATGAGTGATGGGGCGGCGGCTGCCAAAAATGCCCTTAATGATGGGGTTGAAGTAATTATTAGCCGTGGAGGAACAGCTTCCTTAATTCGTCAAGCCGTAACTATTCCTGTCGTTGACGTTGAGGTGACCGGTTATGATATCTTGCGGGCTTTCTATCCTTTGAGGAGTATAGAAGGTTATTTCGGTATTATTGGTTTTCCTTCCGTTATTAAAGGCTGTCAAACTGTTGCTGAAATGTTTGGGCTTAACTATTTTATCTATGAACTTGAAGAAGAAAATGATTCGCTGCAGTCTCTGAATAAAGAAGAGTTGGCGCAAACAAAACTAATTATCGGTGACACTCTTGCTGTTCGCTATTCGGAAGTTTTAAATCGACCGGTGCATCTCATTAAGTCCGGGCCGGAATCAATTGCTGCTGCCATTTTACAAGCTGAGCGGCTTATTGAAGCTCTGGAAAGGGATCGTGCCAAAACAGCTCTCAGTACTGTAATTCTTAATGCAGTTCATGAAGGTGTTGTTACTATTGATAAAAACGAGGCAATTGTTAACATCAATGCAGAAGCCTTAAAAATGCTGGAGCTTACTCCGGATATCTTAGGGAAGCCGGCCAAAACTCTATTCCGATCTCAATTGCTGGAGGGGATTCATTCAAAAAAACTCACGGGTCACCCTGAAAGGGTAAATGGAAGAGATTTAGTTATAAATCTTTACCCCATACTTGTTCGGGATGTCCACTTAGGCACAGTAGTGACTTTGCAGAATGCACAGGAGATTCAGCAAGCTGAATATAATATTCGCCGAAAGCTCTATCACAAAGGATTAATTGCCAAATTCTCACTAAAGGATTTTATTGGAGACAGTAATACTGTACGTTTGGTACTAAATCAAGCCCAAAAATACGCTCTTACAGACAGCAGTATTTTGATTCAAGGGGAGTCGGGTACGGGAAAGGAAATTTTAGCCCAGGGAATTCATCAAGTGAGCCTGCGTCAAAATGGTCCCTTTGTGGCTGTAAACTGTGCTGCCTTGCCGGAGAATTTGTTAGAAAGTGAACTGTTTGGGTATGAAGAGGGGGCTTTTACCGGGGCCCGTAAAGGCGGAAAAGCCGGACTCTTTGAATTAGCCCACAGAGGAACTCTTTTTCTTGATGAGGTCGGAGAATTGCCCCTTCATGTCCAAGCTCGTTTGCTGCGGGTTTTGCAAGAAAAGGAAGTTATGAGGGTTGGGGGTGACCGGGTAATTCCGGTGGATGTGCGGCTTATTTCAGCAACTCATCGCAAGCTGAATGAAGCCGTAGAGAAGAACGAATTTCGAGCGGATTTATTCTACCGGTTACATGTTTTAGGGTTAATGGTTCCCCCTCTAAGGGAACGAAAAGGAGATATCCGGCTTTTGATGAATCAATTCCTTCATGAGCTTGCTCCTAAATTGGGAAAGCCCAAGCTCAACTATACCGAAGAAGTTTATCAAGCCTTTGAAAACTACCACTGGCCCGGAAACGTTCGGGAATTAAGAAATTGCGTTGAGAAACTTGTTGTTCTGTCTGAAACCGATTTGATTCCTCCGGAAAGTTTAATGGCTATTTCCTTTATTAAAAACCAAAACGAGTCTGCCCAGCTCTTTGGTCGATCTAATCTGAATGCTGAAAGCCAGCAAAAGGCTCCTTTTTCTCAGCTGTCTGAGACATTTGATCCTGCTGAAATCGTTATATCTATTCAGGGAAGCTTAAATGACATCGAAAAACGTGTGATTGAGAAGGTTGTGCTGTTAGAGAATCATAATCTTACCCGTGCTGCCAGACGTCTTGGCATTGACCGTTCAACTCTCTGGCGCAAAAGACGCCAGGAGTGACAGGAGTGTCAGGGGGACGGTCCTTTTAACACACTCTTGCCATATTCAGAACTGGGCGTAATAGTGATTTCGCATAGATTATTGCATAAAGCAGCACTGTTTTAATTTGCAACACAACGTTGTTGGATTATAAAACAATTCTGCTTTTTCTGTGATGTAATCTATGAGCAAAGAATAATAATCTTAACTCCAAACACCTAATTAGCCTGGAGTTGAGTCTCTTAAGCTGCAATTTTAACAATTATTAAAATATGGCATGTTTTTTGCGTGAATAAATTAGGTATTAATTTTGGAGGTGAATCTCTTTGAAAAAACAAGCAGTGGTGATTAATGTTAAAGACAATGTAGCCACCTTAGTGGACGATTTTACATCGGGTACCGAAATTCATTATTTTATTGGAGAGCAAGAACAATCGGTAATTCTTCTTCAGGATATCCCCCTTGGTCACAAAGTGGCTATTCGGGAGATTAAAAAAGGTGAAGAGGTTATTAAATACGGAGAAAGCCTTGGAGGCGCAACTGCAGATATTAAAATCGGCCAGCACGTTCATGTTCATAACATGGAAAGCTTGCGCGGTCGTGGAGATAAGTAAAAAGGGAGGATTTTATGATGGAGATTTTGGGATATAGACGTCCTGATGGTAAAGTAGGAATTCGTAATCATATTGCTATAATTCCAACGGCAGTATGTTCCAGTACAGTTGCAGCTAATATTGCAGCTCAGGTTCCCGGAGCGGTAGCTCTTCCCAATCAGCATGGCTGTTGTCAAATTGGGGCTGATCATGAACAAACTGTTCGCACATTGATTGGCCTTGGTAAGAATCCGAATGTTGCAGCAGTTCTAGTCGTCGGACTTGGCTGTGAAGGTGTTCCTATTCGTGAGGTCGCTGATGAAATCGCCGCTACCGGGAAACCAGTAGAGGTAATAGTAATTCAGGAAGTTGGCGGGACGCTCAAAGCTACGGCTGATGGGCTCCGCAAAGCTGGTGAACTTGCCCGCAAAGTCGCTCATTTACAGCCCGAAAAAATAGATGTCAGTGAGCTTGTTATGGCTATCGAATGCGGCGGTTCTGATTTCACCTCCGGCTTAGCTTCTAATCCGGCTTGTGGAATTGCCTCAGACATGCTTGTTGCCGCGGGCGGTACTTCTATGCTTTCAGAGACCACAGAATTTATTGGCGCTGAACATGTTTTGGCTCGTCGCTGCAAGACGCCGGAAATCGGAGAAAAATTAATCCGCTATGTCCGCGAATGTGAAGAGAGGGCAAAACTCCTGAACGTCGATATACGCGGCGGTCAACCAACACCGGGAAACATTGCCGGCGGAATAAGTTCAATTGAGGAAAAATCTTTGGGATGTATCCATAAAGCAGGACATGCCCCTATTCAGGATGTTTTGGCCTACGGGGAAGTTCCCAAGGGCAAGGGCCTGTATGTTATGGATTCCCCTGGTCAGGATATCGAGTCAATTACCGGTATGGTTGCAGGCGGAGCTACCGTCGTTATCTTTACTACCGGGCGAGGAACTCCAACAGGCTGTCCGATTGCCCCGGTCATTAAAATCACTGGCAACGAGCGCACATTTAAAATGATGGAAGACAACATGGATATTGATGCTTCAACCATTATTTCCGGCGAAGAAACAATTGAACAAGTCGGAAAAAGAATCTACGAGATGGTCGTTGAAGCTGCCAACGGGCATATGCCTAAGGCCGAAAGTCTTGGGCACAAGGAGTTTGGAATTTATAAAATTGCTCCGACCTATTAAGGGCCTGCCCAGGAAGGATAACAGGATATAGGAATTCCGAATATTCAGCATATCTAAGGATTTTTCGAATATACGTTTTAAAGAAGGGCTTCCACGATGTGGAAACCCTTCTTTTGTTGGCACTTTGCAAACGTTAGAACAAATTCTTCGATTTGGACTCAGTAACTGGAGGACGCTTTAGGTGTCTTTAAGTTATGGCGAGATCAATTAATGAATAGAGAACCGGTTATTTGTAAACTTTAAATTATTATCAACCTATGTCGAAAAAAATCGGAAAAATTTTTAAGAAAACTGCATTTAATTCTTGATTTATAATTAAATTAATTATAAAATAATAACAAGATAAATGCTCCGCTTTTCGTTGATAACCAATCAGTTTAATACCTAAAATCATTATATTAAGGGGGAAAAGACAATGAAAAAATATCAATGTACTGTTTGTGGTTATGTTTATGATCCGGCCTTAGGAGATCCTGATTCAGGAATTGCACCGGGCACTTCTTTTGAAGACATCCCAGAGGATTGGGTTTGTCCCACATGCGGTGTTAGCAAAGATCAATTTGAACCTGTTGATTAAGGAAAGCGCAGCGGAAAAGGTTAAATAAAGAGCCGCGATTGAGATTTTATGGAGGGATAAGAAATGACGAATTTGAGAGAATTATTTAAGTGTAGTATTTGTGGTAATGTGGTTGAAGTAGTGAATCCAGGAGCACCTGCCTTAGTGTGTTGCCATCAGCCCATGGAGAAATTGGAAGCGGGTGTTACCGAGGCCAGCACTGAAAAGCATATTCCCGTCATCGAACCGTCTGCTGGTTGGGTTAAAGTAAAAGTAGGCAGTGTTGCACATCCAATGGAAGAAAAACATTTTATTCGCTTTATTGAGGTGTTGACAAAAGATCAAGTACTTAGAGCGGAACTCAAGCCCAATGACCCACCTGAAGCATTGTTTAAAGTAAGTGCTTCAGAAGTCCTGGAAGTACGAGAATACTGTACGATACATGGTTTATGGAAAAATGCTCAGTAACTTAACAAAGATATATCAAAAAACAGACGGATTAATTTCCGTCTGTTTTTTGATCCATTGCAAGACTTCCACTTGTAGAAGTGGGAGTGGTTCCCATACCTTGATTCGGTGGGACAGAGTCCTCACTGGACGTTGATGAAGAGTTGAAAAAAATGAGAAAATATTGCTTGGAGCTATAAAAGCCTAGTAAACTTATAAAGAAGGTATTTATAGGTTTTTTGATATAGAAGGGAAGGAGCAGGGAATATCTAAAAAGTATAGAATAATAAGAATATATAGATAATTAGTTAAAACCGTTGGACACTTTAACGGAATGTGCAAGCTTCTCGGACTTCTCAAGAAGAAACTGATTTGAATAAAATTAAGGAGTGATCAAATATGCTCCTGCAGGAAGGGACTAATAAGCGAATCTCATATTTAAACCTTGGCGACACTATTGCCAAGGCTGTGCGGATTTTCATGGATTTGAAAATTGCTATTATCCCCGTGTTAGATGGAAAAGGAAGTCTTGTGAGTATATTTAGCAGGAGCAGTCTTTATCGGGCAATCCTAAACGGAGCAACCCATCAAGATATTGTCGATCCTTACCTGATCAAAGAAGTGATTAGTATTTCCGAGGATATCTCCGACGAAGAGTTAGCCGATTTCGTAAAAGTGAGTCCTGTGGGCTCCGTTCCCGTCGTTAACAAGGAAGGCAAAGTTATTGGACTTTTATGTAAAGCGAACATGGTTATGACGTTATTTAGACACTCCGAACTGCTTAATGGTCAATTAAAAGCTATTTTAGATTCCATGCACAATGGTGTCATTGCCGTTGACAGCAAAGGAATAGTAACGCACCTGAATATTGGCGCCAGCCGTATATTAGGCTTAAAGCCTGAGAGCTGTCTTGGGCGCGGGTGTGATAAACTATTGCCGAATCTGGACTTAACTCCGGCTTTGGGCAATGGTGAGGTTAAAATAGGATTGAAACATAAGCATGGCAACATTACCATGGTTGTTAACATAACTCCCTTAATTATCGGAGGCAGCATCGCCGGAGGAATTGTAATTTTTCAAGACCTTACAGATTTGGAGCAGGCTGCTAAAGAACTGGAGACGGTTAAAGCTTTAAACAAGACTTTTGATACAGTTCTTAATATTATTCATGATGGTATTATTGTGGTAGACGAAAAGGGAAAAACGGCATTAGTTAATCAGGCCATGGTAGATTTTTTAGCCTTACCCTCTAAGGAAATAGTCGGAAAACACGTCACGGAAATTATGGCCGACAGCAGGCTTCATTTAGTAGCTGGTTCCGGTGTATCGGAAACAAGTGACGTTATGACAATTCAGGGTAAGCCAATTATTGTTTCCAGATTGCCCATTGTTCGAGAAGGCGAGGTTGTGGGTGCAGTAGGTAAAGCAGTATTTCCCCAACTTGCTGAAGTCAGAGAACTTGCTGACAAAATAAGATTACTGGAAAACAAAGTAACTTTTTTTCAAGAAGAATTACAGAGAAACAAAACTGCTCAAGATATTATGAATAATATTGTTGCTGAAAGCACCGAAATGAAAAAGCTGAAGGAAGAAATAACAATTGTGGCCTCAAGCAGTTCCACTGTTTTAATTACAGGGGAAAGCGGCACAGGCAAAGAAGGAGTTGCTCAGGCGGTACATGCCTGTAGTGATCGCTGGAAAGGTCCCTTCATAAAGGTGAATTGCGCAGCCATTCCGGAAAACCTAATGGAAGCAGAAATGTTTGGCTATGTCAGGGGGGCATTTACGGGAGCCGCAAAGAGCGGAAAACAAGGACGTCTAGAAATTGCCGATGGTGGTACTCTTTTTTTAGACGAGATCGGCGACATGCCTCTTGGCTTACAATCCAAGCTGCTCAGGGTTTTGCAGGATCGTGAATTTGAACGTTTAGGCAGTACTAAAAGCATTAAAGTTAATGTCCGGATTATTGCAGCAACAAATAAAAATCTTAATAGAGCTATTTCCGAAGGTCAGTTCCGTGCCGACCTTTTTTATCGCTTAAATGTTATCAATCTGCATTTACCCCCTTTACGGGAGCGTTGGGAAGATATTAAACCGTTAACCTATTATTTCATCGCGAAATTCAATAATATTCTTAAAGGAAATGTTAAAGGTATTGCCGATGATGCCATGGCAGCCCTCTTAAACTATTCATGGCCGGGAAATATTCGTGAATTGGAAAATGTTATCGAGAGGGCTGTTAATTACACACGCAGCGGTTTGATTCGCTTAACCCATTTGCCGAATCAACTCCTAAGCAACAGTTCCGCTGAAGGCCAGGCAAGCTTTGGCGAAATTCGCCATCAAGATCAAATCGCCCGCATAGAACGGAACATGATTATCGTTGCTTTAGAGAAAGCCGGCGGGAACAAGACAAAGGCCGCCAAAATCCTTAATCTTAGTCGATCTAGGCTTTACGATAAATTGAATAAATATAATTTGAAAAACTAGTTTGATCCAATCGTAAGACTCCCACTTCAAGTGGGAGTGTTCCCATACCTTGCTTCGATAGAGTCCATCCTTCAGCCGATAGTATTTGTTATGGGTTAGGCGCTTTCGCCACCGAAGCCGCGATGTTCAGCTTTAGCTGAACGAGTTCACTTACTTACATTCTATTTTTCAAGTATCCCTCGTCGTCCCGAAAGCGGACACACTTTGAACAGATGTGTCCGCATTCGGGACGTTTTTTTGTACTATAAGAGGCTGACATGTACAAAGAAGCACCTTCGAAGGGTTAATAAAGTTCATGATTAGCGACGGCATAGGCCGATGTATCAACTGAATTTAAGATTATAAAGGACTACAGGCTCCAATGGCATATTAATTGCAAAATAATTCTTACGATTCGGACATATCGAAAATAATTATAGAGTTTGAATGGAGGAAGACAGATGCCCAAGGAAGTACAAAAGCTCAAAATAGTTAGAAAAAATTTCTACAAAGATGCGAAAATCTGTGCTTATGGCGAACGAAAGCCTGATTATTCAACCATGGGGCAGAAAATCGGCAATACCTTTGCGCGACAACGAGAGGTTGTATGCGTAGAGGCTTGCCGAACTCCGTATGGTAAATCTCTTGGGGCTTTAGTCGAGTATGATGCCGCTCAACTAGGAGCTTTAGCTATTAAAGAAGCGATCAACAGAACTGAAGGCAAGGTTTCCCCTGGTGACGTTGACTATGTCATTATGGGTCACGTCGTTCAAGCCGGCTGCGGTCAGGTTCCCAGCCGCCAGGCCACTCTTTTAGCAGGACTTCCCGAACATGTACCTTCTATCACAGTGAATAAGGTTTGTTCTTCGGGTGTAAAAACCATAGATTTAGCCGCGCAAATGATTGCCCTGGGAAGAGCGGACATCGTCATTGCCGGCGGACAAGAGAGCATGAGCAACATTCCCTTTGCCCTTCCTGATATGAGACGCGGAAAGAGGATGGGTCTGCTCAATGCTGCCTGTGAAGATTTAATGGTTAAAGATGGCCTTTGGGATTCCATTTACGATCGGCATATGGCTATTCATGGTTCCGAAGTAGCCGATGAATTCGGCTTCAGCCGCGAAGATCAGGACGAATGGGCACTTCATTCCCAATTGGCTGCCTCGGCTGCCATTGCTGCAGGAAAGCTTGATGATGAGGTTTTTCCCGTTGCTGTCAAAAAGGGACAGGAAATTATGGAAAAGGATGAAGGGCCGCGTGCCAATTCTACCTTGGAAGGTTTGGCTAAGCTTGGACCGGTGTTCAATCATGTCAGTGCCGTAACCGGAAAGCCAGGGAGTGTAACTGCCGGTAATGCACCCGGTACGAATGATGGGGGAGATGTCTGTCTGCTGATGAGCCGCGCTAAAGCTGATGAATTGGGGATGAAGCCTCTCTTTACCATTGTGGATTATGCGGAAGTATCACAGCCCACGAAGGACATTGCCACAGTTCCCGGCCTTTCTATCAAGAAGGTTCTGGAACAAAACAATATGACGTTAGAAGATGTAAAGCTTATCGAAATCAACGAAGCCTTCGCAGCCGTGGTTCTCGTAAGCGCCAGAAGTATTCTGGGGATGACCAAGGAAGAGATGTTTGCAAAGGTTAATGTCAACGGCGGGGCTATTGCCTACGGTCATCCCATTGGGGCTTCAGGCGCTCGGATTGTCATGACCTTAGCCTATGAACTAAAACGTCGCGGCGGAGGATATGGGGTTTGTGGAATTTGTGCCGGTCATGCTCAAGGCGACGCCATGCTGATTCGTGTTGATGCAGACTAAGGACTTTAATAGTAATCACTAAAAAAGATTGGAGTGGAGTCAGGATGGAATTTCAGCTCAGCGACGAAACCTTAATGGTCAGGGACATGGTAAGGAAATTTACTAAGAGTCAGGTTGCTCCATTGGCCGAAAAGATTGACAAAAGTCATGAGTTCCCCATGGATACCTGGAATAAAATGAGAGAATTGGGCCTGACGGGGTTTCCTGTTCCGGAAGAATGGGGTGGGGGAGGAGGTACCTATCTCGACTTTGCAATTATTGTTGAGGAATTAGCCAAAGCCTGTGCCTCGACGGCAGTTATCACCAGCGTACACACCGGCTTAGGCTGCATGAGTATTTACTTATATGGGAGTCAGCGGCTAAAAGAAAAATATTTGAAAAGACTGTCCACAGGTGAGATTATCGGGGCATATGCACTGACCGAACCTAATGCCGGATCGGACGCTGGTTCGCTGAAATGCAGGGCCGAGGATATGGGTGACCATTTCCTGGTTAACGGCAGCAAAATATTTATCACCAATGGAGGTCAGGCAACAACTTATTGCACATTTGTTAAAACTGATCCCTCCCAGCCTAATGGCAAAGGGATTACCTGCTTAATCATTGAGAAGGACACTCCGGGGTTTACCATCAGCAAGCCTGTTGAGAAAATGGGAATGCATGGTTCGCCAACGGTGGAACTGAATTTCGAAAACGTGAAAGTTCCTAAAGAAAATGTCCTGGGAGAGATCAATAACGGTTTTGCTGTCGCCATGGGGCTTTTGGCCGGCGGCCGCATCACAATCGGCGCCCAGGGCCTGGGCATTGCTGAAGGGGCTTTGGAATATACCACGAACTACATCAGAGAACGGCAACAATTTGGCAAAGCGTTGGCAGCGAATCAGGGTGTTCAGTTTATGATTGCCGAAATGGCTACTAAAATTGAGGCTGCCCAAATGTTAATTTATCGAGCAGCCTGGCTCAAAGACAATAAATTACCTCATAACAAGGAAGCATCAATGGCTAAGTTTTTCGCCACAGACACTGCTATGGAAGTTACCACCAATTGCGTGCAATTGATGGGTGGATATGGCTATTGCTCGGAATACCCGGTCGAACGTATGATGAGAGACGCTAAAATTACTCAAATTTACGAAGGGTCTAACCAAATTCAGCGTATGATTATCGGACGGGAAGTTATCGGCCGTTTTTAGATTAATTGGATTTACACGTTCGCAGAGTGAAGCAATGAAATAACAGTGAGGGGGTTGTGTCATGGCTAGGCCTAAAGTTGTAAGCCTTACAGAAGCCATCGGGCAGATCAATGACGGAGATATGTTAACCTTCGGAGGATTTACAGTCTGGCGTCGTCCTATGGCTGCTATTTATGAATTGATTCGCCAGAAGAAGCGGAATCTTCATCTCGTAGAGGTCAATGGCGGGACACATGATGATATGCTTGTCGGCGCCGGCTGCGTTGGTATATGGGAATCGAGCTGGTGTGGGCACGAACTTTATGGGAAATTTGGCAGTAATCTTGCCCGCAGGATCGAAAAGGGCGAAATCTTATACGAAGATTGGGCCCATATCCATATTTTAAACCGGTTAACTGCCGGAGCAAAAGGTCTGCCCTTTTTGCCGACCTATTCTGCCATGGGCTGCGATATGTTGAATCCGGAGAATGATAATCTTGGTAAAGCAGGACTCCGTAATGGCTCCAATCCTCATATCGGCAAGCATAAATACATGATGTATAAAGAGCCTTTTACAGATTCCGAGATCATCCTCGTTCCTGCCGCTAATCCGGACTGGTGCATCACCCATGTTCAGATGGCAGGTAATGAAGGAACTGTAAGAGTTGAGGGCTTAAAATTCAGTGACCAGGAAGTTATCAAAGCTTCGAAGCACAATATTATTATCACAGAACAAATTGTTCCAGAGGAATATTTACGGAAGGAACCAACCCGCAATATGCTGCCGGGATACCTGGTTGACTATATTGTTGAGTTGCCTTGGGGTGCTCACCCAACGGGGTTATATGGGGTACATGAACCGGACGGTGAATTTATCGCCAGCTTTTTTAAAGCGACTCGGACTCAGGAAGGCTTTGATCAGTGGGCTGAGGAATGGATCTTTGGTGTCAAAGATTTTCAGGAATATCTTAATAAGCTGGGAATCAGCCGTCTGGAATCCCTAAGGGCCAATCCTGCTCTAGGCTATTCTTCGACAATGAAAAGGGGGTCGAGATAATGGAGAGCAAAAAAGGATATTCTAAACCCGGCGAATTTAAGCCCATGGATCTTTTAGCCTGTGCCGCTGCTCGAGAAGTAAAGGATGGTGAAATTGTCTTTGCGGGGACCGGTCTGCCGATGTTGGCGATCATGGTTGCTCAGCATACTCAAGCCCCTACAGCTGTATGCATTTATGAATCAGGGTCAATTGACGGCAGACCTATTGATCTGCCGACCTCGGTAGCTGATGCCCGCTGCAGTTATCAGGCAGCTGTGGCCGATGGTTTAACGGATGTCTTCGGGCAGCTCCAGTCAGGTAAGGTTGACTTAGCTTATCTGGGAGGGGCAGAAGTTGACCGCTATGGAAACGTTAACTGCACCTTTATGGGCGGGCCCACGGGCAAAAGGCTTACCGGCAGCGGCGGAAATTCAGATATTCACTCCCTGGCGAAGAGAAGTGTTTTAATTATGCCTCAGTTAGGTCAAAAACGGCGCTTTGTGGAGAGAGTCAGCTATATCACCTCGCCGGGTTGGAAAATTCCCCATTGGCCGGATAAAGAATGGGTACCCAAGCAACAAGTCTATGGACCGGCCTTTAATGGCGGTCCGGCCGCCGTGATTTCTGATATGGGAGTCTATCGTTTTGACAAGCAGGGCGAAATGTATCTTGACACCGTTCATCCTGGTTTCACACCTGAGGAATGTCGGGAAAACTGTAGTTTCGAGCTTAATATTGCCCGGTGTCAGGGAGAAACACTGACTCCTACGTACGAAGAATTGGATTTGCTCTATAAAGTTATTGATCCTGAAGGAATTATTATGAAATAAGAAACGAGGAGTTTTACGAAAATAATGAGAAGAGGTTGATTTATCTTCCCGGGCGGAGATAAGTCAACCTCTTTACTATTGTGTGATAAATAACCTTGACAGGATCTTAAAATACCCACCACAGAGTCATCACAATATCTTAATACAAATGCAATATCCTTAGTATGGGTGCGTGGTTATACTAACTTGTAGTATTTCTTGCGGATAAATTCTGTCAACCATTTGTTACATAGGTTTATCCCGATGTTTTAATATCTTGAGGTTAAGGCTCGATGTTCAGCTTTAGCGTAAGTGAGTTCACTGATTTATTAATGTACGGTAAGGAGTTGAAACCCTATGATTCCCAAGGTCAAGCGCATCGATCCTTTCTTAATGGGAGCAGCGTTACTCGCCGGGTTTTTAAATAGTTATGGAATTTGGAAAGACCAAGTTGCCAATGCCTATTATACTGCGGCAGTAACAAGCATGCTGCAAAGTTTTCATAATTTCTTTTTTGCTTCCTTTGATCCAGGAGGATTTGTCACAGTCGATAAACCGCCGGTTGCCTTTTGGGTGCAGACACTTTTTGCTTCTGTGTTAGGGGTTCATGGCTGGAGTGTTATCTTGCCCCAGGCTCTCGCAGGAATCGGGTCTGTCTTGCTGATTTATGTTCTTGTAAAACCTTCCTTTGGTCAAACGGCAGCCAGAGTTTCGGCTTTTATCTTTGCATTTACTCCCATTGCCGCTGCTGTCAGCCGTACCAATAACGTTGACAGCTTGTTGGTTTTTACCCTCTTAGCAGCCGTTTGGTGTTTGTTTAAAGGGTCCAGAACGAGCAAACCAATCTGGTTTATGGCAGCTTTTGCTCTAGTCGGTTTGGGATTCAATATTAAAATGCTTCAAGCCTATATGGTGCTCCCTGCATTTTACCTGTTCTATTGGCTGGCTTTTAAGGTTAATTGGCAAAGAAGACTAGCCGTTCTCTCCGCCTCGACAGCGGTATTATTCGTTGTTTCTTTTTCCTGGGCTCTGATTGTGGACAGTATCCCTCCGGCGGATCGCCCCTATATCGGAAGCAGCCAAACGAACTCAGTTCTTGAACTGGCCTTTGGCTATAACGGCCTATCCCGTTTAACCGGACAACATGGTCCGGGCGGAAATAATAATCAAAGGCAAAGCAGCAGAGAACAGTTTTCCGGCGGCTTTGCATCAGGTCAAGGTTTTGCCGCCAGGTCTAATAGTATCCAGCGGAACAGCCCTTTTGGCGGTAATAATTCGTCCAGCCGAACGGGACAATCAAGGCAGGAGGGAGGCAGCTTTTTCGGCGGAGGAGGCATGTTTAACACGGGGAAAGCCGGTCCCTTCCGTCTCTTTCAATCTCAATTGTCCGGTCAAATCAGCTGGCTGCTTCCTTTTGCCCTGTTGTCAGCTCTTGGTTTATTAATTGGAATCCGCAGGAAGCAGCCTTTGACGGACAAACAAAAGGAGAGTTTGTTTTGGCTGGTCTGGCTGTTGCCAATGATGGGATTCTTTAGTGTTGCGGGGTTTTTCCATTCCTACTATTTAATCATG
Source organism: Desulfosporosinus sp. SYSU MS00001 (assembly GCF_049943955.1). NCBI lineage: Bacteria > Bacillati > Bacillota > Clostridia > Eubacteriales > Desulfitobacteriaceae > Desulfosporosinus > Desulfosporosinus sp. SYSU MS00001. The sequence goes on from NZ_JBNFTW010000003.1 coordinate 273,252, forward strand.
CTGGGGCCTTCTATCGCTGCTTTATCAGGAGCGGGATGGGCAGAGTTTTATGGCTTCTATCGTAACCGCGAGGGTTGGAAAGGATGGCTGCTGCCCATAGGTGTTTTCGGTACAACCTTGTTTCAACTCTACATTCTTTGGCCTTATCGGTCGCAAATTGGTTCTATTTGGACGATAAGCGTGGGAATTTTGGGATGTGTCTTTTCCCTGTATTTAGCTTTGTCTTTAATCAGGAGCAGGTCGGTAAGCTCAGAGCTTCAGCAACGTCAGCTTTTGTTCAGTAGAACCGCTGCCATCAGCGGATTGCTTGTTTTGCTGGCTGCGCCATTATATTGGGCTTCTACACCTCTTCTTTACGGAGGAAACAGTATGATACCTGAAGCCGGACCTCAACTCAATCATGGCGGTTTCTCCAGGCTGACAACCCAGCCCGGGCGAGATGGGCGCCAAGGCTTCGGCGCCGATTTCATAACCGGTCAAGGTCAAGATCAAAGTTCTAATTATCAGGGCAGGCAAAAGCAGTCCTTTAGTCAAGTTCCCGGACAGGGGCCGGGGCAGATGAGGGAAAATGTTGATACTCAATTGGTCACATATTTAGAAGCTCATAACACAGGCGAAAAGTTCCTGTTTGCTTCTGCCAATGCCGGTACAGCGGAAGCTTATATTATCCAAACCGGAAAGGCAGTAATGGCTATGGGTGGTTTTTCCGGTTCCGACCCGATTCTTACAGTGGACAAATTAAAGCAAATGATAGCTGCTAAAGAGGTTAAATATTTTCTGTTGTCCGGAGGCGGACAGGGAAGTGGCAGCTCAGAAATACAATCTTGGATTCGCCAAAATGGCAAGGAAGTACCGCAGTCGGCTTGGCAATCCGGCTCGGGGAGCGCTCTCCAAGGAGGCAGAGGAATGTTTGGAGCTGGGACTTTATATGAAGTCAATCCTTAACAAGGAGGCAGAACTATGAGTACGGACATTCGTTATTCTATTGTGGTTCCGGTTTTTAATGAGGAAGCTGTCCTTGAGCAAACCTATCGGCGCTTAAAAAAGGTTATGGATGCGATCCGAGAACCTTATGAATTAGTTTTTGTTAATGACGGGAGCTTAGACCGTTCCGTTGAATTTATCAAAGGTTTTTGCGATCATGACAAATCCGTAAAGTTAATCTCCTTTTCCCGTAATTTTGGCCACCAAATCGCCATCACGGCGGGGATGGATTATGCTGTCGGGGATGCGGTTGTTGTTATCGATGCCGATTTGCAGGATCCCCCGGAATTAATTATAGAGATGATTGCCAAATGGAAGGAGGGGTATGAAGTCGTTTATGCCAAACGCAGTGAGCGTAAGGGCGAAAAATTTTTCAAAAAACTAACTGCTCGTCTTTTTTACCGAATTTTGCGTACCTGTACAGATATTGATATTCCTGTCGATACCGGTGATTTTCGTTTGCTGGACCGCAAAGTTTGTGATGCTTTACAACAATTGCCTGAGAAGAACCGCTATGTGCGCGGCTTGGTAAGCTGGGTTGGTTTCAGGCAAACTGCCGTCGAGTACAGCAGAGACCCCCGTTTAGCCGGGGAAACGAAGTATTCTCTAGGAAAGATGATCAAGTTAAGTCTTGACGGTCTTACCTCTTTTTCTTTTAAACCGATTAAATTGGCGAATTATAGCGGGTTTTTCTTCCTAGTAATAGGTTTCGTATATTTACTTCTTCTAATTGGATTTGAGGCCGACCATTCTCCAATCAGCGGCTGGAATCTTGTCTTAGCTTCCCAGTTTATTTTAACGGGAATTCTTCTTGCCATGATGGGAATTATGGGTGAATATATCGGTCGTATCTATGATGAAGCGAGACATCGTCCCTTGTATATCGTACAGGAATGTTATAGAAATGAAGAGAATGAACGGACAGTGAAGAAGATTGGCAAAGGTTACAAAGCGTCAACAGGAATTTCTTAAGTTTTGTATCGTAGGAGTCCTTAATTCCGCTATTGATTTTGCCGTTTTTGCCATGATCTATGCCTGGGGAATTCCCTTGCTCCCGGCCCATACTCTTTCTTACAGCTGTGGCGTTATGAACAGTTTTTTGCTCAATCAGAAATGGACCTTTAAGGAATCGGTCCAGCAGCAGTCTATAAGACAACTTGTGCAGTTTATTGTCTTGAATCTAGTGACTCTGTCCCTGACTTATGGACTATTGCTTTGGGTTCACACCACTTGGGGATTTTCGATGCTTGTAAGCAGGCTTTTTTCCATAGCAGGAAGTGTAGTCATTAATTTTTTAGGCAGCCGTCTTTGGGTTTTTCGGCCGGCAAACAGCACAAGTGTTAATAGGCGAACTAAAATTTAGAACCCTAGTGATGTCTAAGTAATTCCAGAGTGTAATTTTACCTTTCAGGAGCTTGGATTCGGGTTAGTCAGATGAGTAAGTGTACCTAAGGAGTGTGAGGATTGTTGCCGGTCAAGAGGTCTTTATTCAGGTTAAGCGCGGTTCTGATCATTGCCGCCTCATTTTTTCTGTGTTTTTATGCTGTAGTTCATCATAATTCAAACACTGCATCTACTGGCAGAGTGTTTTTCCAAAATCAGTCTCAGAGCGTCCAGACTCCTCAGTTTAGCGGGCAACCCGCAGACCAGGGGCAAAATAAAATTAGGCCCCATGAAAATGGAGTCCAGGCTTCGCCCAACGGGCAATTTAACCCTAATGGCCGTTCCTTTAATTGGGGCACATTTCCTGGGCCAGGCAGAAGAAGGAATGCGGGTAATCGCTTTACCGTTCAGGTCGTTGCCTACACCGTATTATTTTTCCTGGCAGCTCTAGTTAGTTTCTTTATTCTTAAAAGTTCCCAAAAATATAAAGAGATTCTTTCTAAGCTGATCATTGATAGAAGTAACCAAAGAATTATAATGGTGACTCTGATCTGTGCCGGGCTATTACTTAGAATTGCCTTAGGTATCCTTATTGAAGGGCATCCCTTTGATCTCAATACCTTTAAATCCTGGGCGGCCTCAGCAGCCAATAATTTCTCCCAATTCTACATGGGACGTCATGCCAGTGATTATCCTCCGCTGTATATTTACATATTATATTTGATTGGTAAAATCGGCAGCCTCAAAGCGATGAGTGCTTATTATACCATTTTGCTTAAGCTTCCTTCGATCCTGGCGGATATAATCACTGCTCTCCTGCTCTTTAAGCTGGCCTGCAAATATCTCTCTGCAGAATTAAGTACCATGGTGGCAGCGTTCTATATCTTTAACCCTGCTGTTTTTGTCAACTCGACGATTTGGGGCCAGGTGGATTCCTTTTTCACGTTGCTTATCGTAACTGCGGTAGTTTTATTAATGGAAAGGAAGCTCGTTTATGCGGCCATCTTTTTCACGTCTTCAGTCCTTATGAAGCCGCAGGGAATCATTTTCCTTCCCATCTTATTTTTTGAGCTGGTAAGGCAGAAAAGCCTAAAAAGTATTGGTAAAGTTCTTATCTCCGGGTTGCTGACAGCGATAACCATTATTTTGCCGTTTTCACTTCAGCAAAATCCTCTCTGGATTGTTAAGCTCTTTACAAGTACTTTGGGTGAATATCCTTATGCATCTGTCAATGCTTTTAATTTCTTTTATTTATTGGGCGCTAACTATAAAAAAGACACCTCACCCTTCTTGTTCTTAAACTATCATAGTTGGGGATTGATTTTCATTGTTCTTGTAACCTTGTTGGCTTGGTTCGTATTTGCTAAAGGCAAGAAGGAGAGTTTTCTTTCGGTTTCAGCTCTCATTTTGATATCCGGTGTCTTTCTTTTTTCGGCCAGCATGCATGAGCGGTATTTGTTTCCTGCAGCAGCCTTGGCGCTTCTGGCATTTATTTATACCAAGGATAAGCGGTTTATGTTATTGTCAATAGGGGTGAGTGTTACGGGTTTTGTCAATACCTACCTTATTCTTTACCAGACCAACGAGGGTATTAACCAAGCGGCTTTTAGTACTATACCGGTGATGACTTCAATTTTGAATCTTTGCTTGTTTTTATACCTTATTAAAATTGCGTATGAAAAAATATCGCTTAGGTAGGTGCTGTCCTGAATAAGCCGTGCATATAAGTGGATGATCTAAACCACTATTTATGCATGGCTTTCTTTTATGAGGGGCACTTATGTATTTTGCGACGGCCCTGTTCATCCAATTTTTAAGCCCTCCATGTCTATAAGTGGGGGTGGGTCCTTCGTAAACTTCAGATGGGGTAGAGTCCTCCTTCGCCGCTAAGTATTCCCATTGGGAAAGGCGGCTCGGCAATAATGTCCACTAGACATTATTGCATCTGAAGCCCCGATGTTCAGCTTTAGCGTAAGCGAGTTCACTAATAACCAACGAATTATTGACGTTGGGTGTTGAATTTGCTTTTTTTCCTTAAAACATGTATGAGAGTTTTCCAATGACGAATACTAATTCAGACCAGATTCAAAGTTTTTTCAGAGGAGGCTCTCAGTGTGGCTAAAAAAATGAAAACAATGGACGGGAACCAAGCCGCAGCAGAAGCATCGTATGCTCTGACTGAGGTTGCAACGATCTTCCCAATCACGCCCTCTTCCCCAATGGCAGAAGGGGTTGACGAATGGGCTGCTCACGGCAAGAAGAATTTATTTGATCAACCTGTAAGAGTTGTGGAAATGCAATCGGAATCAGGAGCTGCCGCTGCAACTCATGGCTCCCTTCAAGCCGGAGCCCTGACGACAACTTACACTGCTTCTCAAGGATTACTGCTTATGATTCCCGAAATGTATAAAATGGCCGGAAACCTGGTGCCGGCAGTATTCCATGTTAGTGCCAGGGCTTTGGCGACCCATGCCTTATCAATCTTTGGTGATCATCAAGATATTAATGCTGCCCGGCAAACCGGTTTCACGATGATCTGCTCAAATGACGTTCAAGAAGCCATGGATTTGGGGTTTGTTGCTCATCTTGCAGCCATTAAATCAAGGGTTCCGGTTTTGCACTTTTTTGATGGTTTCAGAACCTCCCATGAGGTGCAAAAAATAGAAACGACAAGCTACGATGAGATCGGGAAGCTTGTAGATTATGATAAGATTAAAGAATTCAGAGATAGAGCTTTAAATCCCAATCACCCTGTTCTCAGAGGTACAGCCCAAAACCCCGACATCTATTTCCAAGGCCGGGAAGTTTCCAATCCTTTCTTTGAGGCCGTTCCGGATATTGTTGAAGATTACTTTAAAGAAATTAAGAAAGTAACCGGACGGGAGTATCATCCCTTCCAATATTACGGTGATCCTGACGCGGAAACGATTATTGTCGCCATGGGTTCTGTCTGTAATACCATTGAGGAAACTATAGACTTCTTAGCCCAGCGGGGAGAAAAGGTCGGGCTAATAAAAGTACATTTATATCGTCCTTTCTCTAAAAAATACTTTTTTGATGTTTTGCCTAAATCTGTTAAAAAAATTGCCGTTCTTGATCGGACAAAAGAACCGGGTTCGACGGGGGAACCTCTATACCTGGATATTGTTCAGATCTTTAATCATGAATCTTCCAAGCCCATAATTGTGGGAGGGCGTTATGGTTTGGGTTCCAGAGACACCACTCCGTCACAGATAATCGCTGTTTACCAGAATTTGAAGAAGGCTCAGCCTAAGGATCGCTTTACCATTGGTATTATTGACGATGTGAGCCATACCTCGTTACCTATCGAGGAGACTGTGGACACCTCGCCGGAGGGTACTATACGCTGCAAATTCTGGGGACTCGGTTCTGACGGTACGGTTGGAGCTAATAAAAGTGCCATCAAAATTATTGGTGATAATACGGATCTTTACGTTCAAGGGTATTTTGAATATGACAGTAAGAAATCCGGTGGCACAACGATTTCTCATTTGCGCTTTGGCAAGAAACCGATTAAATCCTCTTATATGGTGTTTGACGCTGACTATATTGCTTGTCATAATAGGTCATTTATTTATCACTATGACATCCTTAAGGGGTTAAAAAAAGGCGGGACATTTGTTTTAAACTGTCCTTGGAGCGCTAAAGAAATCGGAGATCATTTACCGGCTTCTTTAAAACGATATATCGCTAAGAACAATATCAATTTTTACATTATCGATGCTATTTCCATTGCTGGGGAAATTGGTCTTGGCGGGCGGATTAATATGGTTATGCAGGCTGCCTTCTTCAAATTAGCCAATGTCATCCCTGTTGAGGACGCTATTCAATACCTTAAAGACTCTATCCAGAAGGTCTATGGCAAAAAAGGCTCCAACATCGTTGAGATGAATCATAAGGCGGTGGATCGCGGAATTGAAGCTCTACATAAAGTGGAGGTTCCTGCTTCCTGGGCTGAAGTTCCGGATGAGGAAATGCCTGTCAAAGATGAACCGGAGTTTGTTAAAAACATACAAAGGCCTATGGCGCGTCATGAAGGAGAGGACTTGCCGACCAGTTCCTTTGTTGGGGTGGAAGATGGAACCTTCCCCTTAAGCACTACACGCTACGAAAAACGGGGAATTGCCGTCTATTTGCCTGAATGGCAAATCGATAAATGTATCCAATGTAATCAGTGTTCCTATGTTTGTCCTCACGCAACGATACGTCCGTTCCTCTTGGATGACAGCGAACTTGAGAAGGCTCCGGATACTTTCAAAACTAAGAAACCGATCGGCAAAGGGCTGGAAGGTTACCACTACCGTATTCAAGTTGCTCCCCTCGATTGTACTGGTTGTGCAAACTGTGCTGACGTTTGTCCTGCGCCGGGTAAAGCCATTGTCATGAAACCTGCTGACCACGAAATAGAAATGGAATCCGAAAATTGGGAATACGCGATTAAACATGTCGCGGAAAAGCGTCATCTCATGGATGTTAAGTCCCTGAAAGGCAGTCAATTTGCCCAACCACTTCTCGAATTTCACGGAGCATGTCCGGGTTGCGGTGAGACACCTTATGCTCGCCTGATAACTCAGCTGTTTGGTGATCGCATGATTATTGCCAATGCCACAGGTTGTTCTTCAATCTGGGGAGGCAGCGCCCCTTCGGTACCCTATACGGTTAATGCTGAAGGCAAAGGCCCTGCTTGGATGAATCCGCTGTTTGAAGATAATGCCGAGTTCGGTTATGGCATGTATTTAGGCTCCAAGCAGATTCGAGCAAAGCTTGCTCAATTAATGCGTCAGGGATTAGAAAGTTCTCTCAGCGAGAATCTTAAAGATGCTTTTCATGAATGGCTTGATAACATGGAAGACGGAGAAGGATCGAAAAGGGCTTCTGCTCGTCTGCTTGAAGTGATGGAGAATGAAGATGCTGCAGGTAATCCGCTTCTCTGTGAAATCAAAGAAAAGAAAGACTATCTCATCAAACCCTCGGTTTGGGTTTTCGGTGGTGACGGTTTTGCCTATGATATTGGCTATAACGGAATTGACCATGTCATCGCCAGCGGTGATGATGTAAACATTCTGGTTATGGATACAGAAGTATACTCCAACACCGGCGGACAATCCTCAAAGGCCACGCAGACGGCAGCTATCGCAAAATTCGCAGCAGCAGGCAAGAAGGTCCGCAAGAAAGATTTAGGCCTCATTGCCACAACCTATGGCTATGTCTATGTTGCGCAAATAGCCATGGGAGCGAATATGAATCAGACGATTAAGGCGATTGCTGAGGCCGAAAGTTATCACGGCCCTTCGATCATTATTGCCTATGCTTCTTGCATAAATCATGGCATCAAATCCGGAATGGGAACAAGTATCCTTGAACAGAAAAAGGCTGTTGAGGCCGGTTATTGGCATCTCTGGCGCTTTGACCCCCGCCTTAAAGATCAAGGAAAGAATCCATTCACACTTGACTCCAAAGAGCCTACGGCTTCTTTCCAAGACTTCTTAAAGGGCGAAATCCGATACTCTTCTCTGCTAAACGTATTCCCGGATGTGGCACAAGAAATGTTCAATGTTGCCGAGGGCCATGCTCGGGATAAATACCAAACTTTAAAGCGTTTTGCAGAAATGCAATACTGAAAATCGGTTTATAAGTAAAGAAGTGAAGAGGGAGGACGTTGCTTAAACCTTAGGTTTTTGTAACGTCCGCTTTCTTATTGGAGTTTACTTTACAGTCCCATGTCAGGTGCTATGCTTTTAGGTAAAGGGTGGGCAGCGAGAAGTATCCAGTTAAAAAAGTAACGAATTATCCTACAAAGGGTTTACTTTTAGCAAAATATTGGTTAAACTTTATTAATTAGATCTACTAATTGCTGATTTTATTAATCCTTTCGCATATGGCCTGATTTGGGTTTTTACGTTATTTCTTCCAATCTTTTTGGCGTATCGTCTTATAATTCGGGGATACGTGGAGGATTGTAAATTTTAACCATAAGTGAAGACTAATGGTGTAAGGTTTAAGTTTTTATAATTTCGGTTAAAGTATGGAAAACAACGATGAAAAGGACAGTAGTTAAGAATCTGATTCTTAGAGACATAATCCTTGGCTGAAAGATTATGACGAAGGTTCTTTATGAAAATCACCTTGGAGTTGGGCGGCTGAACTAATTAAGCTGCTCCGTGTGACATACGTTACATGTTTTGAGTGATTAACGGATTGTTTCTTGAGCAATCCATTAATAAAAAGGGTGGTACCGCGATAACTCGTCCCTAAGTCATAGACTTAGGGACTTTTGTTGTTATCGCCGTAGTATTTTGTCACAATTAACTCATTGAGAAGGGAAGATAATCATGGCTGACTTCAAACCTTTAGCGGAGCAACACGTGGCTCATAAAGAAAGCGAAATAGCTGATTTCTGGGACAAAAATGAGATACTCAATAAAAGCATTCAAATTAGAGAAGGTAAGACTCCTTTTGTCTTTTATGAAGGACCTCCTACCGCTAACGGTAAACCGGGAATTCATCACGTTATCGCCAGAACTCTTAAAGATTCCGTCTGCCGCTTAAAGTCTATGCAGGGTTATCAAGTTAAACGCAAAGCCGGATGGGATACTCATGGACTTCCTGTGGAAATCGAAGTCGAAAAACAGCTTAAGCTTTCCAATAAACAGGAAATAGAAGCTTATGGTATTGCTGCATTCAATCAAAAATGCCGGGAATCTGTATTTAGTTATGAGAAACAGTGGCGGGAAATGACCAAACGGATGGGATATTCCATTGATTTGGATCACCCTTACGTAACGTTGAATAATGACTATATCGAAAGCGTGTGGTGGATTCTAGATCAGTTCTTTAAACAAGGTTTAATCTATGAAGGGCACAAAATCCTGCCCTATTGTTCACGCTGCGGTACGGGGTTGGCTTCCCATGAAGTTGCCCAGGGATATAAGGAAATAAAGACCAATACCGTTTATGTTAAGTTCAAGAAAAAAGATGCTGAGGAATACTTTTTAGTCTGGACGACCACGCCATGGACTCTGCCTTCAAACGTGGCCCTGACGGTAAATCCCCAGGAACTATACCTGAAGGTCAGACAAAATAATGAAGTCTATTATGTTTCTAAGACGTTGTCTGCTAAAGTGCTGGGAGAAGAGTTTGAGGTTTTGGACGAAATCCTTGGCCGAGACCTTGAGCATGTAGAGTATGAACAGTTGATGCCCTTTGTAAAAACAGATAAAAAGGCCTTCTTTGTTACCTTAGGCGATTATGTAACGACGGAGGATGGGACAGGAATTGTTCATACAGCTCCAGCTTTTGGCGAAGATGATTACAACACCGGGCGAAGGTATAACCTGCCTGTGCTTCAACCGGTTGATGAAACCGGAAAATTTGTGACCACGCCCTGGGCAGGTACTTTTGTTATGGATGCCGATCTGGAGATCATCAAGTGGCTCCACGGGGAAGGGAAATTATACAAAAAGGAAAAAGTAGATCATAATTATCCCCATTGCTGGAGATGTCATACTCCGCTGCTTTATTATGCGAAACCGAGCTGGTATATTGAAGTTACCAAATTTAAGGACCAATTGGTCGAAAACAACAATCGTGTTGAATGGTATCCTGATTATGTGGGAGAAAAAAGGTTTGGCAACTGGCTGGAGAATGTTAACGATTGGGCGCTGTCCCGCAGCAGATATTGGGGCACACCGCTTAATATCTGGAGATGCCAATGTGGGCATACCACATCCATAGGCTCCCGCAAAGAGTTAATTGAGAAATCTCTGGAGCCCCTGGATGAAACGGTGGAATTACACCGGCCCTTTGTTGATGGTATCCATCTTAAATGCGAGAAATGCGGCTCAACGATGACCCGTGTTACAGATGTAATCGATTGCTGGTTTGACAGCGGGTCAATGCCTTTTGCCCAGCAACATTATCCTTTTGAAAACAGCGAGACTTTTGATCAAGTCTTTCCGGCAGATTTTATCTGTGAAGGGATTGACCAGACGAGAGGTTGGTTCTATTCGCTGCTCGTGATCTCTACCTTTGTCAAAGGAGTTGCTCCTTATAAACGAGTATTAGTTAATGATCTGATCCTGGATAAGGATGGTCATAAGATGTCCAAGTCCAAAGGAAATACTGTCAACCCCTTTGAGTTGTTTGATCAATACGGAGCCGATGCTTTACGCTGGTATTTGCTCTATGTATCTCCGGCTTGGACTCCGACAAAATTTGATATCGAAGGGCTGAAAGAGGTACAAAGTAAATTCTTCAGCACCCTCAGAAATGTTTATGCTTTCTTTTCCCTGTATGCCAATACGGATAAGCTTGATCCGAGAACGTTCTTTATTGAGTATAAAGATCGCCCAGAGCTTGATCGGTGGGTCATGTCGAAATATAACAGTCTCCTTCGAGCCGTTGAGTCAGATCTAAGTGTTTTTGATCTAACCAAAACTGTCAGAAAGATTCAGGAGTTTGTCAATGAAGATCTATCCAACTGGTATATCAGGCGTGCACGCCGGCGTTTCTGGAGTACAGAACTGACGGATGATAAGAAAGCTGTCTACAATACCACCTATGAAATTCTTGTAGGTCTGTCCAAGCTGGTGGCGCCTTTTGCACCTTATATCTCTGAAGAGCTCTTTAAGAGACTAACAGATGAACTGTCAGTTCATCTCGCGGATTATCCTGTCGTTGACGTACAGCTGATTGACAACGAGTTGGAAACAAGAATGGATTTGGTAAGAAATCTTGTAGGCCTGGGCAGAGCGGCCAGGGAACAAGTTAAAATTAAAGTTCGGCAGCCAATTCAAAAGATTTTGATCGACGGTAAATATCAACAATTAATAGACTATATGCTTCCCTTGATTCAAGAGGAATTAAATGTTAAAGAAGTTGTTTTTGCTCAGGATTTAAATCAATATATGAGCTTTAGTCTCAAACCCAATTTTAAAGTAGCAGGATCTATCTTTGGCTCGAAAATAAAATCTTTAAGCAAAGTGTTGGCAGCCTTAGACGCTTCTTCGATCGTGCCTAAATTAGAAGCGGGGGAAACTGTTTCGCTTGAGGTAGAGGGAGAAACTATAGACCTGGTTAAAGATCATGTAATTACTTCGATTTCTGCCAAAGAAGGCTTTACAATGACCGTGGAGGACAATTTATTTGTAATCCTGGATACAACGCTTACGAAAGATCTGATTAATGAAGGATATGCGAGGGAGTTTGTTTCCAAGGTACAACAATTGAGAAAAAATAATGGCTACGAAATGATGGATAGGATTAATATCTTCTTTGATGGCGATGAGGAAATAAGCGAAGCCGTTACATTGTTTGAAACCTATATTAAACGGGAAACTCTAGCCGTCACTATTGGGAAGGTTAATGATCCGAGTTTGGAAAAACAGAACCTTAATGGTCATAAGACAGGTCTGAAGTTGGAAAAACTATAATTATCACCCGATTAACAGATACTCATAAAAAACAAGAACTCCGTATCGCTTTCCAAGGGTAGAAAGTGGTACGGAGTTCATTATTAGACTATAACGTTCATGACAGATGTGTTATGGGCTCGTTACTTTCACCGGTAATACTTAAGAAAGAGAATTTGTATCCACCCATTCTTTGGCGTTGAGTACAGATTCTTCACTGGGGATTGGAACATTCGATTCAGGTTTAACATTTTCTATATGTCCCCGCCAGGCAGCTGTATCGTGTCTTTCAATAGGGTTAGCGATAAACTTTTCCTTGGACTTATTTTCAGCCATTTCAATTACCTCCTTTAAAATTCAGGCTTAGTATTCCCAAATTTTTAATCTATAGTTTCTTATTATCAAGGTCATAAGAACCAATCTTACTAAATAAAGAATGGCAGTCCTATTCTTGGAAGAGATAGACTGTCATTCTTATTAAATGCACCAAGGTATTATTTCTGAGACTCGTCTTTTTTTTCCGAAATAAAGGCATTAATACTCTCTTTGCGTCGCTCATTTTTGGATTCAATCTCTTGTTTCTCATTTGCTGATAGTTCTTCGGCATGTTCATTAAGATATTCTTCAGCATCATGCAATTTTGCTAGAGTATGGTTAATGTGCTCTTGCAAATGGACATCGTTATCGGCACGATTATCTGGTTTGGCCACCCTGATTCCCTCCCGCTCGAATTAGAATTTCTTTTTATGATTTGCCTAATATCTTCAATTTATACTGGAACGCTTCAAAACAATTTTAATCCAATCGTTAGACTCCCTCTTCTATAAGTGGGAGTGGGTCTCCCCCGTACTCTTCTTCGGTGGGGGTAGAGTCCCCCACCGAAGTCTCTATGTTCAGCTTTAGCTGAACGAGTTCACTTCTAACTCTTGCAGATAATCTTTAAGTGTCCGTTTGAAATCGGCAGATTTTATGGTTCCTAAATCTGAAAAATGGGCTTTGTATGATGCATAATCGAACTCTTTGCCTAACTTTTCTCGAATCATTGGTTCATACTTCAGGAGTAAGCGATTATTTAAGTTGTATTGATGGACTTCTATCGCTGGGCCAATCATTTCATTTGAGATGGATTGGCCCTGTTGAATCATTCGAATATAAAAGAGATTGCGTTCAATTAGATCATCTCCTATAATGCCGGAATGGGCCGAAATCTTAATTTTGGCAGGCAAGCTTTTAATAAATTCCAATGTTTTAATAAAGGCATCAAGATCATAATAGTCGAGATAGGGAATAGGGAATTCAACAAGATCTCCGACAAATAAGACAGAATCTCTCTGATCAAAACATAGTGAGGAGTCTAAAGTATGTCCTGGGGCATAGATAAAATTAATATTTTCATCGGCTAAAGAAAGATTTTCACTGAATGTTAGGGTTGGATACTTTAGTTTGATTACCCCCTGATGGAATTTCCTTAATCTATTTAATTCAAAATCTCCGATCTCCTGCATCCGTTTTTTTGCTGTGTCATGAGCAATGATAATGGCATCTTCGAAAGCACAATTTCCCCAGATATGATCCCAATCTGAATGAGAATTAAAAATAAGGAGATCTTTGGGTGTTAATTGAGAAGTGAGATATTCCTTGACGACATTCATTGATAGAGGCCCTAAATGAGTATCACACAAAACATAGTGATGATTTCCCTTAATTAAATATATAGAAATATCGTCTTCGAAGGTAAAAATAATGCCTCGCTTGCCGATCTCGCGCATAATCATACGGTTTATCAACTCCAGATAAATTGTTGTCATCAATTATATCGTTTTGTAACTGCTTTGTGAACTCGTCATTTAGATGGAATGGAAAGAATAACAAGGTGCTTTGCCATTGAGAGCAAAGCACCTTGTTTAAATTAAAGGGATATTTGGTTGACTAGTTATTGACTTTAAATTTCAGAATTTCTTCGGTAAGCTGTTTGGCGACTTTATCCAGTGCCTCTGCGGTTTCAGCAACATGCTCAACAGCGTTTGATGTTTGCTGCATTGAAGCCGTAACTTCTTCAGAGGCTGCCGCTGTTTGTTCGGAAACAGCAGATATGTTTTGTAAAACTTCAACGACTTTAGCATTGTTAGTTGAAGCTTCATTCATATGATCTGTATTTTGTTGGATAATTTCATGAATCGTCTCAATTGCTTTGGAGATATCTGAAAATGACGAATCGACTTTGGTTACAGCAGACATCTGGGCAGCAGTTTGCGTTTGAACCTCCTGCATAACCCCGACAGTATGCTGACTTTCATTTTGAATGTCTAAAACAATTTGGCGGATGCCATTTGCCGAATCTGAGGATTGTTCTGCAAGTTTTCGTATTTCTTCGGCTACTACAGAAAAGCCTCTGCCCGCTTCTCCGGCACGTGCAGCTTCGATCGAGGCGTTAAGTGCCAGGAGGTTTGTCTGTTCAGAGATCGTCGTAATGGCTTGGAGAATGGTACTGATAGCTTGCACTTTATTATTGAGGAGAGAAATAACACGTTCGATTTTGTCGATAGAATCTTTATTGGCTTGAGATGTTGTTGTAAGCTCGTTAACCGAATCGATACCTCTTTGATTAGCTTGAGCGGCCTCTTGGGAGGCTTCTATCATATTATTGCTGCTCATTTCTAATGATTGGAAATTATTGGAGACATGTTCCACAAACAGAGATCCCTGTTCTGCCTGAGTTGCTTGATCTGAGGCGCCGGTGGCAATCTGGCTTACGGTTGTTGATACTTCTTCCGCAGATTTGCTCGTTTGAATAGCAGTATTTGCTAAATCATGGGCCGATGTACTGACGTTCAGGGAGAGATTTTGAATGTTTTTCATCAGAGCTCCAAGTTCTTCAACCATTCCGTTAAGAGTTGCAGCTAAAATTCCTGTTTCATCTTTTGAGGTCAGTTTACAACGTACGGTAAAGTCCCCATTTCCGATTTTTTGGGCATCCTCAACTAATAGATTTAAAGCTTTGGTAACAGTTTTAGCAAAAAGAATTCCAATAATGATAGCCAAAATAGCTAAAAGTATTGAAGCAATGGCAGTATGGTGGAGGATTTGGGAGGTCGAGGCTTGAACTTCAGTGTAACTCATAACTCCTACGAATTTCCAACCTGTTTTGTTAAAGGTAGCAAAGCTTCCGAAATACCGATTGCCACTTACTTTAAAGTCTGCTACTCCGGAAGCACTGTTTGCCAAACCAATCTTGAGTTCAGGGATCGAAAGATCTTTTCCTAATTGAGTCTTGTCAGGATCCACCATGATTTTATTATTTTTGTCCAGCATAATTAAATAACCTTGCTGACCGATTTTCATCTGTGAGATAATTTGAGTGAGTGAGTTCAAGGAAATATCAATGCTCATAATTCCAAGAAGATTATTTGTTTGTGGATTGTAAACAGGTTTGGCAACAGTAATGATCAGCTGGTTAGTTCCTGCATCGACATAGGGATCAGTCCAAACAATCCCCTTTGCCTTCACAGCTTGAGTGTACCAGGGACGTGTTGTCGGATCATAACCATTCGGGAGTTGAGTTGACGGGTAAAGAATCATACGTTTGTCCGCAGTACCAAAATAAACATTTAAGACGTCGTTGTTGGATTGTTTGTAGGCCTTAAAAACGGCTAAGGCCTGAGATCCGTTGCTCCCTGGTGTTATTCCCATAACGCTGGGGTCATTGCTTAAGCGGTTGACGTCTTGCTCAATCCCCTTCATAAACATGTTCGTTGTTTCTTCGACTTTAGTGACTGATTGAGACGTGGAGGTTTTAAGCTCTGAAGCAAGAACTGAATTAGCATTCTCATAACTATAGAAACCTAAAATTGAAGTTGGCACTAGGGATAAGATCAGAATTAAGACAACTAATTTTCGTTGCATTGACCTTTTCATGGTTTGCCTCCAATTATTCTATATATTCATTCGTCAAATCGCAAAGCAATATAAGGTTGTATTTTTAGAAATATAAAGGTATATGTTATATATGAATAAGAATAAAATTATTCCTGTTATGAAATTGAATCTGTTTCCCTAATAATTACCTTATTTTTGAATTAATTCTTTATTTTCCAATATATTTGTCCCCTTTGCAAGTTTTTCCTTATATTTCTTGCGTATTTTATTTTATTTTAGCTTGTTTCACTAAATTAGAATAGTACTTTTGTCATGAATACAATGCAAATATCATAAGTTTATGTTTATTTAAACATGGTGCTGAGATGAATCATCGCCCTCAAATTATTGCCGAACACTCAATCTTGATTCGTTCTTGTTGGGGTTAAGGATAACGAATGTAGGGGAGGTTCAAGTCTTAATACCAGTAGTAAAAAAATTCTACTTTGAGGAGGGGTCAAATTGGAAACCAATTATCGAGTTGCCTATGACAAGTATTGGAATGACATAAAGAAGATGCTTCCTGAGGAGGTTTCCGCCTATCGTGCTGTAACATTTAACAGCGTCAACCATCAATTTGAACTGAGCTTTTTTGGTTCGACCTATGTTTTAGACTGTCCCAGTGAAAGGATTTGTCGTAAAGGAGACAAGTATGTTCCCGATATTATAGGATCAATAATTATGTTGAATTATTTAGCCTATGCAGGGCCATTTAGAAAAAAAGAAAACAGGTGGGTTAGCCTTAAAGAAATTGCTAATGGCGGAGCATTGTTTTATCCAGCATTTCATAAGAACTCGATTATTCCCCTTATCAAGGCATTTGGCCAGCGATCTCCGAAGTTGTTAGGAAGTGCTGCCACCATGAATGGAAAACCCACAAACTTAGGTGACGCAGCCGTGATTTTTCAAGCCTTTCCCGAGATTCCTATGTGTGTAATCGTTTGGGAAGGGGACGATGAAGTTCAGGCCAACGCCACAATTCTATTCGATCCTTCTGTTGAAGATTTTTTGCATATTGAGAGTATCATTGGACTTGGTAGTTATCTCTCCGAAAAACTAGTAAAGCAAAAATAATTTACACCGATGCAAGGTATGGGAACCAGTGGCTGTTACAAAATGCATAAGCGCTCTTCATTAAACAAAACTCTGCATAAATAGCCTTTAAATCATCCGCTTATAGGCAGGGCTTTATTTATAAAAAACGTATCAATATTCATTATGCAACGGCCCCTCTTTCTATTAGATCAAACATGGAAATATATACTATTTAACCAAATTGTGGTATCATATTAAAAATAGGTTACAACATAAAATTTGATAAAAACTGCAGCTAAAGAACACTCTTTGGTTGAAAATCAGCCTGTTTACCTGAGAAGCTGGTCTTTTTAATGAATATGTATATATGTCCAAATTGTTAGGAGAAGTTATGAAAAAAAAGCTTTTGATAATCTCTGGGGTTATGATCGTATTAATAGCCTTTGGAGGAGTATGGGGATACAATAAATATTTCAGACCCAACCCTGTAATTCAAAAACAACTGCAAAATCAGTTTGGGACTAATTTCTTTAACATTGCCCTTCCCAAAGAGTTAACGGGTTCAAATGCAGCTGATAATGGCAAAACGGATAGTGATCAGGCCAGACAGAGTGATACAAGGGAAGAAAATTCTCAGTCACATACGGCAGCTGAGCAAGATAAAAAATCACTAACCTCAACGTTTGCGAGTGCAGCCACGAGCGCCAAAGGGGTTACTCAAGATGAGATTATTAAAAAGTATACGCCGCAGTTTAGTTATCTGCAAAATCTTGCCTTGAGCCGCTTAAACGCTTTGTACGCAGCAGCTGTGCAAGAGTATAAACAAGGTGAAAAATCTGGGACATTAAATCGCTCTGCGCTTGCTGAAAAATATATTCAGGCCGGGAACATGCTTGAGGCTAGTGTGGACAATCAATTCTACCGAACTCTAGATGCCATGCAGGCCGAACTAATTGCCAATCATCTTTCAACCGATATTATTAATGCTGAAAAAAGTGAATATGAAAAAGCTAAATCTGCTGAACGATTTCAGTTATTATCCAAAGCTCAAAAATAGAAAGAGGCCACTCACATAGGAGTGGTCTCTTTCTATTGGCAGGGTTTATCTGAGCTATTTATCACTTAAAGATAACTTGTCCATTTTCGATTGAGTCGATGATGGCCAAAGATTCTAATTGAATACCCTTTTCGAGGATGCGTTTTCGGCCTTCTTGAAATGTTTTTTCAATAACGACTCCTGCTCCGGCAATTTCCACATCACTCTGGGACAGCAAGTTAATCAATCCGATAAGTGCACTTCCACTGGCTAAAAAATCATCAATAATTAATACCTTGTCATTAGGAGTTAAGAACTCCTTTGATATCTTTATCGTATATTCCTGTTCTTTGGTATAGGAATAAATTTTTGCTTCGTAAACATCTTGCGTCATGTTAATACCGGCATGTTTTTTAGCAAATACAACGGGTACAAAGTTAAAGTATTGAGCAACAATACTTGCAATAGCAATACCAGAGGTTTCAATGGTAACTATTTTTGTAACCTCTTTATTTGCAAATCTGTGTTTGAATTCCTTACCTATTTCATTGAATAACGAAATATCTAACTGGTGATTTAAAAAGTTATCAACCTTAATAATGCGATTTTCAATGATTTTAGCGTCGTTTCTGATTTTATCTTTTAAAAGCTGCATAATGACAATACTCCCTCCTCCCATGAAAATCTCTTTGTAAGTTTACGAAAATATAATAATAACAAGAATAACTTGATTGCCTCAAAAAATCAAATAAAGTTTTTTTCCAGTGAATTATATTATTAAACATCGAATTGAGGCAGCTGGAATTGAGACCAGCCTCTTGACAGGATACTATGATTCAAGTACACTTATACCTGCTAGGGGTATACCGTAGAAGGATATAACCGTTGCTATTATTTATTGCAAGGAAGGTGCTTTCATGAATGTATCCATTAACAAAGATAGATGTCCTCAAAATCATCCTTGCCCTTCAATAAGGGTCTGTCCGGTGGGGGCGATTGAACAAATTGGTTTTAATGCTCCAATGATTGATCAGGATAAATGTATCAGGTGTAAAAAATGTGTGAAATATTGTCCGATGGGAGCTTTTCAAGTAAGCGAGTGAACTTAAGGTATGGGAACCACTCCCACTGGAAGAAGTGGGAACGAAACAAAATGGAAACCCCTTACGAATAAGGGATTTCCAAACTAGTTATACTTTATAAAGGTTAAAGTGGGCTTATAAAGCGGACTTTAGGATTTGGAGGACGTCCTGACTATTAATGGGGCGGAATTCACCTAAAGTCCCATTTTTTGTGGCGGCGTTGGCCATGAGTTCAAGCTTTTCGTCATCAATATTGACTGATCTTAGTGTTGTGGGAAGTCCTAAGGTGACAAAGAATTCTTTCGTTTTGGAGATGGCTGTTCTCGCTATAGTATAATTATCTTCATTAGGGTTTAAGCCCCAAACGTTGATACCGTAGTTCTTAAAGACTTCAACGGTACTATCTTCTAAGACATGTTCCATCCAATGCGGTGTGATAATGGCAAGTCCCACCCCATGAGTGATATCATAATAAGCGCTCAGCTCGTGTTCGATAGGATGACAGCTCCATTTTCGCATTTTCCCGTAAGACAGAAGCCCATTGATAGCTAAACTGGAGGCCCACATCAAGTTAGCCCGAGCTTCATAATTATCGGGTTCCTCGAGAGCAATGGGACCATAATGAATACAAGTTTTCAAGATAGCTTCAGCTAATCGGTTCTGTAAATATGCACTTTTTATATTGCTGAAATATGCTTCGAAAACATGACTCATAATGTCGGCAATGCCTGCAGCAGTTTGACTTTTGGGGACAGAATAGGTGTAAGTTGGGTCAAGGATTGAGAATTTAGGCGCCATTAGGGGATGTCCCATTCCAAGTTTTTGATTTGTCTCAGGATTACTGATGACTGCGATAGGGTCCATTTCGGAGCCTGTCGCAGCTAGAGTTAAAATTGTACCGATGGGCAGGGCATTCTCAAAATGTCCCTTACCAATCATCAAATCCCAAGGATCGTCGGAATAATAATAACCTGCGGCAACGAGTTTCGCGCAATCAATGGTACTTCCTCCTCCAATAGCTAAGACGAAATCGATTTGATGGTTATGGCAAAGGTCAACTCCGCGGCGAACACTCTCAATCTTTGGATTCGGATCGACTCCGGAAAGTTCCCAAAAGGGGATGTTAGTTTCCCTTAATAGCTTTATTGCCTGATCGTATAATCCGATTTTTTTAATACTTCCTCCGCCGTAGATAAGAAGCACCCGTGAACCAAATTCCAAAATTTGTTCTGGTAGTTTCTGAATTTGGTCTTTGCCAAAGAAAATTTTAGTGGGGATTGAGTAATCAAAGTTTAGCAATGTTTAGACCCCTTTCTTATTTCTGCAGAAACAACACTCTGGATTAGCTGATTCTGTGACATATAAGTTTTTGCGAAAATGAGATTCTAATATGCTTGGGTTTAGTTTGTTTTGAGCTAAAATAGAGAAACTGAGATATTAAGATTTGAGAAAGCTGTTATTTCCCTATGGATTTCTCAGTCGCTTTCTCAATAAATTCTTCGATTTGTGGAATGATGAAGCCGCTCTTGTACAAAGAAAACCAATGATCGGCTTTAGGAATTGTTGCAAATTCAATTAATGGGGATAATTTCGAGCTTTCTTTTACTTTTCCATAAATAGGATCATTTTCTCCGGCCAGCATCAGGCATGGTACTGAGATAGTTTTTAAGAGCTCAGTGTTATTAGTTCTTGGTTCTTCCACTGCCGCTAGCAACGCCATTCTATCATTTAATAAAAACCGTCGTTTATGCTCTTCAGAGACATTGTGGTTCGGGACCCAATGTTCAAGGTTTACGACAGAGTCACGTAAAGAAATCATATCATTTTCGTAAGGGTGGATGGCATCCAGAATAAAAGATTTAAAGCGCGATGGGAACCACTTCATTAATCCAAAAGAAATCCAGCCTCCCATTGAATATCCGAAGTAATGACATTTGTCAATTTTCTCAGCATCAAGTACCTTAATTACATCCTGGGCCCGTAGATATAAAGAATATTGCTCTGAATGATGAGGTTTATCGCTCTTGCCATGCCCTCTAGCATCAATTACTATTAATTGAAAGGTTTTCTTAAGCCTTTCAACATAACCATAGTCATACCAATCCTCTATACCGCCAAAAAAGCCATGCTGAAGAACCAGGCACTCTCCCTGGGGTGTTCCCTCAATTTCATAATTGATTCTTATATCATTGTTAAGAGTAAACGGCATAATTCTCCTCCTGTAACCAGTAAATAATAATGCTGCGTATTCTGGCAAAATTTATTTATAGATCAATTCCCTTTTTTGTTAATTTTCTCCATGATGTAATAAGATCTTGACCGAGGAGCTGTTCTGTGAACGCTTCCGTTACTTCATTTGTCTCTTGATTTTGATTCTTTGGTTCTATTAAGTAAAAGGAACGAGTAAGTCGTTTTCCTTTAATTCTAAGAGACTTTAATTCTTTAGCATTTAATTCTTTCCGTACGATCCAGCGCGAGACAAGGGCAATGCCTAAACCGGCAATAACAGCTTGTTTAACTGCTTGACCACTTCCAAAAACATAACTTTTTCTGACGTTTATACCCCATTCTTTAATAAGTTTGTCGCTAAAAGCGCGGGTTCCCGAACCGCTTTCCCGGAGTATCCATACTTGATCCTGGAGATGCTCAGAGGTGGCAATAGGAAGTTTGGCTAAGGGATGTTGGTTGGGAACGACTAGGATAATTTCATCCTCCATAATAGAATGGATTTGAATGTCCGTATGATTGACTTCTCCCTCCACAAGAGCAACGTCTAATTGATTCCTTCGAACTGCTTGAATAATTTCTTCCGTATTGGCGATGGAAGTTTCAATTTCTACCCCTGGATAGTGGGCGGCGAATTCAGTGACGGCAAAAGGTAAAATGTATTCACCAATGGTATAACTTCCCCCAACTCTCAGGCTGCCTGTAACCATGTTGGTCAAATTTTTAATTTCTTCTTGCGCCTTATCCTGTAAACTAATAATTTGTTTGGCATATTTATAATAAATCTCACCAGCCAGCGTAAGTTCCAGATGGTTGGAGGAGTCGGAAGAATTGATAAAAAGTTTTGTCTCAAGTTCCTGCTCTAAACATTCAATTTGTGCATTTACGCCGGTATTGGAAAGATAAAGTTCTTCAGCAGTGTGAGAGAATTTCTTGAGTTCAACTACGGTAACGAAAGTTTTTATGGGATCGTTGATCATAGTTTACACCTCTATCAATTGAATTCTGAATTAGATTCTAATTATAATACTTCTTTTTCTAGCATTTAACAATGTCATAGTAGTTACATTTTACTCTGAAGTGCAACGGAAGGCTATGGCTGTGGTATTAAGTATATACAGAGTAGATTCCAGGAATTCGGGTAACTATAAAGTAAACTATTTATGATGGAGAAAAAACCATGCAAATGTTTATTGAATTTGAGAACCATTTGTTAAATGACCGTAAACCTTCCAACTATTTTAATGAATTAAGCAGAACAGGGATATTTTCTCAGGAATACCCTTATACAATGCTCGGTGACTTAATGAGTACGCCTCAATCACCAAAACATCATCCCGAAGGGAGTGTTTGGAACCATACAATGATGGTTCTGGACAATGCAGCGGAAAGAAAAGATCTAAGCCAAAATCCAAAGGCATTTATGTGGGCAGCATTGCTCCACGATTTAGGCAAAGCCCCTGCTACCAAGTTTAAAAAAGGGCGGATTACTTCTTATGACCATGATAAATTGGGAGAGAGTCTTTCGGCAAAATTTCTTCAGGAGCTCACAAATGATAGGGATTTTATAAGCCGGGTTTCCAAATTGGTACGTTGGCATATGCAAATTCTATTCGTGACCAAGAAATTGCCGTTTGCCGATATAGGAAAGATGTCGTCAGAGGTTTCTATCCATGAGATCGCTCTTTTAGGGTTATGTGATCGTTTAGGAAGAGGTAATATGACCCCTGATAAAAAATTAGAAGAGGAAAAAAGTATTATAGCATTTTTAGAGAACTGCAGTAACTATTTAAATCCGGGAATTCATGCTGATAATTTTCAGGATTTTATTAATAAAATTGATTGAATTGGGGCAAACCTCTTGGAAAAGTAGACCTTCTAAATGTCGATTCGCAAAATCTTCACGTAAATTTTTACATATCTAAGCTTAAACCTATGGTAAAATGTATAAAGATTGTATTGAGGTGATCAAAAATGATCATAGGTTTTGGCTTTGGAGATCCAATTTGGAGTTTTCTCATGCTTGTATTCACTTCGCTGATTAGTTATAGTTTGTATCGGGGCTTGCGAAATTTAGGACGTGGGAAAGAAGAGAGGAAACAACGTGAGAGAAGTAAGTGTTGAACGTCTTAATGATGGTGATGTTCTGGCAAAGGAAATTTACACTTCTTATGGCAAAATATTGCTTGGAAAAGGTGTCGTGCTAAAAAAGCCCTACATTGATCGCTTAAAAGATATGGGGATTTATAGCATATATATCGAAGATGAATTAACAAATGATGTTATCATAGAGGATGTTATTTCTGATCAACACCGCTTCGATGCTTTGAAAGCAATCGAGAGCTCCTGTAAAACGATTCAAAGTGATAAAAATAAAGACAAAGATAAAGAAATAGATATCAAAGAATCTGTAAGTAATATCGTACAGGATATTCTCTTTCAAAAGGATATCATGATTAGCCTAATGGATATGCGTAGTTTGGATAATCGAGTGTACTTCCATTCTGTCAATGTTTGTGTGTTGGCTACTGTCTTGGGCAAAGGGCTCGGTCTACCGGTGGAGAAGCTCAATGATCTTGCTCAAGGTGCTCTTCTCCACGATGTGGGAATTACCACTTTGCCGAAAGAAATTATTAATAAACGCGGTCCCCTGACAAAGGAAGAGCAAGAGATATACCAGACTCATACAATTCAAGGGTATGAACTTATCCGTAAAAGGCCTGAAAGCAGCATTATAACCGCCCATATGGCTTATCAACATCATGAATGGACAAATGGTAAAGGTTATCCTCGTCAGCTGAAAGGCACCTCAATTCATCCCTTGGCGGAAATTATTGCCGTTGCCGATTTCTATGATTGTCTGATTCATGGTTCTCCCGGTATTCCACGGGTATTGCCCCATGTGGCTTGTGAAATAGTGATGGCTAACGCCGGTGTTCGTTTTCGCCATGAATTGATAAATGTTTTCTTAAGGCATATAGCAGCCTACCCGACCGGATACACGGTGAAGCTTAACAATGGAGAAACCGGAGTCATTGTAGGACAAAATAAAGGCTTGCCAACTCGTCCTATCGTGCGTGTTTTTGAAGGAAAGGTTAACCTGAAGCAAGTGCGGGTTGTTGAACGCGATCTTGTTGAAGAGCGAACATTATTTGTGGAGTACATTATCGAATAACAAAGGAAGGCCTTGACTGAGTTCAAGGCCTTCCTTTGTTATTCGTTTGGGTGTTTTGGTCGGCTAGAGTAAAACAATATTATAAAAAACGGTACCGATAATGATTACCAATAAGGCTATTGCTGCTGTTAAACCACTTTGAAACAAATTATATAAGGGTTTTGATCTCCCCATTCGGAGGATTCTTTTGTAAAGTTCTGGCTCTAATTCTTCAAGAACCTTCAATTTTTCCGGTACTGTATTCGAATCACCTGTGATATCCTCGAATTCATTGCATAATTGCTCATTTTTCCACTGAATAATCCACTCAAGGACTTTGTTTCGGGTAATCGGCTGGGGGGTATGAGGTACGTCAAAATTGAAACTCACGGTTGTTCCGAAATGAGTAAATTCCTCATCGGAGTAACCGGCATTTCTCAGCCCATCAATAAAGGCATCACGCATAATTGTGTTATCTAAAGTAATATTGATGGCCATAGATAATTCCGAGGGTTGAGAGAATTCGCCCAGTTTGAAACCTGTTAACCACCAGTGACGGTCTTTTCTGGTAAAAAGCACGTTCCCGTTCTTCCTTAACGTAAAGGACATTTGCAAGAGTTCATTGTCGTCAGCACTTTTATAATAAGAACCCAGCATATAACTCAGGGGATTGCGATTCGGAGTCCTTTTATAGACCCCAATTTCTGCTCCGGAAACTAAATCATACTGACCTTTCCAAAAGCCGATCATCCATTGTTTGCCGTTATAGTCAAAGAAAATAGGTTCGCAGTCAATGATCATTCCCATGGGTGCAGCTGCCACATCGAAAAAATGACAATAGCCGATCTTCCTTTGCCAGGGGTCCATATTGGAATAAAAAATATCCTGGTTAGGATCATAAGAATAACCGGAAATCTCTATTATTTCATCAAGTGTTTTATTCCCTGTCTCATCAGGAAGAGATGCTAATTTGTCGTAGCTTCCCCCTGAAAAAATTCCGCTGTTAAATAGCGTTAACTGTTCGGGCATAATGATATTCCCCCTTTTATATCATAGTACGGGCTTAGGGGATCAGAGTTGCAAGAAATTATATGTTTTTTTTGTAAGTTGGTTGAATCAATGCAGGAATTTGTTAATTTCTTTTCTTTTTTTCACCTCTTTCTTGTTGACCTTGACTAGAAAGAAGTGAAGTTAGATTGAGACGAGTGAACGTAGTTTGTAAGAAAATAACGATAAGTGCTTATTATTAAGCCATAAACTAAATATTCTTAACATTCTAAATAATATAGTGTATTATATACAAATAAACGATAGGAGGAATATAGTTATGGAAGAGAAACGCCGTGAGGGATTATTGGAGGAAAAACGGTTGTTTTTCCCTCCTTTAGAGTTCCGTTCAAAGGCCGTTATTCAAAATTCGGAAGTTCATGAACTTGCCCATGATCGGGAGAAGTTTTGGAGCGAACAAGGGAACAGGCTGGACTGGTTTCAACCTTGGAACAAAGTTTTAGAATGGAACCCTCCTTTTGCCAAGTGGTATGTCGGCGGAAAAATAAATGCGGCTTATAATTGCCTGGACCGGCATTTAGAGGGTGCGCGCAGAAATAAAGCGGCCTTGATATTCGAAGGGGAATTGGGTGACCGGAGAGTTTTAACGTATCAAGATCTTCAGCGTGAGGTATCTCAGTTTGCTAACGTTCTAAAGTCATTTGGGGTAGAAAAGGGCGACCGTGTGACAATTTATATGCCGATGATACCTGAGGCTGTCATTGCGATGCTCTCTTGTGCCCGAATCGGCGCTGCCCATTGTGTCGTTTTTGGGGGCTTTAGTTCTGATGCTTTAAAAGATAGAATTCTTGATGCTCAGGCAAAAGTGGTCGTTACCTCAGATGGAAGCTATCGTCGTGGAAATATTATACCTTTAAAAGAAAATGTGGATCAAGCGTTACGTGGTATTAATTGCGTGGAAAAAGTTGTAGTTATTCAGCGGACGGGACACCCTGTGGACATGAAAGCTGAAAGAGACTTGTGGTATCATGAAGTCATCAGGAATATGCCTTATGTTTGTCCAGCACAACCCATGGAAGCCGATGATATGCTTTTTATTCTCTATACCAGTGGAACGACCGGTAAGCCTAAAGGGGTGGTTCATACAGTCGGCGGTTATATGGTAGGTGTATCGACAACTCACGAATGGGTATTTGATATTAAGGAAGAAGATGTTTATTGGTGTACCGCTGATATCGGCTGGATAACAGGGCATAGCTATTTGGTTTATGGCCCTTTGTCAAATGGTGCAACAGTAGTAATGTACGAAGGAGCACCTGATTACCCTGAGAAAGACCGTTATTGGGAAATCATTGAAAAATACAGAGTAAGCATTTTATATACGGCACCAACTGCGATTCGTACCTTTATGAAATGGGGGGAAAACTATCCTGCGGGCAGGGATCTCTCAAGCCTGCGGCTTTTAGGGTCGGTAGGAGAACCGATTAATCCTGAAGCTTGGATGTGGTATTACAAACATATTGGGGGAGAGCGCTGCCCAATAGTTGATACCTGGTGGCAGACAGAAACCGGTATGATTATGATGACACCTGTCCCTGGGATTACTCCTTTAAAGCCGGGGTCGTGCACAACCCCCTTTCCGGGTGTTCGTGTTCAAATAGTCGATCCCTCAGGTAATCCGGTTCCTAAAGGCGAGGGCGGGTATTTAGTAGTTTGTGAGCCATGGCCGGCAATGCTGAAAACAGTCTATGGTAATGATAAACGTTATGTAGATACCTATTGGAGCGATATTCCAGGTGTTTATTTCACCGGGGATGAAGCAAAGTGGGATGAAGATGGATATTTCTGGATAATTGGGCGTGCCGATGACGTTATTAATGTTTCAGGGCATAGAATCGGAACAGCTGAAGTAGAAAGTGCTTTGGTTGATCACCCATCAGTTGCTGAAGCTGCTTGTGTAGGCAAAACTCACGAAATTAAAGGTCAATCAGTATTTGCCTTTGTCAGTATCAAAGAGGGAATTGAGATAGGAGATCAACTTATTAATGAACTTAAATCTCATGTTGTGCTGAAAATTGGTTCGTTAGCTCGACCGGATGATATTTTTTTGACAGCTGAATTACCCAAGACCCGAAGCGGAAAGATCATGAGACGGCTTCTTAAAGATATTGCTGAGGGTCGAACCATGGGTGATACAACGACTCTGGCTGATGCTACGGTCATTAATTTCCTTAAAAAGAATATCGATGCCCAAAAGATTCGCGATGCTCGTAAGGCTGCAATGAGATTAGGAAATAGAATTTTGATTCCTGATACAGCTATCTTTAACCATTGCCAAGAAGAGTCCTATGATGGGTATAGTTATACCGTATGGTTTTCAACTCCTGCCAAAGATGGCTCACTTCATCCAGTTACCAACTTTTATTGTTTTAAGTGGATAGGACGATTAAACCTCCCGGCGGAAGTGGCACTGGCAATCTCCAACATTATGATCAATAATACTAGCGCCTGCGATGCAATATTTGGTAACGGGGAACCGGATTTTAGCAATGCACTTATCAATGAGGGGAATATTAAGGATGACTTATCTGAAGAAGGGCAAATTTGCTTCTGTGGCTCAGCGGGTTAAGAAGGTGTAGCTAAGCATTCCTAAAATCCCTTAATAATGAAGTCTGTTTTTTGCGATGCGAAGAACGGGCTTCATTGTTTTTCAACCAGCCGTTGAATTCGTTTGCTTAGAGGGTTAAGATATTAAATATCCTGCAGGTATATACTAGCAATAATTACGATGTTAAGCCCATACCTTCCAAAGAATATATAAAGGAGTCTTAGCAATGTACAGTTTTAAAAACGACTATAGTGAAGGTGCTCATCCAAGATTATTAAAAGCTTTGGGTGAAACAAATTTTGAACAGGTTGAAGGCTACGGGGAAGATCTCTATTCACAAAAAGCGGTTCAATTGTTAAAGCAAACAATAGGGAGAGATGACATTGACATTCACCTGCTTTCGGGGGGGACACAAACAAACCTTACCGCCATTTCAGCCTTCTTAAGACCTCATGAAGCAATCATTGCGGCCAACACCGGACACATATTGGTTCACGAAACGGGAGCCATTGAAGCAACGGGACATAAAATCATTTCCGTTGAAGTAGGGGATGGAAAACTAAATCCTTTGCATATCAAAGGTGCTCTTGATTTACATACAGATGAACATATGGTAAAACCAAAATTGGTTTATATTTCAAATCCAACAGAAATTGGTTCGATCTATACAAAGAAGGAACTTGAAGAGATCAGTGGCTGTTGTCACGACAATAATCTATTTCTATATATGGATGGAGCAAGACTGGGCTCAGCCCTGTGTTCGGATGAAAATGATCTGGAGCTCTCCGTCTTGGCAGATCTCGTAGATGCTTTTTATATCGGCGGAACTAAAAATGGCGCACTTTTAGGAGAAGCTCTTGTAATTTGTCGCGAATCACTTAAGGAAGATTTTAGATTCCATATGAAGCA
Organism: Desulfosporosinus sp. SYSU MS00001; assembly: GCF_049943955.1. Taxonomy (NCBI): domain Bacteria; kingdom Bacillati; phylum Bacillota; class Clostridia; order Eubacteriales; family Desulfitobacteriaceae; genus Desulfosporosinus; species Desulfosporosinus sp. SYSU MS00001. The sequence continues at coordinate 302,023 of NZ_JBNFTW010000003.1, forward strand.
GAAAGGAGCTATGCTTGCTAAAGGTAAGATCCTGGGTATTCAATTTCTTGAGCTTTTCCGAGATGATTTATACTTTGATATGGCCAGACATGCTAATAAAATGGCCGGTTTGCTTCGGGATGAAATAACGAAAGCCGGCTTTAACGTTTTGGTACATTCACCTTCGAATCAAATTTTTCCTATCTTTCCGGATATAATAATCTCTGAATTACAAAAGAACTACGCGTTTTATGTTTGGTCAAAGGTTGACATCAATCATTCGGCGGTTCGTCTCGTTACTTCTTGGGCAACCAAAGAAGAAGAAGTGTTAGCTTTTATCAAGGATTTAAATGCTGCGCTGCAAGTTTTGCCCTAATCAGACGGATAGGAAGGTGAAACCAGGATGAAGACTACGGTAGAAGTAGGCGCTGCTATCATTATCAGTGATAAGAACATTTTGATCGCTCAACGGGCATTGGGTGAGAATTTAGAGGGAAAATGGGAGTTCCCAGGGGGGAAGATTGAACCCGGCGAAACTCCGCAAGATTGTTTAAAACGTGAAATCCGGGAAGAATTTGAGGTAGAGATCAAAGTCCTGGATTTTTTCGGAGAAAGTATTTATGATTATCCTCAGGGCACTATCAAACTGCTTGCGTTCAGGTGCCAATGGCTTTCGGGTATTTTTACGCTAAATGTCCATAGCCAGATTGCCTGGGTTAGGTATGACGAATTAGACAACTATGATTTTGCTCCGGCAGATATCCCTTTGGCAGAAAAGCTAAAGTCACAGATTGTAAAAGCATAACGCGGTGTTGCTTTTGGATACTGTCTATGACCATTGAAGATTATATGAGTGCAGTCTCAAAGAAAATTAATTTTTGGGCATTGAATATTATCCGTTTATAAATAAACCCTGCATATCAGTGGAGGATTTAAACCACTATTATGCAGGGTCTTGTTTAATGAATACACGACTATTGTTTATATTGAGGTTCTTGTTGTTGGATGTATTGCTCTCTGCCTTTTAAAACGTTAAGAGCAGAATCAAAGGTTTGGGCAAGTTGTTCAAAGGTCTTTTTTGCTTCCTGGTCCTGGGTTTCTAAAGCAAATGTTTTCATGGTTGCTGCGGCGCTTTGAACTGTAGCAATTGCTTGTGTCATTTGTGTTCCAACGGTCATTTCTCAATCACCTCCTTATAAAATATCGAAAGGCTGAATAACTAAGGTCCAACGGAGTTTTAGACAAAAATCTTAGATACTTTAGTTCTTATCCTTTAGGCCTAAAAATAAGTGCTCCCATGAAGCCAAAGATGATCGCTGCCGATATTCCTGCACTCGTGACTTCAAAAATGCCCGTAAGGACTCCGATGGGACCTACTCCCGCATATTCATTCAAGGCTCCTTTGACCAGGGAATTTCCAAAACTGCTGATAGGAATAGATGCTCCGGCACCGGCAAATTTAATCAGAGGATCGTAAAGACCCAGCCCTCCAAGTATTGCTCCAACTACAACTAAAGCACATGTTGTATGAGCAGGGGTTAGTTTAAGCCCATCTAATAAGAGTTGTCCGATGACACAAATGCCTCCGCCGATCAAAAAAGCCCAGAGAAATTTTTCCATTGTACCGCGCTCCTTATAGTTCAATACTTACCGCGTGAGCAACACAAGGAATACTTTCCTTTTGCTGAAAGGACATAGGGGATAATAAGGCTCCTGTAGCAACAACCAAAAGCTTCTTCAAGTCTCCTTTTCTCATTCGCTTTAAGAAATGCCCAAAGGTTGTTGTTGCCGCACAGGCACATCCGCTTCCTCCTGCTAAAACGACAGGCTGGTCTTCTTTATAGATTAGAATTCCGCAGTCTGTAAAAATTTCTTTCGGTATTTCTAAACCGTGTTTTTTTAATAAGTCCCCGGCGATCCTATGTCCTACTCTGCCCAGGTCACCTGTAGCGATGACATCATAATAGGATGGTTCTCTGTTTAAGTCTCTAAAGTGAGCTTCAATTGTATCTACTGCTGCCGGTGCCATGGCAGCCCCCATATTAAAGGGGTCGGACAATCCCATATCGATAACTCTGCCAATGGTTGCTGACGTAACTTTTGGGCCTTCTCCTTGATCGGATACCAAGGCCGCTCCGGCCCCTGTAACGGTCCATTGTGCTGTAGGAGGCTTTTGAGCCCCGTATTCTGTGGGGTATCGGTATTGTTTTTCTGAGGCAGCATTATGGCTCGAAGTACAAACAAGAACATGTTTGGCAAATTTGCTGTCGATAAGCTGAGAGGCAAGGGCTAAGCCCTCCATTGAGGTAGAGCAGGCGCCATAAAGCCCGAGAAAAGGAATTCCGAGAGTGCGCGCAGCAAAACTGCTGGGAACTGTTTGATTGATTAAGTCTCCGCTTAGTAAAAACTGAACGTCTTCCTTTTTTAGCGCTGCTTTTTTGATTGCCAATTCAGCAGCCTGTTCCTGCAGTTTTCGCTCAGCCTTTTCAAAGCTGTCTTGCCCCAGCCATATATCTTCGTGAAGAAGATCGAAATCGTCAGCTAATGATCCGCGGGCTTCATGAGGCCCGCCGACAGCAGCTGAAGCAATTATGGTGGGTTTCGAATCAAAAATCCATGACTGATGACCATACAACATTTACATCACACCCAATGCTCTTAACGTTATGACGACTAATGAGACTACAAAGGCGGAAAAAACACCATAGACAATAACAGGACCAGCGAGTTTAAACATATTGCCGCCTACTCCAAGAACAAACCCCTCACTTCGGTGTTCAATAGAAGCCGAAGCGATGGTATTGGCAAAACCGGTCACGGGAATTATGGTGCCGGCTCCTGCCCATTGAGCGATATGATCAAAAACGCCAAAACCGGTAAGTAAGACTGTGATTATAATGATAACTGCCCCAGTGGGATTTCCGGCATTCTCTTGGGAAAAATGATAATAGGTTATAAAAAACATTTGTATCCCCTGAGCAATGACGCAAATCAGACCTCCTACGAAGAAAGCCCTTACGCAGTTAAGAAAAATAGGCCTCTTAGGCTCTCTGTCTTGGGCGAATTTCTGATACTCCTGTTGAGTGGGAGATAATTTTTTCTTCTTTTTATCGGACATGGTAACACCTCTTAATGTAATAAGTAAGGACGTAATTTATTAATAAGATGATCAAGCTTTTGAGAATTGCGGAGATACATACCTTTAGCGCTTTTGTTTTCCGTTTGCAAAGAAAAGGCTAAGAGGTCTGCCTGAATTTTTTCCAGGTTGGCATAGAGTAATTCCCTAACTTTAGGCTGGGGAATTTCAACAGCATCGTTGAAGAGGTCAAGGAATAATTCACCGGAGGAATCAACCTGGCAAATAAATACGTTCTCAAGAGCCACTCCCATTTTGTCAAGTTCAGTTTTTAGCCAGTCCTGATTAAGTCCCAGGGAGGAAAGGGGCTCGGCAAGAATATTTCCGTCCATAATAACGGTTTGAGGTTCAGCTTGCGGGGACACCTTCTGTCCGACATCATGGGCGGTAATGGGCTTCTTGTCTGCTTTTAAATAAGCATTAATTTCACCGTTAGATTCCATGACAGCGAATTCAACATCAGTGAGGTTGAAAATATTTTTTGACCGCAGTTCGGCCAACAGGTCCTCTCCTGTCATGCGGACTTGAAGAAGATTTTCTTCCATAATTTTTCCGTGTTTAATTAAAACAGTTTCCCTTCCGTTAATAAACTGGTGAATTACCTGACTCTTGATACCCAGAAAATCGAGAGCCAGAGGAAGAACAACCCAGGTTATTAAAACGACAAATCCCGAGCTCAGGTTTATAAGGTTTAAGGACATTAATGTTACTACAACGGCTATAATGATATAGGATAGAAAATTAAAAGGTTTTACTTTAGTAATGTTCCGTTTGCCAATGAGCCGCATAGATAACCAAGCTATACAAAATAACGCGAGGGATTTTAAAATTAAATAAAGAGTTTCCTGCATACCGTACCCGCCTTTTTAATTGCCTTTGTATTGTGGCTCTTCAAATTCAAGAACCTTGATTCGATCTTCCAAATCTTTAATGATCACATTGGTAATTTCTAAGGAATTATTATAAACGGACTGAGCGTTTTCATCCTTTGCTTGAACGTTATAGGTTCTTAATGTTCCTTGAACTCCTTTTAAGGTTGCTAAGGTTTGCTTTACCTGAGAAGCAACCGTCATAATTATCACCTCCCGAGAGTTATTATCTCTCTTGGCTATTTTTTAATGCCTTAACAAAACTGGAAAGTGAAGGCAGTTCGTATAAAAATCAAATTAGAGTGACAAGACCAATGAACAAGAAGTAATTACTGTTGGAAATTGTGTGATAACTTTGTGAATTAATCAAATGACTAAAGGTTTTGTGGAATTCTTGTCGAATATAGGAGCATAGATACTTGAGCCCTTGTCCAAACTATAAGGATAAAAAAACAAGGCTGAAGCTGAAGCTGGCCTTGATTTAGGTTATTGGTTATGGTTTATAGCTTAAACTATTTCCAAATCATCCGGACTTTTGTCTTTTGTTGGGTTTAGGGTGTCTCTCTCTTTTTCGTTGGTATTAGAGGGTGAGTTTTTAGAATTTTGCATAGAGGTGGGGTTATTAGTCCTTTGCTGGGACACTTTATTCCAATTTTGATTCAATTTATAGTTCCTCCTTTTTGGAATTTGTGTGTTTGACAGCTTATAGCCAAATGATTTTAACCTAATATAGGTAAGTATGGTTCTAGATTGATCCAATTATGTAAGTAACGGTAAAATCTTTTTCAAGTTTTACCGTTACTTAAAGTAACCAATAACCGTTAGTGATTCAGATAAACTAGGGGAGGCTGTCTTTCATTTCCAGAGTTAAGGTCTGAATAGCCCTCTTTTCAATTCGCGATACGTAAGAACGGGATATCCCGAGAATATCGGCTATTTCTTGTTGTGAATGTTCGTTCTCTTCCAATAAGCCAAATCTTAAATGAAGAACTTGACGGTCAAGAGGCGGGAGTTTTTTAACATTTTCCAGTAATAGACGCTGATCTTCTTCGTCAGCGATTAGTTCAGGTATGGGGGTAGTATCGGCTGAAAGGCTTTCTAAAATACTCAATTCGCCATCACCGGTATCTTGACCAATGGGTGTATAGATGGACATTTCGCCGCGGCGCTTTTTTAAGATGCGAAAGTGCATCAGGATTTCGTTATTAATGCAGCGGGCTGCATAGGTGCTTAACTTTGCCCCTTTTTTTAGATTAAAAGTATTAATCGCTTTAACTAAGCCAACAATACCGATGGAAAACAAATCCTCGGTTCTTTCTTCAGGACCTTCATATTTTTTAACAACATGAGCGACTAAACGTAAATTGTGCTCGATCAATTTATTGCGAGCAGTTTCAATGTTCCTGCTGAGAGCGGTGTCTTCAGGAGAAGGGTTTGCGCGACTTGTTTCTAATAATTGTAGGTAGTGTAATTCTTCGTCTTTGTTAAGAGGATGTGGGAATGCGTTATTGTTAACATAGGAAACGAGCAGACTGGCGCCTTTTAGGACAGAGAGGGCAAAACTGACTAGAAGAGCCTGTAGAAACATCCGTTTCACTCCTTTCACATCAAGTTATCCTATGTGAAAGGAACAAAACTTGTGATTTAAAGAGTCAGGCAGCATTATTTTTTGTTTAGTGTTTAGAAGCAAAATATAAAAGCTCCTGCTAAGCAGGAGCTTAATGAATGCTGTTTTTAGGTTAGATTAAAAATGGTAAGGGTTTGTAATTTCTTGCATTCCAGGTTGAGGACATCCGACAGGGAAATGTTCAAAGCATTAGCTAAGGCAGCTATGTAAAAGAGTTGTTTGCCCATTTCCGCCTCTATAATGTCTCTGCAGTTATCGCAGAGATCCCCTTCGAGTTGGCTGTCTAAGAGGTCTTTTAAATCGGCAAGGCTTGCATCGGGGGGGATTGACTTCTTGTGCGCATTCACTGAATGACAACCGCAATTGGTTACCGATTTGACAACGGCCCTGTTAACGCGTGCTGAAGTTTCTTGGCCTTTGGACAGGATGTCCAAAATACTTTGGTGTCGGATTAACAGAGACTTCACGATATTTTGGAATTGGTCAGTGAGTTGTTCCACCGAGTATCCTCACTCCTTTCTGCCATTTCTATTATAACGAGATGGTTAGGTCGTTGTCAATTTTCGGGAGCGTAAGAGAACAAAAAGGGAAATTGACAGGCTTAAGACTTGTGTGATATAATTTTAAAATTTTGACCCGGACATTGTAACTTGTTATAATGGTAAGAAGGGGGTGGCTGAATGTTTAATGTTGGTGATAAAGTTGTTTATCCAATGCATGGTGCCGGGATCATTGAATCCATTGAGGAACGGGAAGTTCTCGGCGAAATAAGCCAATATTATGTCATGCATTTGCCTGTGGGTAATATGAAGTTATTTATACCTTTGAAAAATGTTGAAAACTTGGGCTTGCGGCAAGTTATATCACCGTCCATGGTTAAAGACGTCTTAGAGGTATTAAAGACAAAAGACACGGCGACGACCCTGGCCTGGAATCGACGTTATCGTGCCAACCTGGAAAAGATAAAGAGCGGCAATATTTTTGAAGTTGCTAATGTAGTACGCAGCCTTGCTCAAAGGGAAAATGAAAAAGGACTTTCAACCGGGGAAAAGAAGATGTTTGAAAACGCTTGTCAGATCTTGATTAGCGAGCTTGTTCTGACGGAAGGATCTGAAGAGGATGCGGTAAGGCAATGGGTTTCTAAAGCCTTGGCTTAAAGGATTATATTCCCTTTGCTTGAAAATAAATGGAATTAACTGTATAATTGGAAAGACTTTTAGTCAAACTATGATAAAAGAAAAGGAGGTGAAATGATGATTCGCAATTTAATTCGCGGGATCATCACCCTATTATTTGGTGCATTGGGATTTTATGTAGATTACCTATTATTGCGTCTTAATCTTTTACAATCGTTTAAATGGAATTTTTCCCCTGTTTGGACCTATGTTGCTATGATTTTCCTCTTTGCTTGTCTGGGTTTTCTAGTGGCACCTGTGACTATTCGTTCTGTTCTTAAACTGATGCGGTGGCTGGATTCCCGCTTAACCAGAGTCCCGACTCATGATTTGATGGGTGGGGCTATTGGTGGAATTATTGGACTTATTATTTCAAGTTTATTTAGTAATTCATTTATTAGTATCACCTTTTTTGGTCCGCTGCTTGCGGTACTTTTAAGTCTTTTCTTAGGTTATCTTGGCGTTACAATAGGTATGAAACGCAAAGAGGATGTTTTGGGATTCCTTAATTTCATACCTAAATTCAGGGATCGCGGAGAAAAACAGAAGGAAGTAAAGGCCGATCAGATTTTGGGGACTGGGGAGAGTATTGCTGTTGAGGGCCCTCACTATAAAATTCTTGACACAAGCGTAATTATAGACGGCAGAATTGCTGATATTGTCAAAACAGGGTTTATTGAGGGAACCTTACTTATTCCAAGCTTTGTATTAGAAGAGCTTCGCCATATCGCAGATTCTTCTGATCTGTTGAAACGAAATCGAGGACGCCGAGGGCTGGATATTCTTAATCAGATCTCTAAGGAAACAGCCATTAGGGTTCATATACACGAGCAGGATTTCGAAGATGTTAACGAGGTCGACAGTAAACTGGTTCGTTTGGGTCAAGTTTTGGATTCGCCTCTTTTAACCAATGACTATAATTTAAACAAAGTCGCTGAACTTCAGGGCGTCAAGGTTTTGAATATTAATGAATTAGCCAATTCCCTGAAACCAATTGTTCTCCCTGGGGAAGAGATGCTGGTTCAAGTCATGAAAGAAGGAAAGGAACCGGGTCAGGGTGTGGCATATCTGGATGACGGAACGATGATTGTCGTGGATACGGGTCGTCGTTATATGGGACAAAATATTACCGTATTAGTAACCAGTGTTCTGCAGACAGCTGCCGGCCGCATGATTTTTGCAAAACCTAAAAGTTCTCTGGAAAAAAAGTCGATGGGTCTTCGTCCAACGGATGAGGTGAATGCGATTGGCTGAATTAGGCATCGTTATTCCTGCAGCGGGTCAAGGTAAACGGATGGGGGCCGAAGGCAATAAACAATTTCTTAGCTTAAGGGGACAACCTATTTTAGTCCATACGGTAAGAGTATTTCAAATGTCCGACTGCGTCTCGGAAATAGTGATTGTTGGGGCAGAAAATGACCTTGCTTTGATCAAAGACCTTGTTATTCGGTATAAGTTAGATAAAGTAGCAAGGATTTGCCAAGGTGGAGTCCAACGTCAAGATTCCGTTCGCTTAGGGGTACTAGCGCTCAGTTCCACTATTCAACGAGTAGTGGTTCATGATGGGGCTAGGCCCCTTTTGACATTGAAGGATTTTCATCGCTTTTTGCAAGCCGCCGAAGGGTTTACGGCAGCGACCATGGGGATTCAGGTCAAAGATACCATTAAGCAGATTAATGATTTCGGATGTGTAACAGATACCCTGCCCAGAGAACGTTTACGGGCAGTACAAACACCTCAAATTTTTGAACGTCAGACGTTAGAGGCAGCACATCTTCGTGCCGCTTCTAACGGGTACTATGGCACAGATGACGCATCTTTGTTAGAATGGATGGGGTATCCGGTTCAGGTAATTGAGGGCTCTCAGGAGAATATCAAGGTTACTACGCCGGAGGACCTTTGGTTAGCGGAACGCATTTTAACAATGCGCGAAACATAGATTTGGGGTGTTGAAAATTAGAGTTGGAATAGGTTATGATGTTCATGCTTTGGTTGAGGGGAGACCTCTGATCTTGGGTGGCGTGGAGATTCCCTATGAAAGGGGTTTGCTTGGACATTCGGATGCGGATGTTTTAATTCATGCCCTTATGGATGCCTTGTTAGGGGCATTGGCACTTGGAGATATAGGGTCTCATTTTCCTGATCATGATCCTCGGTATGCCGGAATTTCCAGTCTTCTCTTGTTGGAGCGAGTTGTCGAACTGATTAAAGGGCAGGGTTACCGCGTCGGAAATATTGACAGTCTTATTGTGGCAGAGCGTCCGAAGCTTGCTCCTTTCATACCCCGGATGCGCGCAAATCTCGCTCGGGCTTTAAATGTTGACCTTGAAAGCGTATCCGTGAAAGCAACAACTACGGAACGACTGGGCTTTGAAGGACGAAGTGAAGGCATTGGGGCCCAGGCTATTGTTAATGTCGTAAAGGATAAGAGATAAAAATGTTTTAAGGTGGTTTGTTATGAAAGAAGTTAGGACGAGATTTGCTCCAAGCCCGACAGGCTATATGCATATTGGCAACTTAAGAACTGCTATTTATGAATATTTAATTGCGAAATCTCAGAGCGGAAAATTTCTATTAAGAGTAGAAGATACAGATCAAGCCCGTTTTGTCGAGGGCGCTGTTGAAGTGATATTAAAAACGCTGAATATTGTTGGCCTAAAGTACGATGAAGGCCCTGATATCGGGGGACCTTATGGGCCTTATGTCCAAAGTCAAAGGAAATCAATCTATAAGGAATATGCCGATAAGCTGGTTGAATTAAAAGGTGCTTATTACTGCTTTTGCTCTAAAGAGCGAGGCGAGGGCTTAGGAAACGACAGTCAATCTGGGGCTGTTCCTATCAAGCATCATTGTCAATGTAAACATTTAAAATCAGCGGAAATCTCGGAAAAGCTAAGCAATAATGAATCTTGTGTTGTGCGGCAATGGATACCTGAGGAAGGTATAACAGAGTTTCATGATCTTGTCTACGGTACGGTTTCCGTCGCTAATTCAGAACTCGATGAGGGAGTGCTTTTAAAGTCTGATGGATTGCCAACCTATAATTTTGCCAATGTAGTTGACGATCATTTGATGGAAATCACCCATGTTGTGCGCGGATCGGAATACCTCTCCTCCACACCGAAATATAATTTGCTTTATAAGTCTTTTGACTGGGACATTCCGGAGTATATTCATTTACCGCCAATTATGAAAACGGCCGAAAAGAAATTAAGCAAACGTGAAGGCGATGCTTCCTTTGAAGATTTTATTTCTCAAGGGTATCTACCCGAAGCTATTGTAAATTATATTGTTTTGTTGGGATGGAATCCGGGGACTAATGAAGAATTCTTTACGCTCCAGGAGCTTGAGAAACTATTTAATGTTGAAGGTTTAAGCAAGTCTCCGGCAATCTTTGATGTTAATAAATTAAAGTGGATGAACGGCGAATACCTGCGAAGATTAAGTCTGGAAGAATTTAATGCTTTAGCCCTGCCTTATTACCAAGATGCTCTTGGTGCAGGCATCGATGCCCAAAAGGTCAGTGCCCTATTACAAAAGAGAATAGAAATTCTCAATGAAATTCCGGAGAAGATTGATTTCTTCAAGAGCCTCCCGGATTATGATATTAACCTATTTGTCCATAAGAAGATGAAAACAGACGCTGTTAATTCCTTAAGTAATTTAAAGGCGGCCCGTGAGGCTTTAACTGCTTTGGAAAACTGGGACCTGAGTGAACTGGAGAAAACTTTGGCCAACGTCATTTCACAACTTGGAGTCAAAAATGGACAAGTTCTCTGGCCTCTTAGAACCGCTCTTTCCGGCAAGGAGTCAAGTCCTGGCGGTGGTGTTGAATTGGCTGAAATATTAGGTAAAACAGAAACTCTGCGCAGACTGGACATTGGGATCAGTAAATTATCAGTATAACTTAACTGGAATAGTACCCGGAAATGGTATGACACTTTATTGACAGCGGCAGGGATCTGTCCTATAATTGGACATTAATTAATAATTAAGGCTATGATGAGAAAGAGTACAAAAAGGATTGCCCTTAGCGAAGATGGAATTGGTGTAAGCCATCGGCAGGAATTTTTGGAAGTGCATCTCTGAGCTGAAGGGCAGAATTAAAGTATGCCTTTCCGTGTTAACTGCGTTAAAGTTTTGAGTTGGAATGACTTGGGTCGTTCAATCAGAGTGGAACCGCGGAATCTTTCGTCTCTGGACGGAGATTCTGCTTTTTTGTGTCCGATTTTTGGCTAAGAGAATACGATGAAAAAGGAAAGGGGTGTCTGCCAGCGATGATGTTTGGGCAACTTCGACGCGATATTCGCGTTATTTTCGAACGGGATCCTGCTGCTAAAAGTATACTAGAGGTTATCTTTTGTTACCCGGGTTTTCATGCGGTGCTTTTTCATCGCCTAGCTCATTGGTTATATAAACATAATTTTGTACTGTTACCGAGGATGATCTCTCAATTTTCAAGGTTTCTCACGGGAATTGAGATTCATCCGGGCGCTACAATCGGGCAAGGATTTTTTATTGATCATGGCAGCGGCGTGGTGATTGGCGAAACTGCAGAAGTTGGTGATAATGTTACGTTGTATCAAGGGGTTACTCTTGGGGGAACCGGAAAAGAAAAAGGCAAACGGCACCCGACTATTGGCAATAATGTTGTTATTGGGGCGGGAGCTAAGATTTTAGGTTCATTTAAAGTTGGAGATAATGTTAAAATAGGAGCGGGCTCTGTTGTAAATAAGTCTGTTCCCAGTGATACAACTGTCGTAGGCATACCAGGCAAGATTGTCCTTCATCATGGGGTTCCAATTAAAGATCCTGATTTGAGGCATGACGATCTTCCGGACCCGGTCAATGAAATGCTTCGATGTTTAATGCAGCGAGTTGAATATTTGGAAAAACGTTTAAAAGAAGAGGAGAGTCGATACAATGTCTTTAAAATTATTCAACACCATGACCCGGCAGAAAGAGGAGTTCAAACCCCGGAAGAGCGGGAAAGTTGCGATGTATGTCTGCGGTCCGACGACGTATAATTACTTTCATGCGGGAAATGCACGAATGTTTGTTGTTTTTGACATGATAAGGCGTTACTTCATGTATAAAGGATATGAGGTCCGCTACGTACAAAATTTTACGGATGTTGATGACAAAATTATTCAGAGGGGCAATGTGGAAGGAATGGACCCTTTGGCTTTAGCGCAAAAGTATATCGATGAGTATTTTAAAGATGCTAAAGCTCTTAACATTCTTCCGGCTACGGTTCATCCCAAAGCTACGGAACATATACCGGAAATGCTCGAAATTATCCAGGGGTTGATTAAAAAAGGCCTTGCCTATGATGTCGATGGAGATGTATATTTTGCTGTAGATCAATTTCCTGGTTATGGAAAGCTCTCGGGCAGAACATTAGAGGATATGAAGGCCGGTGCAAGGGTTGAAGTGGATGAACGCAAACACCATCCTATGGACTTTGCTCTCTGGAAAAAGGCCAAACCGGGAGAACCGGCCTGGGAAAGTCCCTGGGGTATGGGACGTCCCGGATGGCATATTGAATGTACGGCTATGTCTTTGAAATACTTAGGAGCGGGCTTCGACATTCATGGCGGGGGCGGAGATTTGGTTTTTCCGCATCATGAAAATGAAATCGCCCAGACGGAAGGTTATTTAGATGGCCAAACCTTTGCTCATTATTGGATGCACAATGCTTTCTTGACGATTAATCAGGAAAAGATGTCTAAGTCCTTAGGAAATTTCTTTACGACCAGGGAACTGTTGGCCAAAAATTCCGGAGAAGTGATTCGCTTTTATTTACTTGGAACTCATTATCGCAGTCCGTTGGATTTTAACGACGAGAATTTGGGAATGGCCCAAAAAGGGCTTGAACGATTACAGACAAGCGTTCGTTTAGCCCAGCAAGCCCTGGAAAGGACTGAATCCGCTAAAAATGAGCAGGCTGAGCAGGGATTAATCAAGGTTGCAGAAGAAGCACGCCAGGCCTTTGAAAAGGCGATGGATGACGATTTTAATTCAGCTTTGGCTTATGCGGCGCTTTTTGAATTAGCCAAGACGATGAACGGATCTGTTCAAGAACATCCTGCTTTTTCAGAAGGTCTGGCTAAAGCTCAAAAAACTCTCATTGAACTGGGAGAAATATTAGGCTTCGATTTTCTGCATCCGGCTCAAGTTCAGGTAGAAAATGAAGAGATGCTCTCTAAGGTAATGGATCTTGTTCTGCAGATCCGCTCTAAAGCCCGACAGAAAAAAGACTGGGAAATGTCGGACTTTATCCGGGATGCCTTTAAGGCTCAGGGAATTGTAATTGAGGATACTCCACAAGGTGCGAGGTGGAAGATTAAATAGGTTTGAAAGGTGACCGTATGCGCAGTTGGCAAGAGATGAATCCTTTAACCCTGGCGTATTTGGGGGATGCTGTCTACGAATTATGGGTTCGAACCCATTTGCTGGAGTTAGGGAATGAAAAAGTTAAGGAACTTCACAAACAAGCAATTAATTATGTTCGGGCGGGGGCTCAAGCGCAGATTTTACAAGCCCTTTTTCCGGAACTTGATGATGTTGAACGGAAGGTTGTTTTACGTGGAAGAAATGCTAAAGGCGGGTACCCGAAAAATGTTGACGTGGTAACCTATCGTTATGCTACGGCTTTTGAAAGTTTAGTTGGATATTGGCAATTAAGCGGACAAGCTCAGCGTATGCAGTGGGCCTTTAGTCAAGTTGATGGAATTATTGGCAAAGGACCCAGCGGAATCGGTTTAGAAGAATGATGAAGAGGAAAGAAGGCCGTCGAGATGAGAGTGGATCTAATTCAATACACGCCAGATCCGGAAAAGGTGGTGGCCGCTGCTGCTCGGTTGTGTTATTCGGCAGATCCTGTGCCTGAACTTTTGGATCGCTTAGAGGATGAGACGGTGGCGCGCTTTGTGCGTAAACTGCGTGATATGGGACATTTATCCCCCTTTGAACATGTGAGCTTCCAGTTTTCAATCGATGGTGTCTCGCGGGTCTTGTCCCATCAATTAGTGCGTCATAGAATTGCCAGCTACTCTCAGCGCTCTCAGCGTTATGTCAAAGAGAATGGCTTTGACTATGTCGTTCCCCCAAGCATTCAGCGCAGCCCTGAGGCTATGGAGCGTTTTGCAAAGGTTATGGCAAACCTTCAAGAAGAATATCAAGCCCTTCAGGCTATGGTGCCTGCGGAAGATGCTCGTTTTGTTCTGCCCAACGCCTGTACCACCTCTTTAATGGCTACCTTTAACGCTCGCTCCTTATTAAATTTCTTTGAACATCGAACCTGCATGAGGGCTCAATGGGAAATTCGCGCTTTGGCAGAGAAGATGCTGAACCTGGTACGGGGCCCGGCTCCAAACCTTTTCAGCGAAGCGGGACCGACCTGTGTGACTCAGGGAGTATGTCATCAGGGCACTTATAGTTGTGGAAGATTACAAACCCTTAAAGGAAAGAAGACGTGAACAAGTTGAACGATGAAATCGTTTATGGTAAAAATCCGGTTATTGAACTGCTGAGAAGCGGTAAACCTGTCAATAAAGTACTTATGGTTTCGGAGAATACCAGCGAGAGGAATCATGAAATCCTTTCTCTGCTGCAAGAACGGAACATTCCCTATCAGTTTGTAAAACGACAGGTTCTTGACCGTTTAGTGCAGAAGGAAAGCCATCAAGGTATTTTAGCTTATGTTGCTGCCAGAGAATACGCTGAAGTGGAGGATATTCTGGCACTGGCTGAAGAACGGCAGGAAGATCCCTTTATTCTGATGCTGGACGAAATTGAAGACCCGCATAATTTGGGTGCCTTGCTGAGAACCGTTGATGCTGTCGGGGCCCATGGGGTTATTATTCCGAAACGCCGCAGTGTTTCGTTGACCGGAACTGTTGCTAAAACATCGGCCGGAGCGGTTGAGCATGTTCTGGTTGCTCGTGTAAGTAATTTAGTTCAAACCATTAAGGATTTGAAAAAGAAAGGCTGCTGGGTGTCCGGAGCGGAAGCCGGAGGAGGCCATGTATTTACAGCAGATCTCACAGGCCCGCGAGTTATCGTCATTGGCAGTGAAGGCAAGGGAATTAGCCGTCTCTTAAGGGAGAATTGCGACGAAATTGTCAGCTTGCCTATGAAAGGCAAGGTGACTTCGCTTAACGCCAGTGTCGCAGGATCAGTCATGCTCTATGAGGTCTTAAGGCAAAGATCTATAAAGCCATAAACTAGAGACGGTGTAGAAATGTGAAATCGTTTGGCTGAAGCTGAACATCGAAACTTCAGTGGGGGGCGGAGTCCCCTATCGAAGAAAGCACGATTGGATAAAAATTAGACTTGAAAGATTGGACGTCACTGGTTATGATACTTCTAAAAGAGTAGCTTTCACTCAATATTGAACTTCGGAGATTGAATATCAGGACTCAAATGACGCCCATGCGACAGAACAACCAAAACTTCGCCTTGACGCTTTTCTTAGGGGTCGGGTATAATGAGAATGTTCCCATGGACAAGGGCTAGGCGAGATTGCGTCTTCTTCATGACGACATTGTAGGGGGGATCAACTTGACTTTTCAAGCCCAACCAGAACTACCAGAGTGCGAAATCATCGACATTATCGTAGATGAAGAGATGGTTGAGCTTGCCAAGGAAGGCGACGCTACAGCACTAGAGTATCTAATCAACAAATACAAGAACTTCGTTAGGGCAAAGGCTCGTTCCTATTTTCTCATAGGTGCGGATCGCGAAGATATTATTCAAGAAGGAATGATTGGACTCTATAAGGCCATAAGAGACTTTCGCGGCGATAAGCTCTCATCGTTCAGGGCATTTGCGGAGTTATGTATAACCCGCCAGATTATTACTGCTATTAAAACAGCTACAAGGCAGAAACACATTCCCCTTAACTCGTATGTCTCACTCAATAAGCCAATATATGACGAAGATTCTGATCGGACATTGCTTGATGTTATCTCAGGAACTCGTATTACGGATCCGGAGGAACTGATCATCAGCCGAGAGGAATTCGATGACATTGAGGAAAAGATGGGTGAGATTCTCAGTTCCTTAGAATGGAAGGTACTGATGTCCTACTTGGAAGGGAAGTCCTACCAGGAAATTGCTGTTGACTTGAAAAGACATGTGAAATCAATCGATAACGCGTTGCAGAGAGTGAAGAGGAAACTTGAACGCTATCTTGAACGTCGGGATGGGTAATTTTACATAAATTCCTGGAAAGAAAAATGCTTGCATTTTTTTATAAAAAGTGCTAGATTATATGAGTGCCACTCAACAAGAGAGGTGCTAAACAAAATGCCAACGTAGCTCAATTGGTAGAGCAGCTGATTTGTAATCAGCAGGTTGCGGGTTCGAGTCCCATCGTTGGCTCCATTTATTTTGAAGTTGAAAGGCAGCGCTGCTGTCTTTTTGTTTTATTCACTACGAACGCTGGCCAAGTTACTTCATCCCGTATTTTCTTGACAGGGTAATCATCTTGTGATACAGTACTTGAGTAATGGAATAAATGCAGCGTCCTACTGTTGTCTGGGAGGTGTTCGTGAGTGCGTGTGGGCATTATTTTAGCGTGTACGGATTGCAAGCACCGTAACTATGCTACGATGAAGAACAAGAAGAATAATCCTGATCGTTTAGAAGTCCAAAAGTATTGTAAGTTCTGCAAAAGCCATACTCTCCATAAAGAAACCAAGTAATTTTTTTTTGTGACGTTTTAAACTGTACGCCAGGAAGCGTTGTCACAATGTCGAGGACACCGATGTCGTTTAAGGATGTGAAGTGATGGGCGCGTTGAAAAAACCAGCTAATACTCAGAAGCAAGCGGATAAGACGAAGGACTACTTTCGCGGAGTTCTGAGTGAATTAAAAAAAGTTCACTGGCCAAGTCGTAAACAATTGCTTGCCTACACGGGTGTAGTATTTGTTGCGGTGGGGATTGTTTCTGTTCTCATGTGGGCTGTGGACGGCGGTTTAAGTATTGCCTTAACCAAGCTAGTGCCCTAAACTGCGAGTTTCTGCGGCAGTGTCTGAGGAGGTCCCTGAGAAATGGCTAAAGACTGGTTTGTTATTCATACGTACTCGGGTTATGAAAATAAAGTTAAAATGAATCTCGAAAAACGCGTAGAATCCATGAATATGGAGGAGAAGATCTTTCGCGTTCTTGTTCCCATGGAAGACGAGGTTGAGTTCAAAAATGGGAAGGAAAAAGTAACGAAGCGTAAGGTTTATCCGGGATATGTTCTTGTTGAAATGGAAATGACCGATGACTCATGGTATGTTGTTCGCAATACACCGGGAGTAACGGGTTTTGTGGGTACAGGAACTAAACCGATTCCACTCCTTGAAGAAGAGGTAATCCAGATTCTCCAGCAAATGGGAATGGATGATCTGCGTGCTAAAATTGATTTCGAGGTTAATCAAACGGTTCAGGTTATAGCTGGGCCATTTAAAGACTTTGTCGGAGTGGTTCGAGAAATATTCCCTGATAAGGGCAAGTTGCGTGTGGAAGTATCGATGTTTGGAAGAGAGACGCCTGTGGAATTAGATTTCGGACAGGTTCAAAAACTCGACTAAAATAGGGATTATTCTATCAAGGAGGTGTTAAACTATGGCAAAGAAAGTAATTGGTTTGGTCAAATTAGCAATCACTGCAGGTAAAGCTACACCGGCACCTCCGGTTGGTCCGGCTCTTGGTCAACATGGGGTCAATATTATGGCCTTCTGTAAAGAGTACAATGAGCGCACAAAGGATCAAGCTGGGCTTATTATTCCGGTGGAAATCACGGTCTATGAAGATCGCTCCTTTACCTTTATTACCAAAACTCCGCCTGCGTCTGTCCTACTTAAAAAGATGACCAATATTAATTCCGGCTCATCTGAACCCAATCGCAAGAAGGTTGCCACGATCCCTAAATCTAAAGTTCGCGAAATTGCGGATATGAAGATGAAGGATCTGAATGCAGCAAGTATAGAGGCAGCAATGCGGATGGTTGAAGGTACAGCCCGAAGCATGGGTATCGATGTTGTTGAAGGCTAAAATGAATTGTGGGAGGGTTTTGCCCGCATAACCACAAGGAGGTAAAAGAATGGCTAAGGTTGGAAAAAGATATCAAGAGGCCGTAAAGACCTTTGATCGCACAGGATATTTCGAACCCCTTGAAGCATTAACGCTCGTGAAGGCTAATGCCAAAGCAAAATTTGATGAGACGATCGAAGTTGCTTTTAAATTAGGAATTGACACCCGTCATGCAGACCAACAAATTCGCGGTGCTCTTGTGCTCCCTAACGGAACCGGAAAAACTCGTTCTGTTTTGGTCTTCGCCAAGGGAGACAAAGCGAAAGAAGCAGAAGCAGCAGGCGCAGATTTTGTGGGTGCTGAAGACATGATCGCTAAGATTGAACAAGGCTGGTTCGGATTTGATGTCGTAGTAGCTACTCCGGATATGATGGGAATGGTCGGTAGATTAGGCCGTGTACTCGGACCTAAAGGCTTAATGCCAAACCCTAAGACTGGAACCGTTACCCCGGATGTAACTCGTGCCATCAAGGAAATCAAAGCTGGTAAGATTGAATATCGTGCCGAAAAGGCTGGAATTATCCATGCTCCTATTGGCAAAGCATCTTTCAGTGCAGAACAGCTGTTAGAGAACTATCGTACGTTAGGGGAAACCATTGCTAAAGCAAAACCTGCTGCTGCTAAAGGTCAATATATCCGCAGCATAACGGTTAGTTCGACGATGGGTCCCGGCGTAAGAATTAATCCGGTGAAGGCTCTCTAAAGTTCTCTTGACAGTATTCTACAATGAGGGTACACTTATCAGGAATTAAATATCCGCTGTAGATAGCAGGTGCCATTGAGCTTAATGTCCTGCCGAGGTTGGAAAACGTGCCGATAGATATACTTGGCATTCTTAACCTCTGCAGCTGCGGAGGTTTTTTGCTGAGTTGCCCTATAGGAAGGAGGTACACAGAATGCCTAATATCGAGGAAAAAAGCCAGGTTGTCTCAGAAATTAAAGAGAAGTTTCAACAATCTTCAGGGGTTGTTTTAGCTGATTACCGTGGACTCACAGTAGCTCAAGTGACTCAATTACGGGCGCAGCTTCGTCAAGCTGGCGTGGAGTATAAGGTGTTAAAAAACACCCTTGTACGACGAGCAGCTCAAGAAGTAGGAGTCGAAGGACTTGAGTCCTATTTAGAAGGACCAACAGCGCTTGCTTTTAGTAAAGATCCGGTTGCTCCTGCTAAAATCTTATTGGATTTTGCCAAAGCAAATAAGCTTAAGAGCTTTGCCATTAAGGCTGGAGTTTTAGAAGGCAAAGTAATCGGACCTGACGGAGTTAAAAATCTTGCTGATCTACCGTCACGGGAAGTATTGCTGGCCATGGTTCTGCGCGGTATGCAAGCGCCTTTGGCAGGTATGGCCAATGTTCTTCAAGGGCCTATTCGCAAAATGGGTTACGCTCTCGAAGAAGTGCGTAAGCTTAAAGAAGCTCAATAATTTTAATGTCAGAAACATAAAATGTTTCATAGTTTAAGGAGGAAATAAAAAATGTCTAAAGTTAATGAAATTCTCGAAGCAGTTAAAGGTTTAACTGTCCTCGAACTCTCTGAACTCGTAAAAGCTTTTGAAACCGAATTCGGTGTCAGTGCTGCAGCTCCAGTAGCTGTCGCAGCTGTTGGCGGAGCTGCCGCACCTGCAGGTGAAGCAGCTGAAGAAAAAACTGAGTTTGATGTTATCCTTACCAACTGCGGTGCATCCAAAATCAATGTTATTAAAGTTGTTCGCGAAGTAACTGGTTTAGGCTTAAAAGAAGCTAAAGATCTCGTAGATAATGCTCCGAAACCTATTAAAGAAAAGGTTGCTAAAGATGAGGCTGAAGCTGTAAAAACTAAATTAACTGAAGCTGGCGCAACTGTCGAAGTTAAATAGTTTAGAGAATATAAGAAGGCGCTCTCTAAGTAGAGAGTGCCTTCTTTAATTACAGGCAAGATAGTTGTCTTGCGAAAATACATTTCCCTCCTACTCCTTGAACCGAAAATATTCATGAATATTTATATTTTCATGCCGCTAGGCGGCAATCTTCACCGCCAACGCCATTATTAGTGTCATATCTTCATTATTTATTCCTCTAACTTTGAAGATTTTCTTGACACTGTATGATGGATTTGGTATAATTTATAACTGTTACTATACATAGATGAAGGTATTTGCTTGATTCTTCCATGCTATGGCAATTACTAGAAAGCATTGGATAATAAGGAGATAGTAGTTTGGAATTGTCACGATGATGCGGAATACCATAGATAGTTAAGCGAGGTTTTATTTAAAGGCCTTGCTTTTGGCTGTCTATGTCAATATATTATACCTCAATGAGAGAAATGCGCACTGAGGGGTGAAGCGTTAATGTTCTATCCTGTTAAGGTCGGGGTACGGGAGCGCTGGAGTTATTCCAGAATTCGGGAAGTCCTTGACATGCCAAATCTAATTGAAATCCAGCAGAACTCCTATCGATGGTTTCTTGATGAAGGATTGCGCGATATGTTTCGCGATATTTCCCCGATTCAAGACTTTACGGGCAACCTTGTTTTGGAATTTATCGATTACAGCTTAGGAGAACCCAAGTACCAGGTTGAGGAGTGTAAAGAGCGAGATGTAACGTTTGCGGCTCCTTTGCGGGTAAAAGTACGCCTTATTAACAAAGAAACCGGGGAAGTTAAGGAACAAGAAGTCTTCATGGGCGATTTCCCGCTAATGACAGACAAAGGCACCTTTATTATCAATGGTGCTGAGCGTGTTATAGTCAGTCAGCTTGTTCGTTCACCGGGTGTTTACTATGCGGAACAAATTGATCCGAGTGGTAAGAAACTTTATGGGGCTACGGTGATTCCAAACCGTGGAGCGTGGTTGGAATTTGAATCGGATATTAATGATAATATTTTTGTAAGGGTTGACCGTACACGTAAGCTTCCGGGCACAGTACTCATCCGTGCTTTGGGATATTCCAGCAATGGACAGATTCTGGAATTGTTCAATGATAACGAATATATTCGTGCTACCCTGGAAAGAGACAATTCGGAATCTACCGAAGAAGCTCTCGTTGAAATCTATAAACGATTACGACCAGGTGAACCTCCAACTGTCGACAGTGCCCGCTCGCTGTTAGAAGCCTTATTTTTTGATGCTAAGCGTTACGATCTGGCAAAGGTTGGCCGTTACAAGCTTAATAAGAAGTTAGGTTTAGACATTCCCATGGAGGTTCGTCATCTGACCCGCGGGGATATCGTGGCGAGCATCCAACGAATGTTGGACCTGATGGAAGGCGGAGGATTTAAGGATGACATCGACCACTTAGGGAATCGCCGCTTGCGTTCGGTAGGAGAACTGCTCCAAAATCAATTTCGCATTGGTTTATCGCGAATGGAACGTGTTGTCCGTGAACGAATGACTATTCAGGACGTCGAAGTCATAACTCCACAAGTTTTAATAAATATCCGTCCTGTTGTGGCGGCGATTAAGGAATTCTTCGGCAGCAGCCAATTGTCACAGTTCATGGATCAAACGAATCCCTTAGCTGAGTTAACTCATAAAAGGCGTTTAAGTGCTTTGGGACCGGGTGGCTTGAGCCGTGAACGGGCTGGTTTTGAAGTTCGTGACGTTCATCACTCCCATTATGGGCGGATGTGTCCTGTAGAAACCCCTGAAGGTCCGAACATTGGCTTGATCGGTTCCTTAAGTACCTTTGCCCGCATCAATCCTTACGGGTTTATAGAGGCTCCATATCGTAAGGTGGATAAAGAAAACGGCAGAGTTCTCGATGAGATTCACTATTTAACGGCCGATGAGGAAGAAAAGTACGTTGTTGCTCAGGCTAATGCGCCTCTTGATGAAAGTGGCAATTTCCTCTTAGATAAAATTGACGGGCGCCACGGTCCTGATTTCGTGCATGTTTCACCGAGCCAAGTGGACTATATGGATGTATCTCCGAAGCAAATGGTTTCAATTGCTACCGCTTTGATTCCGTTTTTGGAGCATGATGATGCTAACCGGGCACTAATGGGCTCAAACATGCAGCGCCAAGCCGTTCCCCTCTTGCGCACAGACTCTCCTTATGTGGGAACTGGGATGGAATATAAGACTGCTAAAGATTCAGGAGTTTGTGCGATCACCAAACAAGCTGGGGTTGTCGAACGGGCAACAGCGGATGAGATCGTAGTCCTTCATGACGATGGCACTACGGAACGGCATAAACTGCTTAAGTACTTGCGCTCGAACCAAGGAACATGTATTAACCAGAGACCGATCGTCAAGAAGGGCGAGAAAGTTGAGGCGAGTCAGATTGTTGCTGACGGACCCTCCACTGACTATGGTGAACTTGCTCTGGGACGAAATGTCTTAGTGGCCTTCATGACTTGGGAAGGGTATAACTATGAGGACGCTATTCTGATTAATGAAAAGCTTGTCCGAGAAGATTATTATACGTCAATTCATATTGAGGAATATGAATCCGATGCCCGGGATACAAAGCTGGGGCCTGAAGAAATTACTCGGGATATTCCTAACGTCGGAGAAGATGTCTTGAAGGATCTTGATGAACGTGGAATCATTCGCATTGGTGCGGAAGTTCGTCCTGGGGATATTTTAGTCGGTAAAGTTACTCCCAAGGGAGAAACGGAGCTAACAGCTGAAGAACGCTTGCTGCGTGCTATTTTCGGCGAAAAGGCCCGCGAGGTTCGGGATACTTCTTTACGGGTTCCTCATGGTGAAGCCGGAAAAATTGTTGATGTCAAGGTCTTTACCCGGGAAAACGGAGATGAATTGTCACCGGGCGTTAACCAGCTGGTACGTGTCTATATCGCTCAGAAACGTAAAATCTCTGTTGGCGACAAGGTGGCAGGCCGGCACGGAAACAAAGGGGTCATTTCCCGGATTATGCGTCAGGAGGATATGCCCTTCATGCCGGATGGCACACCGATCGAGGTTGTTTTGAATCCTCTGGGTGTTCCTTCGCGGATGAATATCGGTCAGGTCTTGGAAACTCACTTAGGCTGGGCGGCCAAAGCTCTGGGTATTCGCATTGCTACTCCGGTTTTTGATGGTGCGCGGGAAGAGGATATATTTGAAACTTTGGAAAAGGCCGGGCTTCCCAAAGACGGCAAGACGATGTTGTACGACGGACGTACGGGAGTGCCTTTTGACAGTAAGATTACTGTAGGCTATATGTATGTCCTCAAGCTGCACCATTTGGTTGATGATAAAATCCATGCCCGTTCGACAGGTCCGTATTCCCTGGTAACGCAACAACCCTTAGGAGGGAAAGCGCAATTCGGCGGACAGCGATTTGGAGAAATGGAGGTTTGGGCTCTGGAAGCCTATGGAGCATCTTATACTCTCCAAGAAATTCTAACCGTTAAATCTGACGATGTTGTCGGCCGCGTCAAGACCTACGAAGCTATTGTAAAAGGGGAAAATATCCCCGAACCGGGAATTCCTGAGTCCTTTAAAGTATTGATTAAAGAAATGCAGAGTTTGGGATTGGATGTTCGAGTGCTCTCCTCAGATGATCAGGAAATTGAGATTCATGATACTGATGAGGATATCGCGGAAACTGCTAAAGAACTTGGTATCGATCTGCATGAGGAACTTCCGGCCCCAGGCCCTCGTCTCGTAGAAACCGAAGATGAGGATGAAGAAGAAACTGTGGATGAAGAAGACCCTCTTGAAGATCTGAATGAAGAAGTCCTCGAAGAAGAGGAAATAGATTTCGACGATCTCAAATAGTCCCCCGGAGGAAAGGAGCGATAAGGATTGCTAGACGTCAATAACTTCGACCGTATGCGTATCGGCTTAGCTTCCCCGGATATGATCCGAGATTGGTCCTATGGAGAAGTAAAGAAGCCTGAAACCATTAACTATCGGACCTTAAAGCCGGAACGGGAAGGATTGTTTTGTGAAAAGATCTTTGGTCCGACAAGGGATTGGGAATGTCATTGCGGAAAATATAAACGGGTCCGCTACAAAGGTATTGTCTGCGATCGCTGCGGAGTTGAAGTAACTCGATCGAAGGTTCGCCGTGAGCGGATGGGGCATATTGTTCTGGCTGCTCCCGTTTCCCATATTTGGTATTTTAAAGGGATTCCAAGCCGCATGGGTCTGCTTTTGGATATGTCACCCCGTGCTTTGGAAAAAGTCCTCTATTTTGTTTCCTACATTGTTACCGATCCAGGGGATACTTCCCTTATGAAGAAGCAGCTTTTGACTGAAACAGAATATCGTGAATACCGTGAGAAGTATGATGACCGTTTTCAAGCAAGTATGGGCGCTGAAGCCATCAAACTTCTGCTCGCAGAAATGGATTTGGATAAACTCAATGATGAACTGCGCGGCGAACTGAAAGAAGTTTCCGGGCAACGAAAAATTCGCGCTATTCGTCGCTTAGAAGTCGTTGAAGCCTTTAAGCAATCAGGTAATCGTCCGGAATGGATGATTATGGATGTCGTACCGGTAATCCCGCCTGAACTGCGTCCTATGGTTCAATTGGACGGCGGCAGATTTGCTACGTCAGACCTTAATGACCTTTACAGACGGGTGATCAACCGTAACAATCGACTGAAACGCCTTTTGGATTTAGGGGCACCGGATATCATCGTTCGCAATGAGAAACGAATGCTCCAAGAAGCGGTTGATGCTCTGATTGACAATGGACGGCGTGGCCGTCCAGTGACAGGTCCGGGGAACCGTCCGCTGAAGTCTCTGAGCGATATGCTGAAAGGAAAACAAGGGCGTTTCCGTCAAAACCTTTTAGGAAAACGCGTAGACTATTCGGGACGTTCCGTTATTGTGGTCGGGCCGAACCTTAAATTGCACCAATGCGGCCTTCCTAAGGAAATGGCCTTAGAACTCTTTAAACCCTTTGTTATGAAGAAGCTCGTTAATGAAGGGCATGCCCATAATATTAAAAGCGCTAAACGAATGGTTGAGCGCGTACGCCCTGAAGTTTGGGACGTTTTGGAGGAGGTTATTACCGATCATCCGGTCCTCTTGAATCGTGCTCCAACCCTTCACCGTTTGGGAATTCAGGCTTTTGAGCCTAGCTTAGTTGAAGGACGTGCCTTACAGATTCACCCTCTCGTCTGCACAGCCTATAATGCTGACTTCGACGGAGACCAAATGGCTGTTCACGTCCCATTGTCTGCAGAAGCTCAGTCCGAAGCACGTTTGTTGATGCTGGCCTCTCATAACATCTTAAATCCTAAGGATGGCCGGCCTGTACAAACTCCTACCCAGGATATGGTCTTAGGTTCCTATTACTTAACGATGGAACGACCGGGGGCTTTTGGCGAAGGAAAAATATTCAAAGACTTTGATGAAGCAGTTTTAGCCTATGATTCGGGTGAAGTTCATTTACAAGCAAAGATTCAGGTTCGCCGTGATGATGGACTTTTGGAGACAACAGTCGGTCGTCTGATCTTCAATTCTGTAATCCCTAAAGAGATCGGCTACTTCAATGAAGTTGTCGGCAAAAAGGGTCTAGGTGAGATTGTGGCCAAGACCTACAGAATTGCCGGCTATGAAGCAACCGCCGCACTGCTGGACGGACTGAAAAGTCAAGGATTTAAGTTCTCGACCCGTGCAGGGATGACCGTTGGTCTAATGGATATCACCGTTCCTGAAGCGAAAACGGAAATTCTCTCCAACGCCGACCAGGCCGTTGCCAAAACAGAATTGCAGTATCGCCGAGGTTTAATTACCGATGAAGAGCGTTATAATTTAGTTATTGATACTTGGGCTAAAGCGACTAAGACAGTCACCGATGCCTTGATGGAAAGCTTAAATCAGTTCAATCCTGTCTATATGATGGCAACTTCAGGAGCACGGGGTAATATTCAACAGCTCCGGCAGCTGGCCGGAATGCGGGGTCTTATGGCTGATCCATCCGGACGTACCATTGAATTGCCGATTAAGGCCAATTTCCGTGAAGGACTGACGGTTTTGGAATACTTCATTTCCTCCCACGGTGCCCGGAAAGGTCTGGCTGATACAGCTCTAAGGACGGCAGACTCAGGGTATCTGACCCGTCGTCTGGTCGATGTTTCTCAAGATGTTATTGTACGTGAGGAGGACTGCGGAACAACGACTGGTATCATAGTCGAAGATATCAAGGATGGTCCGGAAATCATTGAGTCCTTGGAAGAACGACTAGTGGGCCGTTTCCTGCTGGAAGAGTTATACCATCCTACAACAGGAAAACTCCTTGCTGCTCCGGATAAGGAAATGACGGAAGAGCAAGCTAAAGAAATCGCCTCGATATTTGATTCGGTGGTTATTCGCTCCGTTCTGGCCTGTACTTCCCGTTATGGCGTTTGCAAGAAATGTTATGGACGAAACCTAGCTACAGGACGTCCGGTTGAAATGGGCGAAGCAGTGGGGATTATCGCGGCACAGTCTATCGGTGAACCGGGTACGCAGTTGACAATGAGGACATTCCATACCGGTGGTGTAGCCGGTGACGATATTACTCAAGGTCTTCCGCGGGTAGAAGAGCTTTTCGAAGCCCGTAAACCAAAAGGCCAAGCGATAATATCTGAAGTCAAAGGAAAAGTAGCGGTCAGTGAAGTTAAGGGACGCCGGGAAGTGGAGATCACTACCGAATCCGATGAACATGTGACTTATACAATACCTTATGGATCACGTCTCAGAGTGCGGGACGGGCAGATGGTTGAAGCAGGGGATGAACTGACAGAAGGAAGTATTAACCCTCACGATATGCTGAAGGTAAAGGGCCTGAGAGGGGTTCAGGTTTATCTCGTAGGTGAAGTTCAGCGTGTTTATCGCCTTCAGGGGGTTGACATTAACGATAAACATATTGAGGTCATGGTTCGCCAGATGCTTCGTAAGGTGAAAATAGATGATGCTGGGGACACAAGCCTGCTTCCGGGCGGTCTCATAGATATATTTGATTTCCAAGATGAAAACGCTACAGCGATCGCCAATGGAGGAGAACCGGCTGTCGCACATGCCGTTCTGCTGGGAATTACCAAGGCTTCTTTGGCAACAGACTCCTTCCTGTCTGCGGCTTCCTTCCAGGAAACGACTCGAGTCCTTACTGAGGCAGCCATTAAAGGAAAGGTGGATCCTCTCTTGGGACTCAAAGAGAATGTCATCATTGGCAAGCTCATTCCTGCAGGCACGGGGATGGCTCGTTACCGCAATATCAAAACCTCTGAAACAAATCTGGTTTGAAATTATTGACACCTTTGAATGCAAATGCTAAACTACTATAGTGTGTGCTAAGGGAGGAAAGCATATTGTTGCTTGATGAAACCTTTAAACAGGCTAAAAATAAAACCGTTGGCTTAAAGCAGACTCAACGCGCCTTGGAAAAAGGACTTGTACGGTGCGTATATGTTGCTAAAGATGCAGAGTCCCATGTTTTGCGCCCGATTATTGAATGGTGCCGCACCCATGATGTTGAACATCAAGAGGTGCCTACAATGAAGGATCTTGGCAAAGCCTGCGGGATTGAAGTAGGAACAGCTGTGGCGGCTGTTTTGAAGGACTGATTTATTTACTGCTGGTTTTGGAATTGCTTGCTAAATGCTGAAGCAAGCAATTCCTTGTATATTGATTTGATCAGAAAGGAGGTAAAGACATGCCGACAATTAACCAACTCATTCGTAAAGGTCGTACTTCAGTTGAGAAAAAGTCGACAGCTCCGGCATTACAGTGGGGCTATAACTCTTTAAAACGCAAACAATTCCCGTCTGGCGGCTCTTCACAAAAGAGAGGGGTTTGCACGAGGGTTTATACCACCACTCCTAAAAAGCCTAACTCTGCGCTTCGTAAGGTTGCCCGTGTTCGTTTGACAAATCAACTGGAAGTTACTGCATATATTCCGGGTATTGGTCACAACCTTCAAGAGCACTCCGTGGTTCTTCTCCGTGGAGGTCGTGTTAAGGATCTGCCAGGCGTACGTTATCACGTAATTCGCGGCGCCCTTGATACAACGGCTGTGCAAAAACGTGCACAAGGCCGCTCGAAATACGGGGCAAAACGTCCGAAAAAAGCCTAATTTTGCTTTGAGTGCTTGAGTACGCTATAAAGGAGGGAAACTAATGCCACGTAAGGGATATATTGCGAAACGAGAAGTTCTGCCCGATCCGATTTATAAAAATCAGACGGTCACTAAGTTTATCAACCAAATTATGTTAGATGGCAAAAAGGGGACGGCTGAAGCTATTTGCTATAGTGCCTTTGATATGATTCAAGAAAAAGTCGGCAAAGATCCGTTGGAAGTCTTCAATAATGCTATGAAAAATGTCATGCCCGTTTTAGAAGTTAAGGCCCGTCGTGTCGGTGGAGCCAACTATCAAGTTCCTATCGAAGTACGTGCAGAACGACGATCGACTCTCGCACTCCGCTGGATTGTCTCAATGGCTCGCAAGCGGGGCGAGAAAACGATGCAGGAGAAAATTGCTGCTGAGTTGCTCGATGCCGCTAATAATACCGGCGGTGCTGTCAAAAAGAAGGAAGATATGCATAAAATGGCTGAAGCGAATAAAGCTTTTGCGCATTACAAATGGTAGTTTGAGGCACACTGATTTTGACAGAAAGGGGGAATCGCAGTGGCAAGACAAAACTCGCTTGAAAATACGCGTAATATTGGGATTATGGCCCATATTGATGCTGGAAAAACAACGGTGACAGAACGTATTCTATTCTATACAGGACGCGTGCATAAAATTGGTGAAGTACATGATGGCGCAGCAACAATGGACTGGATGGTTCAGGAGCAAGAACGCGGCATCACGATTACTTCAGCAGCAACGACCTGTCAATGGAGAAATAATAGGATTAACATCATTGACACACCAGGGCACGTGGATTTCACCGTCGAAGTTGAACGTTCTCTGCGGGTACTTGATGGTGCTGTAGCAGTATTCTGCTCAGTTGGCGGAGTCGAACCGCAGTCTGAAACCGTCTGGCGTCAAGCGGACAAATACAAAGTTCCGCGTATTGCATATATTAATAAAATGGACCGGATGGGAGCCGACTTCTTCCGTGGTGTTTCTATGATCGCGGATAGATTGGGTGCTAAGCCTGTACCAATTCAGGTGCCTATCGGAGTGGAAGACAACTTTAAAGGTGTCGTGGATTTGGTAACAATGACTGCGATCATTTACACGGATGACTTAGGTACAACCGCGGAGCATAACGCGATTCCTGAAGAGTTACAGGAAATATCAAATGAGTATCGCGAGAAGCTTGTTGAAGCAGTTGCAGAGACCGACGAAGAGCTCATGATGAAGTACCTCGAAGGTGAAGAATTAACGGAAGAAGAAATACGAACCGGTATACGCAAAGGAGTTATCAGCAATACCTTTATTCCGGTATTGTGTGGTTCCGCTTTTAAAAATAAAGGCGTTCAGCCTCTTTTGGATGCAGTCGTAGACTATATGCCGTCTCCTTTGGATGTCCCCCCCATTAAAGGGGTTCATCCGGATACAGGCGAAGAGGATCATCGAACCGCATCCGATGAGGAACCATTCTCTGCTTTGGCCTTTAAGATCATGGCAGACCCCTTTGTCGGAAAGCTGGCTTTCTTCCGTGTTTATTCCGGTGTACTAAGTGCAGGTTCCTATGTCTTTAACTCGACAAAAGGCAAGAAGGAACGTATCGGACGTATTCTCCAAATGCATGCTAACCACCGTGAAGATATTCCTGAGGTTCGTTCAGGGGATATCGCCGCTGCAGTCGGTTTGAAAGAAACGACTACTGGAGATACTCTTTGTGACGAAAAAATACCGATTATCCTTGAAAAAATGGTCTTCCCTGAACCGGTTATTGACGTTGCTATTGAGCCGAAAACAAAAGCCGACCAGGAAAAGATGGGCGGCGCGCTTTCACGTTTGGCTGAAGAAGACCCGACGTTCAGAATGCGTACTGATGTAGAGACCGGACAAACAATTATTGCCGGAATGGGCGAGCTCCACCTGGAGATTATTGTTGACCGTCTGCAGCGTGAATTTAAAGTTCAATGTGATGTTGGACGTCCGCAAGTTGCTTATAAAGAGACCATTCGCAAAGCAGTTAAAGCTGAAGGTAAATTTGTAAGGCAGTCGGGCGGACGTGGACAATATGGACACTGCTGGGTCGAATTTGAACCTCTGGAACCCGGATCTGGATTTGAGTTTGTTAACAAGATCGTTGGAGGGGTTATTCCTCGCGAATATATCAACCCAATCGGTGATGGTATCGAAGAAGCTATGCAAAACGGTATCCTCGCAGGATATCCTGCTCTTGATATTCGGGCTACAGTCGTTGACGGTTCCTATCATGATGTTGACTCTTCGGAAATGGCCTTTAAGATTGCCGGTTCGATGGCTTTCAAAGCCGGTGCCCTAAAAGCTGATCCGGTAATTATGGAACCTGTAATGAAAGTTGAAGTAACGGTCCCTGAGGAATACATGGGCGATGTTATTGGTGATATCAGTTCCCGCCGCGGACGTATTGAAGGTATGGAAGCTCGCGGAAATTCTCAGGTTGTTCGCGGTTTTGTTCCTCTTGCCGAAATGTTTGGCTATTCGACTGATTTGCGTTCAGCCACTCAAGGCCGCGGTGTTTACGTGATGCAATTTGACCATTACGAAGAAGTTCCAAAGACCATCGCTGATGGAATTATTGCTAAACGTCAAGGTTCGTAAGCGAGGTTTGAAGTCCGAGGCTGCGATTCAAGCTGATAAGTTATGATCACAACCTCGGCACCTCACTGAATTATAAATCCCTGAAATAATTTAAAGGAGTGAAAAACATGGGAAAAGCGAAATATGAACGTACAAAACCTCACGTTAACGTTGGAACCATCGGACACGTAGACCATGGCAAAACTACCACTACTGCTGCAATCACAATTGTTCTTTCTAAAGTCGGCGGTGCTATTGCTACCGCATTCGACCAAATTGACAAGGCTCCAGAAGAGCGCGAACGTGGTATTACCATTTCTACAGCTCACGTTGAGTATGAGACAGAAACTCGTCACTATGCACACGTTGACTGCCCAGGGCACGCTGACTATGTTAAGAACATGATCACCGGTGCTGCTCAAATGGACGGCGCTATCCTCGTTGTATCAGCTGCTGACGGCCCGATGCCGCAAACTCGTGAACATATCCTCTTGGCTCGCCAAGTTGGTGTTCCCAGTATTGTTGTTTGGCTTAATAAAGCTGATATGGTTGATGACGCTGAACTCTTAGAGCTTGTTGAAATGGAAATCCGTGAACTCTTAAGCTCTTATGAATTTGATGGCGACAATATCCCCATCATTCCCGGTTCTGGACTTAAAGCCCTTCAATGTGGCTGCGGTAAACGTGAGTGCGAGTGGTGCGGAAAGATCTGGAATCTGATGGATGCCGTTGATTCCTACATCCCTACTCCAGAACGCGATACCGATAAGCCTTTCTTGATGCCTGTTGAGGACGTTTTCACGATTACCGGTCGTGGTACTGTTGCTACCGGCCGTGTTGAGCGTGGTGCAGTTAAAGTCGGAGACGAAGTTGAGATTGTTGGCTTAAGCGCTGCTGCTCGTAAGACAGTTGTAACCGGTGTTGAAATGTTCCGCAAACTCTTAGACCAAGCCCAAGCCGGCGATAACATTGGTGCACTTCTCCGTGGTGTTGAGCGTAAAGACATTGAACGCGGTCAAGTTTTAGCTAAAACCGGTTCCATTAAGCCTCACACCAAATTTTCCGGCGAGGTTTACATCCTGAATAAAGAAGAAGGCGGACGTCATACTCCTTTCTTTAACAACTATCGTCCCCAATTCTATTTCCGTACAACGGATGTAACCGGTGTTATCAACCTTCCTGAAGGAACCGAAATGGTTATGCCTGGAGACCGTGTAACGATAGATGTTGAGCTCATCACTCCAATTGCTATGGAAGAAGGACTTCGCTTCGCTATCCGTGAAGGCGGACGTACAGTTGGTTCAGGAATCGTTGCCAAGATTTACGCCTAATTAATGCATTCAAGGCACGAGATTTAGAGAGGAAGAGATTCTTCCTCTCTAATTGCGAAGGTCAGGTAAAGGAATGTCGATAGCTGTGGTCATACTCGTCTATCAGATCTCCGGCATCTGACCGCTGATATCTGGAATGGCGTAAAAGGTTGCTGGGCAAGTGACTCCGCTTGTCTAGGGAATTTTTGCGCTCGACCCGTGTAACGGGAATTAAGGAGGTAGAAGAAACATGAGTCAAAAGATTAGAATTCGCTTGAAAGCTTTCGATCACAAAACGTTAGATCAATCTGCAGAACGTATTGTAGACACAGCAAAACGTACCGGAGCTCAGGTCAGTGGCCCGATTCCGCTCCCGACTGAGAAGAATGTTTACACGATTTTGCGTTCGCCCCACGTTAATAAGGACTCAAGAGAACAATTCGAGATGCGGACCCATAAACGTTTAATCGATATCCTTGAACCAACATCTAAAACTGTGGATGCATTAATGCGTTTAGATCTGCCTGCAGGGGTAGACATTGAAATTAAGCTTTAAATAAAGCTTAAAAATCATAAGTTTTTGTAGCTTAATAAAAAAACTTATGATATAATAGGATGTGCTTGTCGCGAGAAACACCCGGTAGCGTGTAAAAATATCGCGGTAAGATAAATAAGGTGACGCTCTCGTGCACCAGAGTATTCTGGCGCACTTCAAAGCGTCTAGGAGGTGGCATTCGTGTCAAAAGGAATTCTAGGTAAAAAAATAGGGATGACTCAAGTCTTCACAAGTGAGGGTAAAGTTATTCCGGTCACAGTCGTGGAAGCAGGTCCTTGCCCGGTGGTTCAAAAGAAAACGGTTGCCTCAGATGGATATAATGCTATCCAATTGGGTTTCTCCGTACTTCGTGAAAGCCTGGCAAACAAGCCTCGCCAAGGGCATTTTCAAAAGGCAAGTTTAAAGCCTATGCGGTATGTCCGGGAATTTAAAGTTAATGACATCGACAATTATGAAATCGGCCAAGAAGTTAATGTAGATCTTTTTGCAGTCGGCGATAAAGTGGATGTCGTTGGTACCTCAAGAGGTAAAGGTTTTCAAGGCATGATCAAACGCAATAGTGCCAGTCGCGGACCGATGGCTCATGGATCTAAGTATCATCGCCGTTCAGGTTCCCTTGGCGCGAAGGGTCCGGCTCGAGTATTTAAAGGACGTGTTTTGCCAGGCCGAATGGGCGGCGAACGTGTAACAGTACAAAACTTGGAGATTATCCGAGTTGACTTAGATAAAAATTTGATCTTGATCAAAGGGGCTGTCCCGGGAGCGAAAAAATCATTGCTCATTCTGAAGCCTTCTGTCAAGGCGAACAAGGCGAAGTAGCACTGAGAAAGGAGGAATAAGCAATGCCTAAAGTTCAAGT
The DNA here is from genome assembly GCF_049943955.1 of Desulfosporosinus sp. SYSU MS00001. Lineage (NCBI taxonomy): Bacteria > Bacillati > Bacillota > Clostridia > Eubacteriales > Desulfitobacteriaceae > Desulfosporosinus > Desulfosporosinus sp. SYSU MS00001. The sequence goes on from NZ_JBNFTW010000003.1 coordinate 335,230, forward strand.
AGTAAATATGCAAGGCGCACCCGTTGGTGAAATTGAACTTAGTGATAATGTCTTTGGAATAGTACCAAATGTTCATGTTCTTCATTCGGCTGTAGTTTCCCAATTAGCTTCTCTTCGGCAGGGAACACAATCTGCTCTGCTGCGTGGTGAAGTACGCGGAGGCGGACGTAAACCTTGGCGTCAAAAGGGAACTGGCCGTGCGCGTTCTGGAAGCTCACGCTCCCCGGTTTGGAGAGGCGGCGGTGTTATATTCGCGCCGAAACCACGGAAATATGGATTTAAATTACCGAAGAAAGTTCGTCGTTTGGCTTTGCATTCGGCACTCTCTTCGAAGGTTATAGAGCAACAGCTCATTGTTTTGGATGATCTGAACCTCGCAGAGGTTAAGACTCGTGAAATCGTCAAGCTCCTTAAGGCTCTTCAAGTTAACAAGAAGGCCATGATTGTCACGGATGAGGCTGACGATGCAGTATTTCGTTCGGCTCGCAACATAGAGGGTGTAATCTCAATGGATGTTGCCGGAATGAATGTTGTAGACTTGCTCAATCATGATGTCCTAGTGATGACTAAGGCTGCTGTATCAAAAACAGAGGAGGTGTTTGCGTAATGCGCGACGCACGTGAGGTCCTCAAAAACCCGGTTATTTCTGAAAAATCCGTTGGTCTTGTTGAGGAAAACAAATACTCCTTCTGGGTAAATCCGGCTGCCAACAAAATCGAAATTAAAGCTGCAGTGGAAAAAATGTTCAAGGTTTCAGTGGTTGAAATTCGCACGATCAATGTTCGTGGAAAAATGAAACGGGTAGGCAAGTATGCCGGAAAGACCCCGAACCGAAAAAAAGCGATTGCTACGCTTAAAGCTGGAGATAGAATTGAAAACTTCGCAGGCCTGTAAGCAGCTTAAAGCAAAGGAGGAAAGAAACCTATGGCACTGAAGTCATTTAAACCAACGTCAGCCAGTCGACGTCAAATGACTGTTTCGACGTTTGAGGAAATCACTAGAACTGAGCCGGAACGTTCCTTGTTAAAGCCGTTGCGCAAGAAAGCCGGTCGTAATAGCGAAGGTCATCTAAGCGTACGCCATAAAGGCGGCGGACATAAGAGAATGTATCGCGAAATTGATTTTAAGCGGAATAAAGATGGTATTCCGGCTCGGGTGGCCAGTATTGAATATGATCCTAACCGATCTGCTAATATTGCACTGCTCAATTACAAAGATGGATTTAAAGCTTATATCCTTGCCCCCAATGGATTGGAAATCGATCAAATGATCGTATCCGGACCGGAGGCGGATATCAAAGTGGGAAATGCACTGCCTCTGCAAAATATACCGGTTGGTACTTTATTGCATAACATTGAGATGAAACCCGGCAAAGGAGCCCAAATAGTTCGAACAGCTGGAGCTTCGGCTCAATTAATGGCTAAAGAGGGCGCTTATGCCACATTACGTCTCCCTTCCGGCGAAATGCGCATGATTCGGCTCGAATGCCGCGCTACCATTGGACAGGTCGGGAATTTAGACCATGAAAACATTAACATTGGTAAGGCTGGACGTTCGCGCTGGCTGGGAATACGCCCGACGGTCCGTGGTTCTGTTATGAACCCTTGCGATCACCCTCACGGCGGTGGTGAAGGTCGTAACTCGATCGGTCGTAACCCTGTTACACCTTGGGGAAAACCAGCTCTTGGTGCAAAGACTCGGAAGAAAAAGAATTTGTCGAATCGCTTTATTGTGAAACGGCGCAGTAAGTAGTCGAAAGGAGGCCCATGAATGAGCAGATCTGTAAAAAAAGGACCTTTCGTCGAAGCTCGTCTCCTCGCACGTGTTGACGCGATGAACGAATCCGGTGACAAGCGCGTTGTCAAGACATGGTCCAGACGCTCAACAATTTTCCCGCAAATGATTGGTTTTACTATTGCAGTTCATGATGGACGGAAACATGTCCCTATCTATATTACCGAAGATATGGTAGGGCATAAACTTGGCGAGTTCGCGCCGACTCGCACCTATAAGGGCCATGCTGGCAGTGAAAAGTCCAGCGGTCTACGATAATTCGAGAGGAGGCTAAAGACACATGCAAGCAAAAGCAGTGGCAAAATACGTACGTATCTCTCCTCGTAAGGTGCGCCAAGTTGTAAATTTGATCCGCGGCAAAAAGGTTAGTGATGCGTTCGCCATTCTACAATTTACTGCTAAGGGATCAAGTGCTGATGTTACAAAGGTGCTCAAATCAGCAGTTGCAAATGCAGAGCATAATTATGACATGGATACGGATGAACTTATCATCACTCAAATTTGTGTGGATGAAGGACCAACTTTAAAACGCATTAAGCCAAGAGCTATGGGACGTGCTGATCAAATCCGGAAACGGACCAGTCACATTACCGTGGTTGTCGGCGAGAAGAAGGAGGACTAAAGCTGTGGGTCAAAAGGTTAATCCCAAAGGCCTCCGCATCGGGATAATCCGTGATTGGGAAAGCCGATGGTATGCAGATAAAAACTACGTAGAACTTCTTCACGAAGATCTAAAAATTCGTGAATTCGTTAAAAACAAGCTTAAACAAGCTGGTTGTCCCAAAGTTGAGATTGAACGTGCGGCTAGCCGTATCAAGATATCAGTTTATGCTGCTAAACCAGGGATTGTTATCGGTCGCGGTGGTGCAGAAGTTGAAAATTTGCGAAAGCAGCTCGAAGCCATGACTGGCAAGCAAGTTGCTGTTAACATTGTTGAAGTTAAAAAGCCTGAGTTGGATGCGCAATTAGTTGCCGAAAATATAGCCCAACAACTGGAAAAGCGTGTATCCTTCCGTCGTGCCATGAAACAAACGGTTGGCAGGACCATGCGTCAAGGTTCATTGGGAATTAAAATTCAATGCAGCGGTCGTCTGGCTGGAGCCGAAATCGCCCGAACAGAATGGTATCATGAAGGTAAAGTGCCCCTTCACACCTTGCGTGCTGATATTGACTACGGATTTGCCGAAGCTAATACCACGTACGGTAAAATTGGTATCAAAGTTTGGATTTATAAAGGTGAGGTTCTTCCAGCGAAGAAGGTCGTCGCTCAGGTGGAAGGAGGAAACTAAATGTTAGTCCCAACCAGAGTGAAACATAGAAAACAGCATCGTGGTCGGCTGACTGGTAAAGCAACTCGCGGTACCACGATTACCTTTGGTCAATACGGTCTTGTAGCCCTGGAAAGCGGCTGGATTACCAATCGTCAGATTGAAGCTGCACGTATTGCTATGACTCGATATATTAAACGGGGCGGTCAAGTATGGATAAAGATTTTCCCGGATAAGCCAATTACGGCTAAACCTGCTGAAACTCGTATGGGTAGTGGTAAAGGTTCCCCGGAATATTGGGTAGCCGTTGTCAAACCAGGTCGTGTCATGTTTGAACTCGACGGTGTTGCTGAGGACGTCGCTCGTGAGGCTCTTCGTTTAGCAATGCATAAACTCCCGATCAAATGTAAGATCGCTTCCCGTGCAGATTTACTAGGAGGTGACGCAAATGAAAACTAAGGATTACCGTGATCTGACAGATGATGAAGTCGTTAAGCAGATTGACGATTACAAAACCGAACTGTTTAATTTGCGTTTCCAATTGGCAACGGGACAACTTGATAACCCGATGCGAATCCGTGAAATCCGCAAAGGAATTGCTCGTGGCAAGACGATTTTGCGCGAACGTGAATTAAAGATTGAACGTTCTTAAGTTGAGAAAGGAGGCTTTTTAGCGTGGAAAGAGCCCAGCGTAAAGTTCGGATCGGCAAAGTAGTCAGCGATAAAATGGATAAAACCATTGTTGTCTCTGTAGAAATTACTGAAAGCCACCCTCTATATAAAAAGACATTTACTCGCACGAAGAAATTTAAAGCTCATGACGAGAATAATGAAGCTCATATCGGCGATACTGTTACAATCATGGAAACTCGCCGTTTAAGCAAGGATAAATGCTGGCGCATGGTTAAAGTTCTGGAAAGGGCTATTGCGCTCTAATTTACTGATATTTAGTTCGGAAGGGGGTCAAAGGGAATGATCCAGGTACAAACTAGGCTTCGGGTTGGAGACAACTCTGGTGCAAAAGAATTGATGTGTATTCGGGTGCTCGGGGGCTCAATGCGTCGGTATGCATCAATTGGAGATATTATCGTAGCTTCTGTTAAAGAGGCAACGCCAGGGGGCGTTGTTAAAAAGGGTGACGTTGTTAAGGCAGTTGTTGTCCGCACCAAGAAAGAAATTCGACGTACAGACGGTTCATATATCCGTTTCAGCGAGAATGCTGCCGTCATTATCAGAGATGACAAGAGTCCTCGTGGAACACGTATTTTTGGACCTGTTGCACGTGAACTGCGTGATAATTATATGAAAATTATTTCCCTGGCACCGGAAGTTATCTAAGACCCCATGATAGATGGAGGTGAAGAAAGTGACTGCTACTAAGCATAAAGTACAACCTAATAAACTACACGTTAAAAAAGGCGATTATGTCATGGTCATCAGCGGTAAAGATGCCGGTAAAAAAGGTAATGTAATCGAAGTATTCCCGAAAAAGGGCCGCGTTGTCGTAGAAAAGGCTAATATTGTTAAACGTCACACAAAACCCTCTCAAGCAATGCCTCAAGGCGGTATTATTTCCAAGGAAGCTCCGATGGCCAGTTCTAACGTTATGCTATATTGCCAAGAGTGTAATTCCGTGACTCGTGTAAGCTTCAAGTTAACGGATAACGGAAAAGTTCGCGTCTGCAAACATTGCGGAGTGAATCTACCCGATAAACACTAATCGCGAAAGGAGGGACCCCAGTGGCTCGTCTAAGAGACAGATACATTAGTGAAATAGCTCCTGCGCTGCAGCAGAAGTTTGCTTATAAAAATGTTATGCAAATCCCTAAACTTGAAAAGATTGTGGTCAACATGGGTGTGGGAGAAGCTGTTCAAAACTCCAAAGCGATTGATTCTGCTGTAGGAGATCTTATGATTATCACAGGGCAAAAACCCATTGTGACCAGAGCTAAAAAATCAATTGCAGCTTTTAAACTTCGTGAAGGTATGCCCATCGGATGCAAGGTAACTCTTCGCGGTGAAAGAATGTATGAATTTATGGATCGCCTCTTAAGTGTGGCATTACCCCGCGTTCGTGATTTCCACGGAATCTCAGGTAAGGCATTTGACGGACGTGGAAACTACACTTTAGGGATCAAGGAGCAATTGATTTTCCCAGAAATTGAGTATGACAAGATCGATAAGCTCCGCGGCATGGATGTAGTTTTCGTAACGACGGCAAAGACCGATGAAGAAGCGCGTGAGTTGCTTCGCGGATTCGGAATGCCGTATCGTGATTAAAGAAAGGGAGGTTCAAGAGCGTGGCTAAAACATCGATGGTTGTCCGCCAAAATCGCGGGCAAAAGTTCGCCGTACGTTCGCATAACCGTTGTAAGCTTTGTGGACGTCCCCATGCTTATATTCGGAAGTTTGGTATATGCCGGGTTTGCTTCCGGGAGTTGGCTCACAAAGGTGAACTTCCTGGGGTCACGAAGGCCAGTTGGTAAAACTATTGTAAGGAAGGGGGACGACTGAAGTGTCAATGTCAGATCCGATTGCAGATTTTCTAACACGTATCCGCAACGCTGGGATGGTTTATCACGACAAGGTTGAGGTACCATCATCACGGATTAAACGGGAGCTTGCGGAGTTGCTTAAAGCCGAAGGCTATATTAAAGACGTAGAGTATATTGCGGACGACAAACAAGGTGTTATCCGGATGTATTTGAAATATGGTCCCAATCGTGAACGCGTTATTACTGGGCTTAAGCGAATAAGCCGTCCAGGATTGCGTGTCTATGCGAAAAAGGATGAAATTCCCAAAGTCCTCGGAGGCCTCGGAGTTGCCATTATCTCAACTTCAAAGGGGATTATGACGGATAGGAAAGCCCGTAAAGAGGGCCTTGGAGGAGAAGTAATCTCCTATATTTGGTAATTATCACAATGGGAGGTGCAGTGAATGTCCAGAATTGGTAAGCGTCCCATTGGAATCCCCAATGGTGTCGACATCAAAATAGAGGATAACTTGGTCACTGTAAAGGGTCCTAAAGGTACCCTGAGCAGACAAATTCATTCATTAATGACGGTCACAGTAGAAAATTCACAGGTCACTGTCACTCGAGCCGATGATGAACCTTTGAGCCGATCCTTACATGGGTTGTCTCGCACTTTGATTGCCAATATGGTAGAAGGTGTGACAAACGGGTTCACAAAAGGACTTGATATGGTTGGTGTTGGCTACCGTGCAGCTAAGCAAGGTAACAAGCTTGTTTTAACGGTTGGTAAATCCCACCCTGTGGAATTAGTGCCTTTTGAAGGTATTGATTTCGAAGTTCCAGCTCCCAATAAGATCCTAATTAAAGGAATGGATAAGGAGCTTGTCGGAGCTTTTGCGGCTGTTGTCCGCTCAGAACGACTGCCTGAGCCTTATAAAGGCAAAGGAATTAAGTATGAAACTGAAGTTGTACGTCGTAAAGTTGGTAAGACCGGCGGTAAAAAGGGCGGCGCTAAGAAATAATCCAAAATAGCAAGGGCCAAATCTCTTGCAGTTCTGAAAGGAGTGTGTACCCTTTGATTAAGCGCATTGATCGAAAGGCTCTTCGCATTAAAAAGCATAAGAGTATCCGCAAAGCAATAACCGGCGTCGCAGATCGTCCGCGTTTGGCAGTATTTCGAAGCTTGAATCATATCTACGCTCAAGTGATCAATGATGAGCTTGGTGTGACACTGGCAGCTGCTTCTTCCCTTGATCCGGAATTTAAAGCAGCAAACCTGTCCGGTGGAAATACTTCTGGGGCTCAAAAAGTCGGCGAAATGATCGCAAAGAAAGCTCTTGAAAAAGGGATTACGCAGGTTGTTTTCGATCGTGGAGGCAATCTCTATCATGGCCGAATCTCTGCATTAGCAGAATCAGCACGTGAAGCTGGACTCAGCTTTTAAGCTAGGGTAAAGGAGGGAAAAATCAAATTGGCGAAATTCGAAGCAAACAAGTCGGAGTTGAATGAGAGGGTCGTTCATATAGCCCGTGTTGCTAAAGTTGTAAAGGGCGGACGCCGCTTTAGTTTCAGTGCCCTCGTTGTTGTTGGTGATGGTCATGGACGTGTAGGAGCAGGATTAGGCAAAGCTGGTGAAGTTCCTGAGGCTATCCGCAAGGGAGTCGAAGATGCGAAGAAGAACCTTCTTTCTATTCCTATGCATGGTACGACCATTACTCATCCTATTGTAGGAATATTCGGCGCAGGACAAGTTTTGTTAAAGCCAGCTTCCAAAGGAACTGGTGTTATTGCAGGAGGCGCAGTTCGTGCGGTTCTTGAAGCTGCAGGCGTGCATGATATCTTAGCAAAGTCTTTGGGTTCGGCAAACGCGCATAATATGGTCAATGCGACAATGGCTGCGTTAAAATCTCTTAAGCGTCCAGATGAGATTGCCAAACTCCGAGGTAAAAACGTAGAAGAAATTCTAGGTTAAGGAGGGTTGGTCATGAAAATTAAAGTGACGCTGACGAAGAGTCCGATTGGTTATTCAAAGGCGCAGCATAAAGTTTTGCAAGCACTTGGACTGGGAAAAGTTGGCTCAAGTGCTGTTCATGAAGACTCCCCAGGCATTTTAGGGATGATTCATAAATGTATGCATTTAGTAACAGTCGAACAAGTTCAATAGAAGGAGGTGTGGGCGAGTATGAAACTGCATGATCTTAAGCCTGCTGAAGGATCAACTCATGCCCCGAAACGTCTCGGGCGTGGAATAGGATCGGGTAATGGCAAAACAGCCGGCAAAGGGCATAAAGGACAAAATGCCCGTGCAGGCGGAGGTGTCCGTCCTGGTTTTGAAGGCGGACAAAATCCACTTTACCGCAGAATGCCGAAACGTGGCTTTAAAAATATTTCCAGAAAAGAAATTGTTGCTCTGAATGTACGCGATCTAGAACGTTTTGAAAACGGGACGGTAATCACCCTTGAAAGCCTCTTAGAGAGTGGTCTGATTAAGGCTGTAAAAGATGGTGTAAAGATTTTAGCAACGGGGGAATTAACCAAAGCTCTGACCGTCAAGATTGACAAAGTCAGCCCTGCCGCGGCAGAAAAGATAGTTGCAGCTGGTGGCAAAGTAGAGGTGGAGTAGTATGATTTTCGATTCCCTGAAGAATGCGTGGAATGTAGCGGATCTCAGGAAGAAAATCGGTTACACTCTTCTTATGTTCCTGATCTTCCGTATCGGAGCACATATTCCCATTCCGTATGTTAATCATGAAGTTTTAAAGAATATGCTTGGAACTGGGGGCATGTTCGATTTTATGGACACGCTCTCAGGGGGTTCCTTCAAAAGACTGACAGTATTTGCCTTAAGCATTACTCCTTATGTTACAGCTTCTATCATTTTACAGTTGCTGACGATAGTAATCCCATCTTTAGAAAGACTCTCTAAAGAAGGCGATTATGGCCACAAAAAAATTACCCAATATACACGATATTCTACCGTTGCTTTGGGTTTTGTTCAGGCCTTTGGTCTTACCTTTGGGATTCGCAGCGCCTTAATGATTCCCAACTCCTCTTGGAAGTGGGCAATTTACATTTTGGTGGCTCTCGTCTTAACTGCGGGTACAGCATTTTTAATGTGGCTTGGTGAAGCGATAACAGAAAACGGTGTCGGAAATGGTATCTCGCTGATTATTTTTGCAGGTATTGTTTCTCGTGTACCTGATGCTCTAAAATACTTGTATAGTTTGTTTACGGTCAATGAGATCAACGTCTTTTCGCTTCTTGGACTGGCAGTCATTGTGGTATTTATTATTGCAGGAGTTGTCTATGTTCAGGAAGGAACTCGACGAGTGTCGGTTCAATATGCGAAACGAGTTGTTGGTCGCCGGGTCTATGGAGGACAAAGCAGTCACATCCCCTTGAAGGTTAATCAAGCCGGTGTTATTCCGGTTATCTTCGCGATTTCTTTGCTCGCGTTTCCGCAGACGATTGCAACATGGATGCCAACTTCTGGATTTGCGAGATTTGTCAACACTTGGTTCAGCATGAATGGCTCGGTTCAGTCCATTCCGTATTTGCTGGTCTACGCAGTGCTCATAATATTCTTTACTTACTTCTACACGGCTGTTACCTTTAATCCAGTGGATGTAGCAGACAACTTGAAGAAGTATGGAGGATTTATCCCTGGCCTTCGTCCTGGGCGTCCTACGGCTGAATATCTGTCCAAGATTCTTAGCCGCATTACGCTGGCAGGCGGCATATTCCTTGCATTGATAGCAATTCTACCGACAATAGTCATGGGACTGACGGGTCTTAAAAACATCTATTTTGGTGGTACTTCCCTTTTGATCGTAGTTGGGGTTGCGCTTGAAACGATGAAACAGATCGAATCCCAGCTTATGTCAAGGCATTATCAAGGGTTTATGAAGTAAAGGAGGAATAGAGATGAAAATTATATTAATGGGCGGTCCAGGAGCAGGTAAAGGTACTCAAGCAAATCCACTGGTGGAAAAATTCCATTTTCCTCATATCTCCACAGGTGATATGTTCCGTGCAGCAATTAAAGAAGGAACTGCTTTAGGTCTAAAAGCGAAATCTTATATGGATGCCGGCGGATTAGTTCCGGATGAAGTTACCATTGGAATTGTTGCTGAACGATTAGCACAGCCGGATTGTGCTGAAGGGTTCCTTCTTGATGGGTTCCCTCGTACACTGGCTCAAGGGAATGCTTTAAATGAGATCTTGGATCGTCTTGGCATGAAGCTTGATGGCGTCATCAATATCGAAGTAGCCGAGGATGTCTTAATTCCGCGTCTAACCGGCCGCCGTGTCTGCCGCAAATGCGGAGCTTCATATCATATGGTTTTCAATCCTCCCCAACAGGAAGGCGTCTGTGGTCAGTGCGGCGGAGAGCTTTATCAACGCTCAGACGATACTGTGGAAACTGCCAAGAATCGCTTAAACGTTTATAATCAACAGACAGAACCCTTGATTAATTTCTATCAACAACAAGGACTGCTGAAACGCATCAATGGCGATCAGCCAATCGATAAGGTCTTTGCGGATATTCTCAAGGCCTTGGGCTAATTAACCATGATAGAGCTTAAAAATGCAAGCCAGTTTAAGAGGATGCGTAAGGCAGGAAAAATTGTGGCAGATACCCTCGCATTAATGCGTGAGGTCGCAAGGCCTGGGATTACAACTCTTGAATTGGATCGCAAGGCAGAGGAATATATTCGTGCTCAAGGTGCAATTCCTGCATTTAAAGGTTACAATGGGTTTCCGGCAACACTCTGCACATCGGTTAATGAACAGGTTGTTCATGGAATACCAAGTTTAAGGAGTTTAGAATCTGGAGATATTATCAGTATTGATTGCGGAGCGGTCATTGATGGATATTTCGGAGATGCTGCTGTTACTCTGCCAATCGGAGATGTTGATGAAAATCTCCTAAAACTCTTGAAGGTAACTGAAGAATCATTAATGTTCGGTATTGCTCAGGCGAAAGTTGGAAATCGACTTTATGATATATCACACGCAGTTCAAAAGCATGTGGAAGACAACGGCTTTTCGGTTGTGCGTGATTATGTCGGGCACGGAATTGGCCGAGCCATGCACGAGGATCCGCAGATCCCTAATTTTGGCAAGCCTGGCCGGGGGCCACGACTCGAGGTAGGTATGGCCTTGGCTATTGAGCCCATGGTGAACATGGGGACGTATGAAGTGCTGACGCTGAAGGATCACTGGACTGTGGTCACGAAAGACAAGAAGCCGTCGTCTCATTTCGAGCACACAGTCGCAATTACGGAAAATGGCTTGGAAATTCTGACTCGAAGTTAGGTCTATACCGTAGGATTGTCAGAGGAGGGGAATTTAAGTATGTCTAAAGAAGACGTTATTGAAGTAGAAGGTAAAGTATTAGAGCCATTGCCAAATGCGATGTTTTCCGTGGAATTGCCCAACGGACACAAAGTATTGGCCCATGTCTCAGGTAAAATACGCATGAATTTTATTAGGATTCTTCCTGGTGATCGGGTGACGGTGGAACTTTCTCCCTATGACCTGTCACGGGGCAGAATCACTTATAGGTTTAAGTAAGTCAAGGGAGGGATTACGGTGAAAGTAAAGCCTTCTGTTAAAACCATCTGCGAAAAATGTAAAATTATTCGCAGACATGGCAAGATCATGGTCATTTGCGAAAACCCAAAGCACAAACAACGCCAAGGGTAAACAGTTTCGGTTGCGCGGCTGATTGGAGATTTTCTCTAATGCACCGATTTTTATAATGGTAAGAGCTGAAAACATTGGAGGTGTAAATTTTAGATGGCACGTATCGCTGGGGTTGATTTACCGCGCGAGAAACGCATAGAAGTTGCCTTGACCTATATTTATGGCATTGGGCTTCCGACTTCACATAAGATTCTCGCCAAAACAGGTGTGAGTCCAGATGTCCGAGTGCGTGACTTGTCAGAGGACGAAGTCGGCAAGCTTCGGGAAGTTATTGATAAAGAGTTTAAAATTGAAGGCGATTTGCGTCGCGAAGTTTCCCTCAATATCAAGCGTCTGATGGAAATTGGTTGCTATCGTGGTTTGCGTCATCGTCGGGGACTTCCCGTAAGAGGACAACGCACGAAAACCAATGCTCGTACTCGCAAGGGTCCGGCTAAAACTGTCGGAGCAAAACGTAAGAAGTAATAAGGAGGGATAACCGAGATGGCACGTAAAGTTGTCCGGACAAAGCGCCGGGAACGTAAGAATATTGACAGTGGAATTGCCCATATCAAGTCCACCTTCAACAACACCATGGTGACCATTACGGATACCAGCGGGAACGCACTCTCCTGGTCAAGTGCAGGTTCCTTAGGGTTTAAAGGTTCACGTAAAAGCACACCATTTGCAGCACAAATGGCTGCTGAGACTTGTGCAAAGGCTGCAATGGAACATGGTTTGAAAGATGTTGAATGTTATGTAAAAGGTCCTGGAGCAGGACGTGAGGCTGCCATTCGTGCTCTGCAAGCTGCAGGCTTAGAAGTTAATTTGATTAAAGATGTGACACCGATTCCACATAATGGTTGTCGGCCACCAAAACGCAGAAGGGTATAGGAGGTGTGTAATCATGGCTAGATATACTGGACCAGTTTGTCGCTTATGTCGGCGTGAAGGTATGAAGTTGTTCCTTAAAGGGGAACGTTGCTATACTGGAAAATGTGCTATTGACCGTCGTGCTTACGCCCCCGGACAACACGGTCAGGCTCGTGGCAAGAAGCCTACTGAGTATGGTCTTCAGTTGCGTGAAAAACAAAAAGCCCGTCGTTTATATGGTGTCATGGAAAAACAATTCCAACACTATTTTGATGAGGCAGCTCGCCGCAAAGGAGTTACCGGTGAGAACTTATTAGTCTTGTTAGAACGACGCTTGGATAATGTCGTATTCCACTTGGGTTTTGCTTCATCCCGTCCGGAAGCCCGTCAACTCGTGAGTCATGGTCACTTTACCGTGAATGGTAAACGAGTCGATATACCTTCCTATTCAGTACGTGTTGGTGAAGTTGTTGCTGTCAAAGAAGGCAGTAAGAGTTCACCCAGAGTGAAACAACTTCTGGAAAACTTGGGATCACGTTCTGTACCGGGATGGTTAAGCCTGGATGCAAATGCAGCTACAGGAACCATTGTTGCGCTTCCTACTCGTGAAGATATTCAACTTCCAATTCAAGAACACCTCATCGTGGAGAAATACTCCCGTTAATGTTGACGTTCTGCCCTTATGGGTCGGATGGTTTGTATATCAAGTTCTCGAGAAAGAAGGTGCATTCCGATGTTAGAAATCGAGAAGCCCAGAATCGAGTGTGTCGAGCGTTCTGAAGATGACTCCTATGCAAAATTTGTAGTTGAGCCTTTGGAAAGGGGTTACGGGATCACCTTAGGAAACTCACTAAGACGGATCCTGTTATCCTCTCTTGAAGGGTCAGCGGTTACATCAGTCAAAATTGAAGGGGTACTCCATGAGTTTTCCACGATTCCGGGTGTCTTAGAAGATGTCACTGACATCATTCTTAATTTAAAGTCCTTAGCCTTAAAAGGCTATACTGACGAACCCAGAGTCATTCGTTTAGAATCCCAACATGAAGGGATTGTGACGGCGGGAGATATCATAACCGACCCAGATATTGAGATTCTAAACCGTGACTTAAAAATTGCTACTTTAGACCATGATGGCCGATTATTTATGGAAATGACTGTAGAACGCGGACGTGGTTACGTTTCTGCAGACCGAAATAAAAAGCCTGATCAAGTTATAGGAGTTATCCCTATTGACTCTATCTTTGCTCCTATTTACAAGGTTAACTATACCGTAGAGGACACTCGGGTAGGGCAAACTACGGATTATGACAAGTTAACCCTTGAAGTATGGTCTAATGGCAGTATTTCTCCAGAAGAGGCTACAAGTTCGGCTGCAAAAATTTTGAGCGACCATTTGCGCCTCTTTATGGGACTTACAGATAAACTCAATAATGTTGAAATCATGGTAGAAAAAGAAGAAGAAGCTAAAGATAAAATCCTCGAAATGACCATTGAGGAATTGGATCTGTCTGTCCGTTCTTACAATTGCTTGAAACGTGCAGGAATTAACTCCGTTGAAGAGTTAACTCAGAAAACGGAAGAAGACATGATTAAAGTACGTAACCTTGGTCGTAAATCTTTAGAAGAAGTGGAATTCAAGCTTAAAGACTTAGGTTTATCGTTCCGCCCATCTGAGGACTAATTCGGTGCAAAAGGAGGGAAAGTAATGCCTTACCGCAAGTTGGGAAGAAATTCAGGTCATCGCGGAGCAATGTTACGTAACATTGTCACTTCCCTATTACAACACGAACGTATTGAAACGACCGAAGCACGCGCCAAGGAACTTAGTTCAATTGCTGAAAAGATGATTACGCTTGGAAAGCAAGGCGATCTGGCAGCACGTCGCTTAACGATGTCTTATCTGATGGATGAGGATGTCGTTAAAAAATTATTTGATACCATTGCGCCAAAGTATGCTGACCGTCAGGGAGGCTATACTCGTATTATGAAACTCGGCATGCGCCGAGGAGATGCTGCGTCATTGGTTATCGTTGAACTCGTCTAGAAGCGAGTTGCTAAAGGCCGGGTTGCTTACAGGTTAAGCACCCGGCCTTTGCTAACTTTAGGGAGTGGTATCTTGAACTCACCGAAGGTTCTTGAACTTCAAAACGTTTGCTATGGTAACATCCTCAAAGGAGTTACCATGAACTGGCGGCAAGGGGAAATCATTGCCCTGATGGGTTTGAACGGTGCCGGTAAATCGACTATTGCCCGTTTGTTTGCTGGTCTAATTGTACCCAATAAAGGTGAGATCCGCTTACAGCAAAATGGAAGTGTTCTTCCCTGGGAGAGTGTTGAACGATGGCGGGAGATAGCTTTTATAGGCCAACATCCACGGCGTCAGACAATCGGGGCAACAGTTGCTGAAGAGTTGGGTTTCGGTTTAATTAACCTCGGAATGGATCAAGAAACTGTGCGTCAACATGTGTCCCAATTGACAAACGAGATTGGGCTGCAGGGAAAAGAGAATCAATCACCCGCGACACTATCCGGCGGACAACGACAAAGACTTGTCACAGCAGCGATCCTAGCACTTCAACCATCCTTTTTAATTTTGGATGAAGCGTTAAGCATGCTTGATGCCAAAGCTCAAGAGAGAATTTTAGAGCTCCTAAGAAAAGCGCGGCCTACGACAGGACAGCTATGGATTACCCACGATTCGGAACTGGCACGACAGGCAGACAGATTGCTTGTTCTTGCTGATGGATTTCTTGTTGATTGGGGCAACCCCAGAGATGCTTTTAAGCATTATTATGCTGAACTCTCAATGTTTGAAACGAAGCTGCAAAATCAAGGATCTTCAGAGTTGAAAGCCAGACCAATGAAAGAGGATCAACGTCCGATTTTAGTATGGGAAGAGGCAGATTTTTTTTCACGTCTAAAGATTGATAAGTCTATAAGACCCGGTGAATTTTTGGCAATTGTGGGACCTTCGGGAGCTGGTAAAACAACAATTTTAGAAAGCGTTTATGGCTTTACCCTGCCGTCAGAAGGGCGCTTATCGGTTAACGGAAAAGTAATGAACAAGCATAATATCGGCGATTTGCGACGAAAAATGGGCTTCGTCCTGCAAGAGGCGGGAGAATATCTAATCGGCCGCAGTGTTTGCGGAGAAATATTTTACGACCAGCAAAAGTCTGCTCCAAAATCTCTCAGCCTAGAGCAGGGATTGTATTTGAACCGCTATGGGATCCCTGATTATCTGGCAAGGGTTGCTCCTGAAAGGCTAAGCGGAGGCGAGCGACAAAAAGTAGCTTTGGCAGCCGCCATGAGGACCTTACCGGAGATTCTGCTTCTGGATGAACCGTTGCTTGGCCTGGATGCTAAGAGCAGGGAGAGTATCCAGAGGCTGATTTTCTCTCTCCAGGACATTACAATTCTTTTCGTAACCCATGATCTTAGAGACGTGTTGGGAGCAGCAGACAGGATTTGGCTCGTCGAGAACGGCGAAGTGGCGCTTGACTGCCCCGTCGAGGAGTGGAGCAGCTATCAGGACAAATTCATCTGTTCTGGGGTTCGTTGTTAAGAGGAGGAGAGGCGATGAATTCTCATGAACTCTATTGGTTCAGCGATAGTGTTCTCCATCGGCTGGACCCAAGGCTAAAGGTGGGTGGATTGGCGATCTTGTCACTCCTCCTGACGCTGACTCGCTGGCAGGGGTTAGTTCTGACGTCATTGGCACTAATGGGGCTGGTGATCATAAGTCATACGCCTTTGAGGTTATTTCGGGGGATGACTTTTGTCCTCATCTGGTTAGGGCTATTTTATGGCTTTGCTGCGGGGTGGGTCTGGGGTCAATCAGCTTCCTTCTGGCAGGGGCACTGGTCGAAGGTTGGTTTATTGCAGGCTGTTCTAATGCTCTGGCGAATAACCTTAATTTTTGGTTTGACCAGGCTTTTTGCGGCAGTAACCCTTCCTATGGAACAAGGCCTGGGAATTGTTTATTATTTCGCACCACTGACTAGACTTTCAACTAAAGCAGCAGAATTTGCCCTCTTGCTGACTCTGACCTTGCGTTTTATTCCGCTCCTGGGTGAAGAAGCTGCGTTAATCTGGAAGGCGAGAATGATAAAGGGAAATTGGCCAGTCACATGGCTGCAGCGCTCATGGGAGATATGCCAGCTTGTTGTTCCCATAATTCTTATTAGTTTAAAGCGAGCAGAAGAACTTGGGGAAACTATGTTAGCCCGCGGATATGGTTCAGGCAGCTTTAGAACCTTCTTAATTCATGAAAGAACCGCTACTGACCGTTGGGGCGGAATTGCTGTTGGACTATGGGGATTGCTGCTGTTAATCTGGCACTAAAACGGGACTTCGTGGAGGTTGGTGGCATACGATGCGAAACATACGGCTCAAGGTAGCCTATGACGGTACAAATTATCATGGTTTTCAGCGCCAGATCGAGACAGCCGGTCCTACGATCCAAGGAACCTTAGAAGACGTATGGAAACGACTGGTGGATGAAAAGGTGACTCTAGCTATGGCTGGACGGACTGACGCCGGTGTTCATGCCTCCGGCCAGATTGTTAATTTCGAAACAGAAGCAAGAATACCGGAAGATAAAATTCCTAAGGCTTTTAATAGTTTGCTGCCTAAGGATATACGTATTCTTCTGGCAGAGAATGTCCCTTTCGATTTTAATGCGCGCTGGTCTGCTATGTGGAAGCGCTATGATTACCAGATTGATAATCGGCGGATACCGGAGGTTTTTAAACGGTTATATACCTGGCACATTCCCGTACCTCTTAATAGTTCCAACATGCAAGCGGCAGCAAATTTTCTGGAAGGAAGGCATAATTTTAAAACCTTCGCTGCCGCCGGAGGTGACAGCAAAACTTTTGAAAGAACGCTTTATCGCTGTCAGGTACGGTTTGATCAGGATTTGATCTATGTAACTTGTGTTGGAGACGGATTTTTGTATCATATGGTACGAATTATTGTTGGTACACTCGTTGATGTGGGAAAAGGGCGAATTGTCCCGGAAGAGATACCGGATATTATTCGGAGTCAGGAGCGGAGACGTGCCCGCTTGATTGCTCCCGCTCATGGTTTGTTTCTGACCCATGTGAATTATACTGAGGAAAGCCCTTTTGAAGTATTTCCCGATCTTAATTCTAAGTGAACTTCCAGATTGCTTGCCGTTTTGACCTTATGAACGCTCTTTTGTCGGCGTGAATCGTCGTATCAGAGTCTGGAAGAGGAAAATCGTCTTTCAAATTGAACTTGACAAGGAATTGACTTGACAAGAAAAGAAAATCTAAATAAAATAGCATTATGAGTTTTTATGTCATGGTTGTGCTTGAGCCCCATAACTTTGGCATATCACGAGCATGATTGAGCCCCATGAGCGTGAAACAAAACGGAAAACTGATAATTTTTGGAGGGAAAGTCATGACTACGTTTTTTGCGAAGGCGCAGGACCAAGAGCGCAAATGGTATATCATTGACGCTGCAGGTATCCCTTTGGGCCGTGTTGCCACAGAAGCGGCACGTATCCTAAGAGGTAAACATAAACCAACTTTTACCCCGAATGTCGATACAGGGGATCACGTTATTATCATTAATGCAGAAAAGTTATTACTTACGGGTAATAAACTAAATGCTAAACTTTATCGTCGTCACTCCGGCTTTCCTGGCGGATTGAAAGAGATCCCTTACAAGAAGCTGATGAAAACAATGCCTGAACGTGCGATGGAACATGCTGTTAAGGGAATGCTTCCTCATAACAAGTTGGGCGCTCAAATGTACACTAAGTTAAAAGTGTATAAGGGAGAATCACACCCTCATCAAGCTCAACAACCTGAAGTTTGGACAATACAGTAGGTATAGGAAGGAGGAAGAATAACTATGGCAACTCAATTACAATATGCGGCAACAGGCCGCCGCAAGAACGCTATTGCTCGCGTTCGTCTTATTCCCGGTGAAGGGAAATTTACGATCAACAAACGTGAATTATCGGAGTACTTCGGTAAGAAAACTTTAGAAATGATTGTTCAGCAACCTTTTAATATAACGGATACTCTTGCTAAATATGATGTTATCGCCCTTGCTCACGGAGGCGGAACTACCGGTCAAGCCGGTGCAATTCGTCTCGGAATAGCCCGCGCTTTATTGAAGGCTGATGCAAGTCTTCGTCCAAGCTTGAAACGCGCCGGTTTCCTGACTCGTGACCCACGAATGAAGGAACGTCGTAAATACGGCTTGAAGAAAGCCCGTAAGGCTCCACAATTCTCCAAACGTTAATCATCAGAACCCCTCAGACCTTCTTGGTTTGGGGGGTTTTGTCTTTTTAATCTAAAGTAACCTACTCAACGAATATTTTTCTCCCTCTCCCCATATTGTAGTGACGGAATAGATGGGGAGGGTGAAAAAATGAAAACAATCCGGGTAGTTGCTTTTAGGCCTCGCAAAGTGTTAATCATAGGCAGCATTCTAATGGTTTGTCTAATTCTTGCTGCGACTTGGAAATTTGAAGGCACAAACCAGAAAATTTGGAGCTGGACCCTTGGTCATCGAGTGGTTGTTATTGACGCAGGTCATGGCGGAGTTGAT
Source organism: Desulfosporosinus sp. SYSU MS00001 (assembly GCF_049943955.1). Lineage (NCBI taxonomy): Bacteria > Bacillati > Bacillota > Clostridia > Eubacteriales > Desulfitobacteriaceae > Desulfosporosinus > Desulfosporosinus sp. SYSU MS00001. The sequence continues at coordinate 353,918 of NZ_JBNFTW010000003.1, forward strand.
CCCGGGGCCGTAGGAAAGAACAAAGTCTTAGAAAAAGATATTACCTTAGCGATAGCGAAACGTCTGCAAGCTCATATTCAGCAAAGCGGCGCAAAAACAATTATGGTACGTGAAGAAGATAAAGATTTAGGAACATCCCAAGGACTTTTAAAACGGAAACGAGAAGATTTAGCTCAACGAATTCAATTGGCACTGGAAGCTCAGGCCAATGTATTTATTAGTATTCATGCTAATAGTTTTCCCAATGAAAAATTGACTGGAGCTCAAACGTTTTATAATGCAGATTCAGCGGAAGGAAAGTTATTAGCGCAAGCTATTCAAGAAAAATTGAATCTTATGACAAAGGGGAAACGGGTTATTAAAGCAAATAAGGATATCTATATTCTCAAAAAGGCACATCAGGCAGCTGTCACCGTTGAAGTTGGTTTCTTATCGAACCCTGCAGAAGAGAAATTATTAACGACTCCGGAGTATCAGGAGACATTGGCTGTCGCAATTTATCAAGGATTAAATGAGTATTTCAGTAAACAAAAGGCAACTCAGAATTGAATCAAGACTTGGACATCGTTCTACTCGTTCAGTTTAAACTGAACAACGTGAGACTTCGCTAAAGAAGTCGAGGAAGAAACAGAATATTCGTTGCGCCGAAAATGAATTGTAGGTAAAATAGTATTAGAAACGAAATTAACAATCGTTCGTATTTGTCGCCGGAAGCAAGGTTTAAACAAAATACTTTTTGAATAGGTATGCAGTAAGCCTTAGAGATTTAGGGGAGATATCAAGGGACTGAAAAAATAAGCAGAGAGATGGGATGTGCATGGATGCCATAAAGGCTTTTTATCGAGATCAGGCACAGCATCTGCACAAAGAAGTGTGGGAAATTGCTCGTCAGATCGGTGAGCACCCGGAACTCGGATATAAAGAATACTTCGCTTCTGAGGTGTTAAGTAATTTCCTGAAAAAGCATGAGTTTGAGGTGAAGAAAGGAGTTGCGGGAGTAGAAACTGCTTTCTTGGCTTGTTTTAAAAGCAATATTCCCGGACCTAAGATTGCCTTTCTGGCCGAGTATGACGCTTTGCCCGGGGTTGGCCACGGCTGTGGACATAATTTAATTGGTGCCGCCAGTGCCGGAGCGGCTGTAGTATTAAGCAAGAGTTTGGAACTCCCTGGGGAAATTATTGTGGTTGGCAGCCCGGCCGAAGAAACCAGCGGAGCTAAAGTGACACTGGTCGAAGAAGGAATGTTCAAAGGTGTCGATGCCGCCATAATGTTTCATCCCGGAAGTCAAAATGTTCCTGTGATTTCCAGCCTGGCTTTGGATGCTTTGGAATTTACCTTTCATGGCAGGGCTGCTCATGCGGTTGCGGCCTCCTATTTTGGAATAAATGCCCTCGATGCAGTGATCAATTTCTTTGTGGGTATTAATTCTCTCAAAAAGCAAATCCCTCAGGACATGAAGATCAATGGAGTTATTACTGAAGGAGGCACGGTTCCCAATATTATTCCGGATCGCGCCGTTGCTCGCTTTTACCTCCGGGCGCGGAAGCGAAAAGACCTTGATGAACTGCGGGAGCAAGTCATTCGCTGCGCCGAAGGGGCAGCAGCGATGGTTTCTGCCAAAATGACTTGGAAGAAATTCGAATTTTCTTACGACGAAATGCGCACAAATTTAACCTTGGCAGATTGCTTTACAAAAAATCTGCGAGAATTAGGGATTCATCATATTGCTCCTCCTCAGACGGCAATGGGTTCAGTGGATATGGGCAATGTCAGTCGGGCGGTTCCAGCAATTCATCCTTATTTAGCCTTGGGCAGCGGGACAGAGATACCACATACTAAAGAATTTGCGAAGGCGGCTCTGTCTTCGGAAGGGGAAAAGCTTGTTATGCTGGCAATGCAAATTCTTGCTTTTACTGGATCCGATGTACTGCGGGACAAAAAACTGCTGCAGCAAATTAAGAAAGAGTTTCGATCCAAAAGTTGAATCTGTTCAGCAAGAATAATGAATAATAATTGGGGATAAATTGTCATAAACTAAGGCAAGTTAACCCTGATCAACGATTTAAAGAAAAAGAGGCTGGTTAAGACAGGCTCTTTTTTAATGGGGGGCATTGAATTATTATACGTACAAATGTATAATTATGAAAACAAAACATGAGTGGAGGAAATGACAATGAGAGTTGGTGTACTAGGGGCCACGGGGTATGCAGGACAGGAATTGGTACGGCTCTTGCGTCGCCATGAAGAAGTTGGTGAGATTGTTCTTTCATCGTCTAGTGTGGCAGGTCAAGGGTATGAGGAAGTTTATCCGCACTGGAGCGGTCAAAATATTGGTATTTTGCAAGATGAAGATGTTCCTGATCTTGATGTTTTATTCTGTGCTCTTCCTCATGGCTTGACAGCTTCCAGGGCAAGAGCATTTCTTGATCGCCATATAAAGGTTGTTGACTTAGGAGCGGATTTTCGCTTGAATTCAGCCCAAGTTTATGAGGAATGGTACAAGTTAAAGCATCCCGACGCAGATTTGCTTAGTAAGGCGGTGTATGGTTTACCAGAGTTATACCGCGAGAAAATTAAAGGTCAATCTTTAATTGCCAATCCTGGCTGTTATCCTACGGCGACCTTATTGGCCCTTGTCCCTCTGCTGAAAGAGCGTCTGCTTCAGACGGAAATGTTGGTCATCGATGCTAAATCGGGTGTTTCGGGTGCAGGTCGAGGGGTTTCTTTAGGCAATCACTTTTCAGAGGTTAACGAAAATTTTAAAGCCTATGGAGTGGCTAGCCATCGCCATACTCCTGAAATAGAGCAAGAACTTTCCCGGGCGGCCGGTCAGCCATTAACGATAAATTTCACCCCTCACCTGGTGCCCATGACACGGGGAATGTTAATCACCATCTATGCCAAGGTTAAAGAGGGAATCAATGAACCAGACTTGAGGAACTGCTGGTTAAAACACTATGAGAACGAACAGTTTGTTCACCTTTTGCCGCAAGGAACCTGGCCTCAGACGAAATTTTCCAGCGGCAGCAATCACGCCTTTTTGCAATTAACTGTAGATCGAAGAACCGGTAATGCAGTTATAGTATCTACTATCGATAATTTGATGAAAGGCGCTGCAGGGCAGGCAGTGCAAAATATGAATCTGATCATGGGATGGGCGGAAGAACAGGGAATAAGCGGGACAGCGCTCTGGCCCTAAGTGAAGGAGTATGAGACTATGAATAATACGGTTGAACCTTGGAAACAAATTGCGGGCGGTATCGCGGCAGCGCAGGGATTCTATGCCGAAGGTGTAAAAGCAGAGATTAAATATCCGGACAAATATGATGTGGCGTTAATTTATTCAAAAGTTCAAGCTCAAGCTGCAGGGGTCTATACCAAAAATTTGGTTAAGGCCCATCCTCTTTATTTAAATCAGCGTCATCTACAGAATGGAGTGGCTCAAGGTATTGTCATTAATAGCGGCAATGCCAATGCCTGCGTCGGTGCGTTTGGAGACCAATCTGCTGAAGCAATGGCTGAGGCAGTAGCAAAAGCTGCAGCAATTCCTCCGGACGATGTGCTTGTGGCCTCAACCGGCGTGATTGGTGTTGAAATGCCCCTTGAACGAGTGTTAACCGGTATTAAAAACGCCGGTACGGAGTTGTTCAATACTATGGAGAAGGCTTCCAAAGGAAAACTTGATGCTTCTTTAACGGAAGGAGCTCATCGAGCAGCCTTAGCTATTATGACAACAGATACCGTCGTGAAAGAATATGCTTATGAACTTCCTTGTTCTCAAGGAGGGATTATCAAACTTGGGGCCATGGCTAAAGGTTCCGGAATGATTCACCCGAACATGGGAACGATGTTAGGGTTTCTGACAACCGATGCAGCGGTTCCCTCGTCGGTTTTGCAGCGTCTTCTCCGTGAAGCGGTTGAAGAGAGTTTCAATATGGTGACTGTGGATGGAGATACGAGTACCAATGATATGGTGTTGATTTTAGCCAATGGTGTGTCTGGGATTGCACCAAATGGCGACGATATGGTTAACTTTGAAGCTATGGTCAAGGCGATGTGCATACAACTGGCTAAAGATATTGCCCGTGATGGGGAGGGTGCCAGTAAGTTTATGGAAGTAGAGGTTACTGGTGCTAAAACAAAGGAGGATGCCCGTAAAATTGCTCGCAGTATTTGCGGATCCAGTTTGGTCAAAGCCGCTTTGTTCGGGGAAGATGCCAACTGGGGAAGGATTTTGACTGCCGCAGGTTATTCCGGTGCAGACTTTAATCCGAACAGTGTTGATATTTTCCTGGGTAGTTTGGCCGTAGCTCAAGCAGGGAAAGGGATTTCTTTTTCCGAAGAAACCGCAAAAGAAATTTTACAGCACAAAGAAGTAGAAATACGGTTAGTTTTAAATGATGGATCGGAAAATGCTACAGCCTGGGGTTGTGACCTTACCCATGAGTATGTCACGATCAATGGGAGTTATAGAACCTAAGAGCGGAGGCGGAGGAAATGACCCCGATTGAAGAGGGAATTGGCAAAGCCGGTGTTTTGGTGGAGGCTCTGCCCTATATTCAAAAATTCGCAGGGAAGACAGTCGTCATTAAATATGGTGGGCATGCTATGGTAGATCCGTTACTCAAGGAATCTGTCATGTTAGATATTTTGCTTTTGCATTCCGTGGGGATCCGTCCGGTTTTGGTTCATGGCGGCGGACCTGAGATTAATTCAATGCTGAAAAAGGTGGGCATTGAGAGCCATTTTATCAAGGGCTTGCGAGTTACCGATGCGCAAACGATGGAAATAGCCCAAATGGTTTTAGTAGGGAAGCTGAACACAGAGATCGTCGCTATGTTGAACCGTTTTGGCGGCAAAAGTGTTGGCTTATCCGGAAAAGATGCTCAGCTCTTAATGGCAACCAAGAAACCTCTTAAAATGGAAAATAGTGACGGAACCATGGAAGAAATCGATTTAGGCCTTGTCGGTGAGATCCAAACAGTGACACCTAGTATTTTAAATACTCTGTTAGAGCAAGGATATATTCCTGTAATCTCTCCGGTCGCCAGCGGTGAAAACGGGGAAACCTTCAATGTCAATGCGGATACCGCCGCGGGAAAAATCGCGGAAGCCCTGAAAGCAGACAAAATGCTGTTGTTGACCGATGTGCGTGGTATTCTCCGTGATGTGGGAGATCCGGGTTCACTAATCTCAACTGTTACTCGCGATGAAGTAGATACGCTGATTGAAGAAGGAGTTTTGCAAGGCGGAATGCTGCCTAAAGTTGAGTGTGCTGTGTCCGCCTTAGAACAAGGGGTAGGCAGTGTCCATATCCTCGATGGGCGAATACGCCATGCTATTCTCCTGGAACTATTTACTGACGGCGGTATAGGAACAATGTTTAAGGACTAAGAGACTATATGAAATGCCGAATTTGAAATCGAGATAGGGAGGAATGAGACAATGACACAGTTAGAAGGTTTATCCACAGAGGCCATCATTGAGCGTGGGAAAAACGTGGTTATGAATACTTATGGCCGCTTGCCTATGACCATCGTTAAAGGGAAAGGCGTTTGGGTTTGGGATACTGAAGGAAAACGCTACTTGGATTTTTTAACGGGGTTAGCCGTCAATTCTTTGGGACACAGCCATCCGGCGATTGTGCAGGCTATTCAAGAACAGGCTGAAGAACTATTGCATACTTCAAATTTATATTGGATTCCCAATCAAGTTGCTCTCGCAGAGCGTTTAGTGAAGCATTCCTTTGCTGACAAAGTGTTCTTCTGCAATAGCGGGGCTGAAGCCAATGAAGCGGCTTTTAAGCTGGCTCGCAAATATGCCAAAGAAATGCACGGCGATCATAAATATGAAGTAATATCCCTGGAAAACTCTTTTCATGGGCGTACTTTGGCAACCTTAACCCTAACAGGCCAAACTAAGTATCAAAAAGGGTATGCTCCTTTGCCTGTCGGTTTAAGTTACACGGCTCTTAACGATTTGGAAGGGTTAAAGGCTAAAGTCAACGAAAATACGGCTGCGGTCTTTATTGAACCAATTCAAGGTGAAGGAGGAGTTATTCCTTGTTCCAAGGAGTTTCTCCAAGCTGCGCGGGACCTGTGTGATCAACACGGCGCCTTGCTAATTTTTGATGAAGTACAGTGCGGCGTAGGAAGAACCGGTAAGCTCTTTGCCTACGAGTGGAGCGGAGTGACTCCCGATATTATGACTTTGGCCAAGGCTTTAGGGGGCGGTGTTCCCATGGGTGCAATGCTGGCCACCGATAAGGTCGCAAATGTGTTTCAGCCTGGAGACCATGCTTCAACCTTTGGCGGCAATCCTTTGGCTACAGCAGTCGGATGTGCAGTTTTAGACATTATGCTTCAAGACGGATTTTTTGCGGGTGTTCAAGAAAGAGCAAACTATTTTCGACAAGGACTGGAACATCTGGCACAGAAGTATCAAACAGGAGACCCTATCCGAGGGCAAGGCTTTATCCTTGGCTGGCCGGTCTCTAAGTTTGGCCCGGAAATAGTAGCTCGTTGTCTCCAAAAAGGATTACTCATTAACTGTGTAGGCGGCAAGACTCTGCGTTTTCTTCCTCCACTGATCGCGGAAAAACCTGAAATTGATGAGGCTTTGCAACTATTAGACGAAGTGTTTGCTGAACTTTGGAAGTAGTCCGGAAAAAGAAGATTTATTGTGCAACATGTAGAGACAAGGCAGAACGAATTTATTGATGATCCGAGGAGGGATGAAATGAAGGCAGCACTCGTTCTTGAGACAGGCAAAGTTTTTATGGGGGAATCCTTTGGAGCTTCTGGCGAGACCTGGGGTGAAGTGGTCTTTAACACAGGAATGACGGGTTACCAGGAGGTACTGACAGACCCCTCATATGCCGGGCAGATGGTCTGTATGACCTATCCTCTCATCGGAAATTACGGAATCAACAAGCAGGATAATCAGTCTGAAAAAGTCCAAGTACAGGGATTTATCGTCAAAGAGGCCGCCCTTAATCCCAATCATTGGCAGCTCGAAAAAAATATCTCGAGAACATTGGCACAAGCCGGCGTTGTAGGGATTAAAGGGATTGATACCCGTGCCCTGACCAGAATTATTCGCGAATATGGGGTTCTGCGTGGTGTGATCACAACCCGCCTGGAACACCTTAACGAGATAACCGCCAATCTAAAAACCTGGCAAGTTCCGGAGAACGTTGTAGCAGACGTCAGCACCAAGAAAATATATACCTTGCCGCCTACGAAATCAGAAAAAGGCTCCTTTCATGTTGTGGTTATGGATTTCGGGATCAAAAAAAATATTCTGCAGGCCATGCAGGCTCAGGGATTTCAGTTGACGGTTGTTCCCTACAACACCTCGGCAGAGCAGATCCTCAAGCGGCGTCCTGATGGGGTATTCCTTTCCAATGGTCCAGGTGATCCTAAATGTGTTCAGGCAGGGATCGAAACAATTCGTAACTTGATTAACCAACGTCCTATTTTCGGTATTTGTCTCGGCCATCAACTCTTGTCGTTGGCCTTAGGAGGCGATACCTATAAGATGAAGTTTGGACACCGGGGAGGAAACCAACCTGTACAGGAACTTGAGACGAAGCGGGTAACGATTACTTCCCAGAATCACGGTTATGCGATTTCTGAGGACAGTTTAGCTCAGACTCCTTTATATGTAACCCATCGCAATCTCAACGACCAAAGTGTTGAAGGGGTTAAACATCAGGATTTACCCGTATTTTCTGTTCAATATCATCCGGAAGCCGGTCCCGGCCCGAGTGAATCTCTATATTTATTTGATGAGTTTGCGCAATTAATGCAGGAATGGAGGGCTCAGCATGCCTCTTAATCCGGCTTGGAAAAAGGTCCTTGTCATTGGGTCAGGGCCGATTGTCATCGGGCAAGCCGCAGAATTTGATTATGCCGGTACTCAAGCCTGCAAAGCTTTACGGGAAGTGGGCTTAGAGGTGGTTTTAGCAAACAGTAATCCGGCCACGATTATGACTGATGTTACAATGGCTGATCTTACGTACATCGAACCACTTTTGCCTGAATCCCTAGCCAGAATTATTGAAAAGGAAAATCCCGACGCCTTGCTGCCAACTCTGGGGGGGCAAACGGGTCTTAACCTAGCCATGGAGTTGGAACGCAGCGGCGTGTTAAAAAAATACGGTGTTGATTTGATTGGCTGCAATGCGGAAACGATTTATAAGGCGGAAGACCGTGATGCCTTTAAAGAAACTATGCTTGCTCTTGGTGAGCCTGTAGCTGAAAGTACGATTGTGACAACCCTTGATGAAGGGAAAAACTTCGCCCGGGGCCAAGGCTTCCCGCTGATTATTCGGCCTGCCTATACTTTAGGTGGAACAGGCGGCGGAATTGCTAAGAATTCCAAACAATTAGAAGAAATTTTACATCGAGGACTGCAAGCCAGCCCCATAGGTCAATGCCTTCTTGAGCGAAGTGTAGCGGGTTGGAAGGAAATTGAATATGAAGTCATGCGGGACGACGCTGACAACTGTATTACAATTTGTAATATGGAAAATATAGATCCCGTCGGTATCCATACGGGAGACAGCATTGTCGTAGCACCTTCGCAAACGTTGAGTGATGTGGAATACCAAATGCTGCGATCATCGTCCTTAAAAATTATTCGGGCTTTAGGTGTCAACGGAGGGTGTAATGTTCAGTTTGCCTTGAATCCGGTGAGCCGGGAGTATGTGGTCATCGAGGTTAATCCTCGGGTGAGCCGGTCCAGTGCTCTGGCCTCCAAAGCAACGGGCTATCCCATTGCCAAAATGGCTGCCCTGCTCTCTGTCGGTTTTACGCTTCCGGAATTAACGAATCCTGTTACCGGGCACACGAGCGCCTGCTTTGAGCCGGCCTTGGATTATGTTGTTGTTAAATTTCCGCGCTGGCCCTTTGATAAGTTTCCGGCGGCAGACCATCGCTTGGGCACACAAATGAAAGCAACGGGCGAAGTTATGGCGATGGAACGAACCTTGGAAGGTGCTCTCTTAAAAGCAGCCCGTTCCTTGGAAATCGGAAGTGTAGGCCTTCGTATTGCTGCTTCCGGGGGCTGGACAGAGATGGAAATTGAAGACAAGCTGGCTTCAACAGACCATGAACGTTTTTTTGCGATTGCCGAAGCTTTTCGCCGGGATTGGACGAGTTTAGAAGTTCAAATGCTTACGCAAATTGATCCCTTCTATTTAGCTAAAATTAAGGAACTGGTATCTTTGGAACGCCGCCTTCAAGGTGAGCCCTTAACTTCGGAATTGCTGCGCCTGGCTAAGGTCAAAGGGTTTTCGGATTTAGCCGTTGCCAAGCTGACGGGGCGGACGGAGGAAGCGGTAAGGAATTTGCGGATGGAACTGGGGATAATCCCCGTCTTCAAAACTGTAGACACTTGTGCCGCGGAATTCGCCTCGGCAACTCCTTACTATTATTCTTCTTATGAAGAAGAAGATGAGGGCGAGGTAACTTCCGGTCCTAAAATTGTTGTTTTGGGTTCTGGACCGATTAGGATTGGGCAAGGGATTGAGTTCGATTATTGCTCCGTCCATGCTCTTATGGCTTTGCAAGGGGCCGGTGTAGAAGCAATCATGGTTAATAATAATCCTGAAACAGTTTCTACGGATTTTGATACGGCGGATAAACTCTATTTTGAGCCTTTAACTGTCGAAGATGTGCTTCATGTTTTGCATAAAGAGCAAGCAGACGGCGTGCTTGTTCAATTTGGCGGACAAACAGCCATTAATTTGGCTGGCCGGCTTGAAGGCGCTGGAGTAAAGATTTTTGGTACACCGGTAGATTCCATTGACCTGGCTGAGGATCGGGAACGTTTCGCCGAGCTGTTATGCCGCTTAGGAATCCCCCAGTCTGAAGGCCGCAGTGTGACCTCTATTACTCAGGCTGCCACTGTTGCGGAGGAACTGGAATTTCCGGTGATTGTCCGCCCCTCCTATGTCATTGGAGGACGTGCCATGCAAGTCGTCTATACTCTTGAAGAACTGAAAGACTACTTGCGTCGGGCTATCTACCTCTCACCGGAACATCCGATCTTAGTGGATCGCTATTTAGATGGCAAAGAAGTCGAAATTGATGCCGTTTCCGACGGAGAGACCACGGTGATCGCCGGAATTATGGAGCATATAGAACGCGCCGGTGTCCATTCCGGGGATAGCTTAGCGGTCTACCCTCCCCAAAGCTTGACTCCTTCCGAAATTGACCAGATTCAGGATTATACTTGCCGCTTAGCTTCTGGAATCGGCATTCGAGGACTCATCAATATACAATTTGTCGTTGTCCGCGGCAAAGTGTATGTCTTGGAGGTTAATCCCAGAGCAAGCCGAACGGTGCCCATTCTTTCTAAGGTTACGGGAATTCCTCTTGTGAATTTAGCGGTTCAGGTTGCCTTAGGCAAGTCATTGCAGGAACTGGGCTGCAAACATGGCCTTGCTCCCGAGATGCCCTATGTTGTCGTTAAAGCCCCGGTTTTTTCCTTCGAAAAACTGACCAAAGTTGAAACTTCCCTGGGACCGGAAATGAAATCAACGGGGGAAGTCCTGGGAATGGACACTCAGTTCGGCCATGCTTTGGCCAAAGCCTTTGCAGCCTCGCGAATTCCTCTGCCGCAGGATGGCAGCATATTAGTATCTGTGGCTGAAAAGGACCGTCCTGAGGCTATTACTCTTGCCCGGCAACTGTCTCAGCTTGGTTTTGGGGTTAAGGGGATCGGCGATACGGCCAAGGCTTTAGCCCTCTGCGGTGTAGAGGCTGACGTTGTCAGTGAATCAAGTCAGGCTTTACAGGAAGCTATTCGACAGCGCGAGTTTTCATTTATCCTTAGCACACCGACAAAAGGAACGACTCCGGAACATACAGGTTATTTGTTAAGACGTTTAGCTGTTGAACATGGCGTACCCTGTTTTTCCTCAATGGATACTGCAAAAGCAGTTGTGCGTGCGCTGCAGGAGATTAGAAGCCAGACAAAACCGCAAGTGCTTTCGCTGCAGGAATATTTAGCTTAGTTGCTTGCAATAATCGGAAGCGAATTTTCTTCAGCTAAAGCTGAACATCGGGGCTTTGGCGGCGAAAGTGTCCTGTGGACGCTTTCGCCGAAAGCACCTAGCCCATATGCTATGGCGCTGAAAGATGGACTCTATCCCCACCGAAGCGGAGAACGGGGCCGCTCCCACTTTAGAAGTGGGAGTCTTACGATTGGATACAAAAAACTCCTGGATGACACTTTAGTCAAACAGGAGTTTTATAATATTCAATTATTATAGTTTTGTACCCCATAATCATATTCTTTCAAATATGGTCCATCGAATTTAGAAATTGGGGCATGATAACATGAGCAACGTTGTTAATACCCTTCGCAATACTAAGTTATTTGGGCAAAAAACTATACATTTTAACTATTGCATTTTTATGCATTAATAAGTATAATAATACACATTGAAGGGGTGGAAGAGATATGATAACAATTGATCGTTCACAGTTTAAGGGTCGGGATTTTATTTCTTTACATGACTTTACTCAAAAAGAATTAAAATGTTTTTTAGATGTTGCTGCTGAGCTTAAAAAAGAACAAAAGGCCGGACGGCCGCAACCAATTCTTCAAGGCAAAACCTTGGGTATGATTTTTACAAAATCTTCAACACGGACCAGGGTTTCATTTGAAGTAGGAATATATCAACTCGGGGGACAGGGCCTCTTTTTAAGCGGTCGAGACATTCAGCTCGGCAGGGGGGAAACAATCGCTGATACGGCTCGGGTACTCTCCCGTATGGTCGATGGCATTATGATCCGTACTTTTAGCCATCAGGAAGTTCTAGACCTGGCTCAATACGCGACAATTCCTATCATCAATGGCCTGACGGATTTGCTGCACCCCTGTCAAGTGCTGGCAGATCTTATGACAATTCAGGAGCATAAAGGACGCTTGGCGGGGTTAAAATTGGCTTATGTCGGGGATGGCAACAATATGGCCCATTCGCTGATGTTCGGGGGAGCTAAAATGGGGTTACAAGTTGTGATTGCTTCTCCTCAGGGTTATAAGCCAGATCCTGCTCTGGTTGCTTTAGCCCAGGAAGATGCTAAAGAGAATGGCGGCAGTGTAGAAATTATGGATGATCCCTTAGAAGCGGTGCAAGGTGCGGATGTTCTTTATACCGATGTTTGGGCTAGTATGGGGCAGGAGGCGGAAGCCAGTGAACGCATGAAGGCTTTTCAAGGCTACCAGCTCAATGCTGAGTCTCTTAAACTTGCCCATCCGTCTTCAATTGTTCTGCACTGTTTGCCGGCTCATCGCGGCGAGGAAATTACTGATGAAGTTATCGAAGGTCCTCATTCCGTTGTTTTTGATGAAGCAGAAAATCGTTTACATGCCCAGAAGGCAATTATGGCTTTAGTGATGTAAGAGCATACTGCTTGACTTAGCTTCCTTGGTTATATATGATTTTTAATGATGTATTGAATGAAAAGGAGAATAGGGTATGAAAAAGGTTGTTTTAGCATATTCCGGTGGCTTGGATACATCTATTATTATTCCCTGGTTGAAGGAGACCTATGGATATGAAGTAATTGCTATGGTTGCCGATCTTGGGCAAGGTGAAGAATTGGCTCCTCTTCAGGAAAAGGCTACAAAGAGTGGAGCAAGTAAATTATACATTGAAGATCTCAGAGAACCATTCGTGACTGAGTTTATTTTTCAGACCTTGAAAGCCGGAGCAGTTTACGAAGGTGATTATCTCCTGGGGACATCCTTCGCTCGCCCTCTTATTGCCCGTCGTCTCGTGGAGATTGCAGAGAAGGAAGGCGCTGTGGCCATAGCCCATGGAGCTACGGGTAAGGGTAACGATCAAGTTCGTTTTGAGCTGAGTGTTAAAGCCTTAAATCCGGATTTGGAAATTATCGCTCCCTGGCGGCAGTGGAACCTTAAATCCCGCGAGGACTGCATTGATTATGCGGCAGCGCGCGGAATTCCCGTTCCTGTGACGAAAGATCGCCCCTATAGTATGGACCGCAACTTATGGCACCTAAGCCATGAAGGCGGGGACCTGGAAAACCCCTGGAATGAACCTAAACGAGACCTCTATTTACTTGGCGTTGCCCCGGAAGATGCTCCGGATGAAGCGACTTATCTGGAACTTGGCTTTGAGCAAGGGATTCCTACCACATTAAATGGTGAGAAGGTTGCGCCTGTTAAATTATTGGAAACTCTTAATGACTTAGGCGGAAAAAATGGAATTGGCATTGTGGATATGGTAGAAAACCGGCTGGTGGGCATGAAATCCCGGGGTGTTTATGAAACACCGGGTGGAACGATCCTCTATACTGCACATAAAGCTTTGGAGCATCTGACTCTGGATCGGCTCACCCTCCACTATAAAGAGCAAGTTGCTCTAAAATATGCTGAAATTGTCTATGATGGAGTTTGGTATTCTCCCCTGCGCGAGGCCCTTGATGCCTTCGTTAATGTAACTCAGAAGAACGTTACAGGGACTGTGCGCTTGAAATTATACAAAGGAAATTGCTCTTTAGCAGGTACGAAATCGCCCTATTCTCTCTATAATGAAGCTTATGCCACTTTTGGAGAAGATGGAGTATATGATCAAAAGGATGCGGCAGGATTTATAAATCTTTTTGGTCTGCCGCTTAAGGTTAGGGCCTTAATGGAAAAACAGTCAGGACTGCGTAAATAAGACCGCAAATGGGCGCCGAAACTTTCGGCGCTTATCTCACGTAGGGGGGCATTGCTCCCCTGCTTGTTTATTATCAACTACGAAAGGAAGATGACTTGTGAAACTTTGGGGCGGACGCTTTGAAAAAACAACAGATGCGTTAGTGGAGGATTTTCATTCTTCAATTCGTTTTGACCAACGCTTGTACAAACAAGATATTCAGGGAAGCATAGCTCACGCCAGAATGCTGGGCAGCGTGGGGGTAATCACGGAAGGTGAAGCAGCACAATTGATTGAAGGTCTGCAAGGAATCCTGGCGGAAATCCAAGCAGGCAACGTAGAATTTGAAATTGGTGCCGAAGATATTCATATGAATGTCGAAAAACTATTAACTGAAAAAATCGGACCAACAGGGAAAAAGTTACATACCGGACGGAGCCGGAACGATCAGGTAGCCCTGGATTTAAGGCTTTATCTCAGAGAGGAGATTGACCAGACAAAAACATATGTCGGAAATCTGGTCAGGACGCTGCTGAACATAGCTCAAGAACATCTTGAAACATGGATGCCCGGGTATACCCATTTGCAAAAAGCACAGCCCATAACCTTAGCCCATCATCTAATGGCTTATAGCCAGATGTTTTTGCGTGACCTCGGACGGCTGAATGATACTCGTAAACGTTTGAATGTGTCACCGCTCGGTTCAGGAGCGATGGCCGGAACGACTTTTCCCCTTGATCGCGAGAAGGTTGCCCAGGACTTAGGGTTTGCCGGTGTTACCCTGAACAGTTTAGACGGTGTCAGCGACCGGGATTTTGCTTTAGAATTTTTATCCGGCGCATCGATCATGATGATGCATCTTAGCCGCTTGTGTGAGGAACTCGTCCTTTGGTCGAGCGGGGAGTTTCAATTCATTTCTATGGATGACGGCTATTCTACTGGATCGAGTATTATGCCGCAAAAGAAAAATCCGGATGTGGCGGAATTAGTGCGAGGAAAGACCGGACGTGTTTACGGGGATCTGATTGCGCTCTTAACAGTGATGAAGGGGCTGCCCCTTGCCTACAATAAAGACATGCAAGAGGATAAAGAGCAGGTTTTTGATGCTGTCGATACCTTACAAAAGTGCTTAATCGTTGTAGAACCTATGCTTAGAACCATGCAAGTCCATAAAGACGCTATGGCTTGGGGAGCTAAAGGAGGATTTACAAATGCTACGGATTTGGCGGATTACCTGGCGAAAAAAGGAGTGCCTTTCCGTGAAGCTCATGAGCTCGTAGGGCGAATTGTTCTGCACTGCACCAAAAAAGGAATAGGACTGGAAGAGCTGGCTCTTAGTGACTATCAGGCCCTGTCACCGGTGTTTGGCGAGGATCTTTTTGCCGCCATTGGGATTGAACACTGCGTGCGTGCGCGTAAGCTCATAGGAGGCCCTTCCCCGGAAACTGTTGCTCAGGGTATTCAGATAGGTCTTGAAACTCTAAAACAATTGTTGGCTGAGTGAAGGTATGGGAACTATTCCTGCGGATAGAAGAGGGAGTCTTATGACTGGATAAAAGGAATATGTCGAAAATTCAAAGGAAAAGACTTTTTTAGCGAGTATTACCAGTGAATAAGTGGTTAATTTTGAAATTTGAGAATTAAAAAAGGATCAATACGGGTATAGGGTTTAGAGCTGTTAGCGTATCTTGCTTAGTTTCTAGGATTTTATCCTTTAATTATAGGATAAAGTGACACAAAACTGTGCATAGTGTGGATAACTCTGTGGATAATATCGAAATAGATGGGCTTTTCGAGTGGATAACCTCTAGATAAACAGGGGATAAGCTCTCCTAATCTGTGGATAACTACTTTGCTATTTTCGAGCAAATACGACAAACCCAGTCTTTAAGGATAGTATTATTAAGATAAAACAATTATTTCCGTTGTCAAAGAAGGAAATGTTACTTCAAAGGTAGAAATTCTCACACATGAATTTTAGGCAACGATTAAATCCTAAGATTTAGGAACACAAAACCTGTAGGTGAGAGTGGCGAGGTAAAGGATAAATGGAAAATCTAACAATGTTAACAGATCTATACCAGTTAACCATGATGCAAGGATACTTTATTAATGGCTATCGCGATAAAGAAGCAGTCTTTGACGTTTTTTTTCGTTCCTTGCCCTTCGATGGAGGGTATGCGGTAGCAGCCGGACTTGAACAGGTCGTAGAATTTATTGAAAACTTAAGATTTCAAGAAGAGGATTTAGCTTATCTCAAAAGCCTTAATATTTTTCAGGACGATTTCCTTAAGGAGCTGCGGCATTTTCATTTTACCGGTGATATTGATGCTATACAGGAAGGAACTCCTGTTTTTCCCTACGAGCCGATCATGCGAGTCAAAGGACGTATTTTGGAAACGCAGCTTTTAGAAACTGCCATTTTAAATCTGGTAAACTTTGAAACTCTTATTGCGACAAAGGCCTCTAGGGTAGTTGCAGCGGCGGGACAGGGCCCGGTTATGGAGTTCGGGTTGAGAAGAGCTCAAGGACCGGACGCGGGAATATTAGGGGCCAGAGCAGCTTTTATCGGTGGATGTCAATCGACTTCGAATATTCTGGCTGGAGAACGCTATGGAATCCCTGTTTCGGGTACCCAAGCCCATAGCTGGGTTCAGTGTTTTCCCTCAGAGTTAGAGGCATTTCGAGCCTATGCCCGGACTTTTCCGGATAATTGTTTGTTATTAGTGGATACCTACAGCGCCCTGGAATCCGGCGTTCCGAACGCCATTAAAGTAGGGCTGGAGCTTGAAGCTGAAGGGTATCATTTTCAGGGGATACGGATTGACAGCGGCGATTTGACCTATTTGTCGAAGAAAGCTCGTCGGATGTTGGACGAGGCAGGACTGACAAAGGCCATTATCGTTGGCTCCAATGATCTTGATGAAGAGACAATCTTTTCAATAAGGGCTCAGGGAGCTGCTATTAATGCTTGGGGAGTTGGAACCCATCTCATAACTTCCAAAGACAGTCCGTCCTTAGGCGGCGTCTATAAGCTGGCTGCGGAGGGAGAAAACGGAGTTTTTCACCCTCGTCTTAAAGTTTCCGAAAACATCTCTAAGATTACCAATCCCGGAATCAAAAAGGTTGTTCGTTTTTATGACCGAGCGGGAAAAGCTATGGCCGATTTAATCGCTTTAGATGATGAACAATTCAGCGACCAAAAATCTCTGACTATTTTTGATCCAATTCAGACCTGGAAGAGAAAAACACTGGTGAATTTTCGGACCAGGGAGTTGTTAATTCCTATTTTCCGCAAGGGAAAACGGGTTTGTCAATTGCCTACACTGTTAGATATACAAAAGTATTCGCGCCAGGAACTGGATACCTTTTGGGATGAAGTGAAGCGCTTGGCGAACCCCCATCGCTACATTGTCGATCTTTCGCCGAAGCTTTACGATTTAAAGCAGCAGTTACTTTTGACCATTCACAATGAAATAAAATCAAATCAGAGTCGGGAGGAAGAATAAATGTGGACTGAAAAGGAATTGGCCATCCGGATTAACACTGCTGTGGAATGGCTCCGTACCAAAGTTGCCGAGGCTAATGCCAAAGGGGTTGTCGTCGGAATCTCCGGCGGCGTGGATTCGGCAGTGGTTACAGGGCTTTGTGTGCGTGCTTTTCCGGATAATTGCATCGGAGTAATCATGCCCAGTCACTCGAATCCTGAAGATCGGGAGGATGCCCTCTGGATTGCCGAAGGGTTTGAACTTAGGCCGTTAGAAATTGACCTTGGCGAGGCTCATACATTAATCTTCAACCAAGTTAAGCAAGGATTGCCTTCCTCCGCGCAAGGCAGTCAAATTGTTGGAGAAACAATGAGTCAAGGAAATTTAAAGGCTCGTTTGCGTATGTCAACATTATATTCTGTAGCTAATGCTATGAATTATTTAGTCGTCGGAACAGACAATGCCCCAGAAAGTTATACCGGATATTTTACTAAGTACGGTGATGGCGGCGTTGATCTTTTGCCAATCAGTTCCCTTACCAAAAGTGAGGTAAGAGCTTGGGCCTGGATGCTTGGTCTGCCGCAAAAAATTGCCATGCGTGTGCCAACAGCAGGCCTTTGGCCGGGACAAACCGATGAAGCAGAGATGGGCTTAACCTATGATTTAATCGATCGTTATTTGCTCGGGGAAGACGTCCCGGCCGAAGTCAAAGAACGAATCGAGAAGTTACATCGTCAAAGCGAGCACAAACGACATCTTCCCCCCAGCCTTGAACTTCCCAAACTTGAAAGGTTAGATTAAGGTGCGAATCGGAGTCGATATCGATGGCGTCGTTTCCGATAGTTATCCATATTGGATGCAGGAACTGAATCAATACTTTGGCAAGGACGTCAAGACGATTACAAATTACGATATGCATAGAGACTTTGAAGTTCCCAGATCCGATATGAATGACTTTTTTGTAGGTAATGCGGAACGGCTGCTGTTTATGCCGGATATTGTGGCGGGAGCAAAAGAAGGAATAGAAGCCCTAATCAAAGAGGGCCATGAGATTATTTATGTGACTGCCCGTACACCTGAAGAGAAAGACGTTACCATTCGCTGGCTGGCGAAGGGTGAGATTCCCCATGAACACGTGCTCTTTTCAGGCTTTAACAGTAAAGTAGACTTAGTCAAGGAATGGGGTATCGAGGCTTTTATTGAGGATTATCATGTGAATGCTCAGGAGATTGCCGCAATCGGAGTTCCTGTTTTCCTTTTGACAACCAGTTATAATCTGAACCATGGGGAGCTTTCCCAAGGCATCAAACGATGTCAGAGCTGGAAAGATATTGTGGAGGGAATTCGAGAATTAAAGGACCCTCTGAAGGGTTAAAAGTCAGTTTTAAAAAAGCAGAGCAGATAACAACTCGACGTTTGTTACTGCTCTGCTTTTTTATTTAATTTTTAAGCCCCCCACTTCTATAAGTGGGGGGGCCTTCGTTAACTTCAGGTGGGGTAGAGTCCTCCTTCGCCGCTAAGTAGTCCTATTGGGAAAGGCGGCCCGGCAATAATGTCCACTGGACATTATTGTATCTGAAGCCTCGATGTTCAGCTTTAGCTGAACGAGTTCATTCGTATTTTATGTTTAGCTGACGATGCCTAAACCAACTTTATAAACGTCTCCCGCCCCTAAGGTTAGGACGAGGTCTTCGGGAGCTAGTGTTTGGGCAAGATAGTGTTTAATATCGTCCAAGGTTCCAATGTAGCGTGCCTGTATTCCTTGCTTTTGAATCAGCTCAGCTAAAGTATGAGCGGAGACTGTTTGATTCCCTTGCTCGCGTGCGGAAGCAAAAACATCAGCAATAACGACTTCATCTGCACTTTGAAAAGCCAAAGAAAATTCCTGGAGAAGTTTTTCCGTGCGGCTAAAGGTATGGGGCTGGAACACAGCACGGATACGACGATCCGGGAAGGATAACCGGGCACCTTCTAAGGTCGTGCGGATTTCTGTTGGGTGATGAGCATAGTCATCAACAATAAGAGCTCCGTTCGTATTACAGCCAAGATGCTCAAAGCGGCGTTTTGTCCCAGTAAACTTACTTAAGCTGTCGAGCACTTCCTTAATGGGAATGCCGATTTCGTGACAGACTGCGATAGTTGCCAAGGCGTTAAGAATATTATGACGGCCTGCAACATGAAGGTCCAAATCGCCGACATATTGCCCCTTTAGCATAATTTTCATTGAACTTTGCTCATCGCGAAAGAGAATTTCCGTAGCACGAACATCCGCGGCCTCGGAAAGGCCAAAGGTAGTAATAGGCGCAGATCCGTGGATCGCCTGACAATTTGGGTCCTCAGCCCAGATGTAAATATGACCGTGTTCAGGTATCTTCTGAGCGAGTTCGGAAAAAGCAGAGATGACATCATCGAGGTCTTGGAAATAATCCGGATGATCAAATTCTATATTTGTAATTATGAGATGCTCGGGTGAATAGTTAAGAAAGTGGCGCCGATATTCACAGGACTCCGCCACAAAAAATTCACCCGTTCCCGAATGGGCGTTGCCGCCAATGCTGGGAACATCGCTGCCCACAACAATTGTAGGATCGAAGCTGGCATTAAGCATAACCATACCCAACATGGCAGTTGTTGTTGTCTTGCCATGAGTTCCGGAGACTGAAATGCCACGTTTTTTGGAAAGCAATCGTCCGAGAAACTGAGGATAGGTCAGAACAGGAATATTTAGCTCTAAAGCACGAGCGATTTCCGGGTGTTGATTTGTATAGGCGGCAGAAGCAACAACTAAATCAGCCTTTTCCACATTACTGGGAGAAAAGCTTAAAACAGGAATTTGGGCACGTTTTAAAACACTATCTGTAAAAAAACTCTCTTCTACATCAGAACCAGAGATGGTAGCTCCTTCTATTCGAGCGCTAATTTGAGCTAAGGCGCTCATACCTGTGCCCTTTATGCCAACAAAATGAATATGCAATCCCAAAATAAATCGTCCCTTCTATGTATAACTCTATCTCTCATTATACCCAAACTTATACGAAAAGGTATCATAAATATACAAGGAAAAATCTTCTAACTTTTTTCGGGAGGTGGTTTTCGTTCATAACCCGAAACCATAGCCTGGAGATGACTAAGGTTCTCTGTCATACTAAGGTAAATGTGCAGAGGAATTGTTGCCAGAAAGTAAATGGTGATCATAAATTTGATCCACCTGAGACGCTGGAAACCGCCCACTAATCTCCATAACCAAATGAGATGCTCTCCCTGCCAATAGGAAGATAAGCCGAGCAGACTTGCTATCAGAAAAAGAAGGACCCATGACGAATAGACAAGACTTTGCCCGCTGTTATATTTGCGATTGGGGGGAGGAGCGGAGCGCAGGAACAGGTAGTATGCTAACAGCTTGGGAAATAGTTTAATATCACTTAATTTAGGAATAAGCGATTGATCGCGCCGGAGAATAGCATCCGTACAGCGCAAGGCCACAAATCCAAGGGCGAACCAACTTGATATTACATGAATTTTGAACATATCGCCATAGGAAACTGCAAAAAATTTTGCAGGCTTATGCAATTCTAAACCGCTTAACAAGATTCCAGTCAGACTGAGGGCAAATCCCCAATGAAAAATCCTGACCCATAGAGGTTGGAAGAGGATAATTTCTCCCTTTACATTTCCCTTTTGAAGTTCTTTAAAAAATTTTTTCCTTAACTCATTTTTTTTCTTCATGCTGTTAAACCTCAGATTTAACTGGCTAAGATAAGTCCTCATTCAATTCGTAACGCCTGAATACGTTCACCGTTTATAAGATGAACACTACAAGAAAAGCAGGGATCGAAAGAACGAATAATCCTGCCCGCTTCTTTAAGATCTTCTGATTGAACCTTCAAACCAAGCAGTGAGGATTCTCCTACGCTGCGAGTACCTGATTCGTCCCGGGCGCCAAAATTAAAGGCAGAAGGAGTAACGATTTGATAATGCTGCACTCGGCCTTTTTTCACGCTAAGCCAATGACCTAAGACTCCACGCATAACTTCGTGGAGCCCAACACCGCTTCCTGAATCAGAGTTTATTTTTCGATTAAGGGTATCTGCCCCAGGTTCCAGACGATTAAGCCATCCTAACGTTGCTTCGGCGAGTTTTTTGATTTCATTAGAGCGAGCCCATATCCGTGCCAGCGCTCCGTGACCGATGACGTTATCTTTATTGATGATTGCTCGTGCTAAAGGACCAACTTCCATAGGTTGTCCGTGATAGCGCGGAGATTTGACCCAGGTGTATCCTTTAGGCTGGCTGCGATCAGGAATTGTTTCCTCTTCTGTAGGATGCAGCGGCCCGTGGGGTTTATACCAGGCTCTGGTTACATCTTCAGTAATGTATTTTTCATTAAAGCTTTCACGCTTATCCTGAAGAATGATCCCTTGGTGATACAGCAGTGATCCCTCTGGACTCGAGAATCCCCCCACCGACATATAATTTCCTATTCCTTCACCTAAATCCACATAATCAGGATAGCGTTTAATGATTAAGTCCACATCCGGCAGGAGTGTATCCTCAACAAAGCTTAAGATTTCCATCATATATCCACGATAGCGATTGACCTTGTCGGCGTCCACTTCCATACTGGCTCCGCCAGGTACGATTCCATGACCATGAGGCGCTTTTCCTCCAAAGACGGCAAATGCAGCATGGGCCGCTCGGGAAATTTCCAGAGCTTTGAAATAATGTTCGGTAAGAGAATCATTTTCTTGTTTTGATACACGAAGGTCGGATTCCGAATGGGGAATAAAGGGAGCAAGGTCAGGGCCGCGGAAATAATCCGGCAAGGCATATAAGTAGAGGTGACGAATATGGTTTTGAATGACATCACTGGCTAAGATCAAGTTGCGGATTAAATGACCATTGGGCGGAACTTGCATTCCTAAGGCTTGTTCTACTGCAGAGGCGGCGGTAATGGCGTGAGCAGAAGAACAAATGCCGCAGATACGTTGTGTGTAATATGGCATATCCATGGGGGAGCGGCCAATTAAAATTTGCTCAAATCCTCTGTAGAGGGTATCAGAAATGTAGGCATCTTTGATTATCCCATTTTCTAACCAAGCTTCCAACAACATAGGATTATGAATACGAGTTACAGGAAAGATGACCTTTTTTTCCAGCATTGGTCACTCCTTTTCGGCGTTTTTCTTGACCCGATAGATGTGGAACGTTTTAACCTTATTGAGGGAAAGACGATGCTTCCCCCGAACTGTGGACTTGAGGAGATTTCTTTGAATTCTCCCCTTATACAGGGAAGCCGCGGCATGACCAATAATTGCTGCCGAGGTAAAACCTAATACTCCCAGGGCAACAGAATCTGTCGCGATCTTTGTTCCGCCGGGTAAAGGAATGTCGGGTGAGTGAACGGTAAATGGGGACATAAGATCAGGATAGCCAGGTTCCGTACAGCCAATACAAGGAGTATTGCAGCCTATAGGCCAATTTAAGCGATCGTTCCAGCGGCGGATTGGACAATCAGCATAGGTGACAGGTCCTTTACAGCCTACCCGGTAAAGGCATTCTTTCTGCCCAATGTCCGTAGCAAAAATCCCTTGATCATAATAGTATCTCCTTGGACAGCGATTATGAATGGTTTCTCCGTAAAACATCTTTGGTCGTCCGTACTTTTCCAGCTCTGGTTCACCATATAAGGCCAGGTGAAGTAAGGTCCCCATGATCCAATCCGGGTGAGCGGGGCAGCCTGAGACATTGATAACCCTTCTCTCGGGCAGGACATCCTGTACTCCTGTCGATCGAGTTGGATTGGGATAACCGGAAACAGGTCCCCCAAAGGTGGCGCAGCTCCCTATAGCTACAACGTACTTAGCTTTGAGGCCGATGCGTCGGACCAGGTCGATTCCCGTAATGAGCTTGCCTTGTTCATAGGCGACATGGTCGTAATGTCCGGAATCACTGTGAATCATTGATCCCTGGACGAGTAGAATATATTCGTTGGGAAGTTTAGAATAGGTATCCAGAAGGACTTGATAGACAGCATTCCCTTGAGCTTGATTCATGCTCCAATCGTAACGCCAATCGAGAATGTTTGAGAGAATATCGGAGAACGTGGGGGTCCAAATATTATCGAAGGAGATACTGTCTCCGGTACATGTGCCTGTTTCGATCATAATAACCGGTAACTTTTTCTTAATGTCACCTGCCGCAATCGCTCGAGAAAGGTGAGGGGTAATAAGTTGATAAAAATTCCCTAAAATTGCTCCTTTAACGATTAATTTTAGAAATTCACGACGATCCAGTATGACACACCCCCTGAGAGGGTATTATTTCCCAAAAAATAGTAATTCACTCAAAAAGGAAGAAATAGTTATACATTTCAAGAGTATATTTCGAATATATTATAAAAAAAATATTTGACGAAACGGCAAAAATAGGGTATTATAACTCTCGTCCGTAATTGCCGATGTGGCTCAGAGGTAGAGCAGCTCACTCGTAATGAGCAGGTCGTCGGTTCGATTCCGACCATCGGCTCCACAGTTTATTTTTCTGGTATTTAGCCAGTTTTGTCAAAGTTGCATAGCAGATGATTTTAAAGTATTGGGCAGGTAATTACTTGCTCAATATTTTTTATTATCTGGAGGTTTTTACAGTGGCAAAATCTAAAAAAATCAGTTTGAAGGCTACAGCGACACATGAATTAGAGTCATCTTTCGAGGAGTTTATCCGGTTTAGCAAAGCAAAAAATCTATCATCAAGTACAATCAGGAATTATCAGAGGGAATTTAAGCACTTTCATCAATGGTATGACGGTGACTTACAGGATATCTCTGGTAATACTGTTTTGGCTTATACTGAACATCTACAGGACAAGGTAACTCCGTCAGGACAGGATATCTCCACAGCTTCAGTTAATACTGCTCTGAGAGTTTTGAGAGTGGTATTGAATTACTGGAATGAACAGGGTTATATAAAGCCAATTAAAGTCAAGTTGCAAAGAGCCAATGAAACAATTAAGGACACTTATACTGACGCAGAAATATCTAAACTACTGAAAAAACCAGATATCAAGAAAGTCAGCTTTCCAGTGTACAGAACTTGGGTTATAGTGAATTTTCTTATAGGTACTGGATGTCGGTTAGGGACACTTGTAGCGGTTAGAATTGGTGATATTGACTTTGAAAATGAACTTATAAGATATGCACATACGAAGAATAAAAAGGGGCAGTTTGTTCCGCTTTCAAGGCAATTAGGACAGGTACTACAGGAATATCTCAGGCATAGAGGTGGGGAGTCCGATGACTTACTATTTCCTTCAGAGACCAACACTAAACTACTGACAACTTCCATTGCTCACGACATTGCAAAGTACAATAGAGAGCGAGGGGTATTAAAGACTTCCTGCCACTTATTCCGGCATACATTCGTTAAAAACTGGATACTACAGGGTGGAGACCCTCTCCGGTTACAGAAGGTACTCGGACATTCGACATTGGCGATGACTCAGCATTACTCAAACCTCTATGGTACTGACTTAAAGCATAACTTTGAGGACTTCAATCTGTTATCACGGCTCAAGGCAGATAAGATTAAGTTTGGCAAGGTGTCAGGAGGTGCTAAGTAATGACTGAATGGGTAACGGATATAACGAAAAAAGAGTTGATTAACGGTAAGTGGGTTACTGTTCATTTTAAGGCTAACAGACCATCCCCAGAAGCCATTAAAAGGTGTGCTGAGACAATGGTAAGAATAGTACGGCAGTGTGGAGAGCGTAAGAACAAAGAGCAGGACAATAACCAAGGGGTAGGTGCTGACAGAAATGATTAGAGGTTATTGCAGAGTTAGTACCGTAGACCAGAATTTAGACAGGCAAATACAAGCAGTTCAAGAAGCTGGCTGTGAAGTCATTTATGCAGAAAAAATCTCCGGTACTAAGAAGGACAGACCGGAGTTGAGCAAACTGCTCTCAGAGTTACAAGCTGGGGATATTGTGATAGTCAAAGAACTGACGAGGGTTTCCAGAAGCACACAAGATATGTTACAGCTAGTGGCTGAGATTACCTCCAAAGGCTGTCATATTAAGTCCCTTAATGAGAGTTGGCTGGACACTTCTTCCCCTGCTGGTGAGTTAATGCTGACCATATTTGCTGGATTGGCACAGTTTGAGCGGAAACTATTGCTACAACGCTGTAACGAAGGTCGAGCAGTGGCTATCACAAATGGTGTCCAATTTGGTCGTCCTCGTAAGGGTGGGAAACCTTTAGAACACGCTATTCAACTATATAAAGGTAGGACAATGAGTCTGAAGGACATTTGTGATGTCACAGGGGTCTCGCGTGCAACGCTGTGTAGACGGTTGAAGGAACTGGGTTTAACTTCACAATCAGCATGAAGCACAAAAAAGGCACTTCCTAGGTGGAGGTGCTTTTTCTTTTGAAAGAAATGTTTGACAATTCATCAATGTAAATAGTAAGCTGTGAAAAAAGTACAGGATACATTTGGAAAGATTTTATTAAGAGGAGAGATGAGTAAAATGATAAAAGATAATGACTTTTCAAAGATTGATATTTCAAAATTCATTAAGGACACTGAAGTTTCATGGACTAATTATCCTAAACTTATGCAAAATATTGATTTTGAAAAAACAATGGCTCCAGTTTACCAAGCAAATAGAGAAAAAGTTGAACGCGAAAAAGCTATGGTTTCAACATTGGAAAAACTAGTAAGTTTAATGGAGGATAAGCCTGAAGTCATAAATCAAATTAATACATTAATTCAAAATAGTAATATCCAGAATATGCAGAATAATTATGGACATTCTGTTGGCTACCAAAATATAACAAGCAATACCGGGCTTAGCCCTGGAGAATATTCCCAATTAATTGCGGATATGAAGGAATTGTTTGAGATTTTAACTGAAGAGAGGTCAAGCGAATCAAAAGAAATACTAGAACAACTGGATTCTGAATTAAACCGTCCAGAACCAAGAAAAGGTATTATTAAAGCTTCTCTTACCTTTCTCCAAAGTATGGTAAAAGAGGTTCTAACCGACCCCGCCAAGACTGTAGCAAAAGAACAATTTATCGAGTTTGCCAAGGCTAAAGTACCGGTAATACAAGAAGGAATTAATCATATTTTTACTTTTTTCTCAAGTTAACAGTGGTTTTGAGTTGGAGGTAATATTTTACGATTTTGGTTTCTTATATGGGATTTTAGGCAGGGAACCCCGTAGTCTTTGAAGAATCTAATTCAAAGGGGGGGGGATAATCACAATGGCAAGACAGAAGCTTGATACTAAAGAAATGTTGAGCGTATTAACGGAGCAAACACAGAAAGTAGTAAGTAATTTCTTACAATACTACAAACCGATATCTCATGCTCAATACATAAGTGCCATTTCGAACTTGTTCTATGTTTTGGGAAAAGACGATGTTGCTTTACTTGATATAAATGATTTAAGAGAAATTCAAGAGTTCCTTAAGATTAGAGAGAACAAAGGTTCTAATGATAAATATTCCGAATCATTTTTCAAGTATATCTATGCTTTTAACATTATTAAAAATCCCGCTGGATTCGAGAAAATATGGATTAAAGAAAAGTTAATCAGTCATTTTAATGGGCTTTCAAAGAAAACTAATGAAGTCGAAAAAGAGTATTCTCCCGCTTTAACCCTTGAAGAAATAACAAATATTCAACAGTTGATGGATTTAGATTATCAAGACAATATGAAAATGCTTAAAATATCCTTTTGCTGGTATTTGATATTTCAAACAGACTGTACAGTCAATGAAATAATAAAGATGGTAGCTGGTGACTATGATTATAATAGCCATACCATAAAATCACATATTGGAAAGGAGTATTATGTACCAGATAAGTATATAGTCTTGTTTGATTACTTGAAGGACAGAACCTTCTCAGGGTTTAACACTGTTAATGAATATATAACTGAACTAAGTACCATCATGGGTATGAAGAAGATAACTCCCCAGATGATTAAAATTGCACGAAAGGAAAACATGATTAGGTGCAGTCTATGCGGAATTAACTACACTAACATAAAAGAAAATTGGGTTTCTATAAATAATAGAATAGTCTGCGTTAACTGCGGTGAAAACTTAAAAAAAAACACTAATATTACAATAGAGACTTTTGAGAATCAAAATATCAGTGATGAGCAAATTACTGAAAACCTAGAAATTGCACCAATCATATATACCTTTGATGAACTCAAAAAGAAGCTAAACAAAAAGGTAGACTATTTGAATCTACATAAGTTCTTAATGGAGATTGGAAACTTAGGTGAAGCATTTGTATATGACCTTGAAAAAAGAAAGCTTGCCGGAACAAAATATGAAGAATATGTCTCGAATTTACCTGCTAGAGACCATACAAATGGTTATGACATATTTTCTTATGATTTAGATGGAACCGAACTTTATATTGAGGTCAAAACGGAAACAAAAGAAGATAGTGCTTTTTATCTGTCTGATAATGAATTGAAAACGGCTCAAAGACTAAAAAGTGAGCGTAAAAAGTATCTGATATATAGAGTACATAATATTTTAGCGGAGAATAAAAGCGACATTACATATGAGATTATCCAAGATATTACAAACAATAATGACTATAAATTTGATGTTTGTACTTGGAAAGTATCAAGAAATAGTAAACTGTAAAGGATTACCTGGGGGGAAATTCAGTTGATTGATAGAAGATTATTTAAAATTATACTTACAATAGGAGTCGTTCTAATGGTGTTAACCCCAATATCAGTAAATTTGTTGATGTTGGTAAGCACGCCACTCACAGTAGGAGATAAAATTGTTTGGATAGGATTTTTTGGCAGTTTTCTAGGAGCAATATTCGGTGGATTGTTTACATTAGCTGGTATATGGTTTACCATACAAATTCAAGAAAACCAGAAATTTATAGATACATATGTCTCAAAAATGTTAGCCATTGATAGCGTTCTGGATGAAATTTCACGAGTGATTGGAATACTTACAGAAGATGAGAATCAAATAGAGGCGGGACGATTGAAGAGGATTATTAAGAGCCTATATACCAAACACTATAATGAAATCATTTACAATGTAATAGGTGGTAGAACGGCAATAGAAATCTTTAGATTTTTAAAAGCGTTGAATAAGAAGTATCAGGATGAAATAGAGAATATGGAGTTAGATGAGAATACCGAGTTTGACGAAAAAATAATAATTGACGAAAAACCATATCTATTAGCTTATGAGAATCTAAAACAGTTGATTTTAAAATATAAGTTGTCCATGGAAAGAAAGTATAACGGTCTTGTTAGAGAATGAGTGAACGACTATAATTTTAAAACGGTTTTTTGGGAACGACGAAAAAATTTTCTAGGCAAACTTTGGCTTACAAAGAAGGGTACTTCCTTGGGTGGGGGTATCCTCTTTTCTATGTCTTTTTACGAACTGATTTTTGAGACAAGGACTATACTGTTTATACTGACTTTAGAATCACTGTGTATATTCTCAGGTGGCTCGATGCTGGAAGAACTGGCTATGCTTACCTGTTGCCACAGTGATTTCCTGCGATTTCCAGTTGCTTCAGCATTAACAGATATTTACAGGCAAATATTACAATGAAACAAACAGGAAATAACTGGTTGCTCACAGAGTCTGCCACAGGACAGGAACTTACTGCCAATACTTGCCAACACTATTCAGAATCAGTCACAAACTGCAATACACTTTTGACACAGATTATTGAGACAGTCACAGACCGCTATTCATCACAGCAAGATTGCAGTCTCAGAACTTTTAATTATTGAGACGATGACTACGGCATGGTACTGGGGATTACTGGCAAGTATGACTGCTATAACTGTAATTAACTGGTTAGGAGGTATCCTTAACAATCCTCGTAGTCCTTTCGCTCCGCTCAAGTCCTACCCAACACTGAAATACTAGCAAGAGTTTATTCCATTATATTACAGCAGAATTGGACAAGTGGGAGGTACGACAGTACCGGACACTTGGACACTGCCGAAGGCAGATAAGCAGTCATTAACGGTTAATGGAAATTATTACAGCACCGCTACCCTAAATACTGTTACTCAACTGCCAATTCCTGTTATGCCAAGAACTCTCTAATATAATAGCAAATGTTTTCAAAAAACACCATCGAACCCGCATGGCCCTAAGGATGAGTGGCATTTTCAGATAGTGCCAAAATCGACACATTCAAGCCAAAGATAATGCCAAAATCGACACACTCATTTTTGTCACTGACTGCCTTAACCTTTCATCATCTGCTCACCAGTTGTTTCACAGAATATCAATGTCAAGGACTCCCAGAAAAGCTAGTACCAAAGCTTTATTGCATTAAAGTATGGAGATGTTCTTTAGATGTAAATTTTGAATGAGGCATACAGAGTGCAGGTTTTTTGATTTCTTAGTAGAATTCTTTAATTATAAAGAGTATAGCTGTTATGCGTATCCTGAAAATTGTATTTTCTTTATTTAAAGGAGTAACTATGAAGAGTAATGCTGAGAAGAAAATTGATTATATGATTAGGAATAAGAACGAAATCGTAGCGTATGAGGTGAGTGATAAAGAGATTACACTTATCTTTTATGATGGCGATGAATTAGGGAAACTTATTTTTTCAGTTGGTAGAAATGGTAATATTCATACTGATTTAGTTACCGATAGTATTCAATACTCCAAAGACGAAATATTGAAGATAGTAGAAGAATCGATGGATTACGAGATACTTTCAGTAGATGAATTAATTGAGAAAGGACTTAAACAGGGGAGCTTGAAGTACCATGATGTAGCGAATACTGTTGAGTCGAATAACTTTACTCTTGATGAGACCGACGAACTATATCAACGAATTTCTGAAATGGGAATCGATGTATTGCCTTAAAATTACTTCCTTATAAAAAACTTACTAAGCCAGTAGGAACAGTTAATCCCACTGGCTTTTTCTCATTTAGGCAACTTTTTTCCGGTATATCTTGAACATAGCTTCTAAGCTGTCATAATTGCTTAAATCAGCCTTAACCGCTCTACGGACAATAACTGGATTCATCAAATAAGCATAGACCCTACTACCACCAGCAGAGAACTTGCCAAACACTGGCACTTTGTACCGTCCATCCTTGAACTCATACTCAAAAGTCATATTAAGGTAGTTGGACAGGTTTCTTCTGGTGATTCCGATATATTCGCAAAGGCTGGAAATATCATGCGGATTATCGAGTTCCTCGCCAGTACCCCTGTCTTTAACCAGTACACATCTGTCATAAGCCAATAGCGGAAGCACAGCGTAGATAAAGCCTATTTCAGAGAGGGACAGTCCAGATTCCTGCAATGCTTTCACACCGTTAACATAGGTTCTAGCTGACTTACTAGCCTGTGGATTAGTACCGACAAAGTGGTAATCAGTGTTTAGCTTGTAAACAGGCTTTTTAGCAGTGCCTTCAATTATGATAATTCCGCAAGCCTTCAATTCGTCCATTGCTCTAACGAAGGTTCTTTTTGGTACTCCAGTTTTTTCGACCAGTTGCGCTGTTGTGTAAGGGTTCTTTTTCTGGTTACAGAGGATATCTGAGCCATTTTGCAAGTGACAACCTAACAGCAAGAGCAGACCAAGAGTGGAGGTCGACAGCTTCCTTTCTGCAATAAGATTGCTGATATTGTCTAAATTGCTCCAATAGAACTTCTCTGTGGCTCGCTGCGACCTATTTTGACATTTCCTATAAGCCTTGTCCTGACTCTTCGAGCGAATGTAGTAATTATGGGGGTTATCGATGTAACCTGTGGGTAATTGAATAACTTCGCCTGTTTCCAAAACCACTACTTTTTCATAGTTCCTGTTAGACATTTAAATTACCTCCTACATTATCGTTTAGAAACAAAAAGAAAGAGCCGAAGCAAACCTCTTCCATACGAAATGTAGGAATAGAATCGATTTTGTGACAGACCAATAGTTGGTAAATATATTTTCTGGTTTCATTTAGTTGCCATTATTAACATTTGAATACCTTTGCAAACCGCAGGAATACTACTCTTATCGATTTACAGCAAATGCAACATGCATACTTAATGATTTTCTGTGTTGAACTTGTAATTACTGACTCAGACTGATAAAATTAAATAGTAAGTAATAAATAGTAAGTAATTAGTTGCTCAGCTACAGAAAAAATCAGTTGCTATTCAGTAATGACACTGCTTTGACAGCTAAAATAACAGGAAACGACTCGTAATGAGCAGGTCGTCGGTTCGATTCCGACCATCGGCTCCATTGGAAAGTAAGACCCCGCAAGTGATTGCGGGGTTTTTGCATTGGGTGATGATTTCTGGCGGGCCCTTATAGGTCATTAGCAGTTGGAATTAGCGTAAGTTCCGAAGGTAAAACACGATGCGCGGCGACTAAATTTCCTGCCAAGTCTATACCCCAAACAGTAATTTCAACAGCTTGAGAACTAGATTTAAACTGAAACTTGAAAGCATTAAATTGAGCATAATAGCTGCGTGTTGCCACTTCACCGGGGTTCATTATAAATAACTCCAAAACGTACGCGACCTTCGTACTATCGCTCAAATAGTATCCTGTAATTTGGACAGTCACCTCAGTAATATCTTCGTTGTCTATTAGTATCGCTACGCTGGCAGTTGGCCTAACGCCATTAACCGGTGTATTCTCAAATAAACCAGTTGTAAGGTCAATGCCCGTTTTTTTCGATCTAATGAGAAATAAATTATTTCTGTTGGCCACACTTGGAGACGAGAAAGACATAGTAAAAACCTTCTTTATGGATATTATCTCCTATTTTTCTCTCATTTCACCTGAACACTTCTGTGATAACGTTTGCCCATCTTTCGTCCCATCTCTTTTTATTGAAGCTTGCGGCGATCTCCCTACCTCTTTCGCCCATGCGTCTTCTCTTATTTGGATCCTTCACGAGCTCTTCGATACTCGATACCAGGTTTTGGACGGAGGGTTTTATGAGGTAACCGTTGTATCCATCAATAACAATATCAGACAAACCACCAGCCATTCCGGCGATTACAGGCTTGCCGCAGGCCATGGATTCCAAGGCGGCGAGACTTGTTCCTTCAGTGGAACGGGAGGGAATAAGGACGATATCTGCCATCTGATAAATTTTAGGCATCATCTCAAAAGGCTTCCAGTAATAATAACAGCGTTCCTGTTTTTCCGCCCATTGGGACATCAGCATTTCTAGTGTGTCATCATGACCTCTGCCACAAAAATGAAATTCAATTGATGGGTATTTCTTCGTTAATATCTCTGCCGCCCGCATTGTTTCATTGATTCCACGCACTGGAACCATCCGGCGGGGAAACAGAATACGAATTTTATCGTTCGTCAAATCTTCTTCAAGAGGACAGAAGAGATCAATATCCACATAATTGGGGATATACTCCCACTTATTACAAAAGCTCGGTAAAGTAGCATTAAAATAATTGATGGTGTTGGTATCCACAGACACAAGTTTTTGCGGGCCAGCCAGTGAAATTTCCATACGCCTTAACCATTCTTGCTTGCTTTCCTGTTTTCCGGTGGTTGTGTCAAATCCAGGCCAATCCCAATATACACCATGACTTAGCCCGATACTTTTTTCACGAACTAAAGGATAAGCTAAGGATAGAATAAAATATAACGTGTAATCAAAAGACATGGCGTTTTCATAAAAAGCCATATTCAGTTCAGGAAAAGTATGATATTCAGTCTTATTAGCAGAAAGTCCGTGTATTTTTATACCGTCAAATTCTTTTGTCCAGTTGTCTCCCATTTGCCATACTTCCACATTAAAGCCCATTTCCCGTAGTAGACGACAAAAGTCCACCTGGTAGCGTTCGGCTCCTCCCATAATGATTCGCTCACCTTTGGGGTGAAAAAAATTTGTTGTTAGCAGAGCTGCTTTTTTCGTCATTTACTTGAATGCACCTCTAATACATTTTATTTGGAATTTCTGGGTGTTAAACCAGCTGAGTTAGCTGCTTTAACACCTAAATAATCTATCTTACCCCCAAACTGAATTTTACAGAAATATTAACTTATAGGGGAAGCTTGGGAAACAAATACCAGGTCTACGTTAAGGTCTAGATTCTGTACAATATTGCCGGTGGCAGACGGCAAACTGACAACAAAAGTTAAGTCCTCGTTCGTAGTAGCATCTAATAACCGGCCGCCTGACGGCTGTTCGATCAGCCCGGAAATAGCACCGTTATAAATCGGTGTGGTACCCTGCGCAATGTTAATGTTTAAGCGGTCAGCCAAAATTTGGGCACTAGGAGAAGTGGTTGTTCCAGCCCCGCTCCAATCGGCATAAATAAAATAGTAAGCATCAGCAGTACCAGAGTTGGCAACATTAAGCTGTGGCGAGCCCAGGGATTCTCCGGGAACAAGAGCAGTCGGGGAAAACAAAGCCGCATTAGGGCTCAGAGTCAAGGATACATCGGCTGTTCCGGCAGTGCTGCCGCTTAGGGAACTACTTATTGTAAAGGGCATGTTCAAAACTCCTTTTCTTTTAAATTGAATTCCTCTATAACTGTATATGAATTTAAGTGGACAACTGCTACAGCCATTTTTCAGTTATTATTTTTTCTGGTGACCAAAGTATGCTTTCGTAGTGTTCACGCTTCATATAGTTGTTATCAGGGTCCTGACGGACAGCACGTTCGTATTTAGCTTTTATATCCAATGGATTAGCCCAACCTAAGTGTTTGATTCTAATCGCACTTTCATAATGAACCAATCGCCGATAAGCCAGGGGGAGACGTCCACAATGGAATTTTAAAGCTGGCCAGTCAGAAGCCAATTGAGGCTGACACTTAATTAAATAGATGGAAAAACCGCGCAGCCATGGATTCCATAGACCGTCGATCCGGTAATGATCCTCATCCCCCCAACAATCAAAAAGACGAAAACCTATTGCTCTAAATTTGTTTTGATTTAATAAATAAGGAACTTCCTTCAAGAAACTCTCTTCCAAAAACTCGTCGGCATCGATTGCTAAAATCCATTCAGCTTTATTTTCCATCGTATAATGCCATAATTTCCGGCGCATTTCTGCCTCATCTGTTAAAAACATGGAGTGTGGTTGACGATAAAGCTTAACACAAGGATAACTGAGACAAATCTCGGGAGTATCATCGTCTGAGGCGTCGTCTAAAATGACAATATCATCTACGAAAGTATGCAAAGATTCCAAACAGCGCCTTAAATAGCGGTCTGCTTCGTTGCGAACAATCATCATCGCTGTAAGTTTAGGCATACATCGTTCACCTGCTCTTTATCCAGAATAGTTCGATTACTTAAGACAGAGGATAAATCTTTTGCATGCATTGACGCCAGCGGTCTTCCCATGCTTGGCGGGTAAAGGCTTGGGAAGTGGTATAGGCGTACTCTCCCAAACGAGTGCGGACTGCCGGATTCCCTATCAGAAACAGAATAGCCTGATACAGACTTTCTTTTGCCGGATGTATAAGGAGGCCATTATAACCGTTGATAATGAGATTGGTGAGACCGCCAACATTGGTGGCAATAACCGCCTTGCCCATGGCCATCGCTTCCAGACAGGAAAAGCTTGTTCCTTCGGAATAAATACTGGGAATAACGACGATATCTGCTCTAGCATATACGTCCGGCATGGACTGATAATCGGGATGGCAATAGAGAATACGTTCCTTGCCCGTCACGGTTTCTCTCCATTTATAAAAAAGATCGACATATTCCGGCTTATTGGTATCAATGGCAAACTCAAATTCCACTTGAGGGAGATCGGCTAATAACGATGGGATAACTTCTTTTAAAATCCCGAAGCCCCTTTCAGGTGACAACCTCCGAGGATAAAGAATGCGGACATAGTCGGTATTCTTTGGTTTTCGCGGATGGTAATGCCTGGGATCTGCGAAGTTGGGAATCACCCTGACTTTTTGATCGGCCAAATGGGGATAAATAGCTCGAGTCACATTAAGAAAATTATAATCACAGGAGACGATTAAACTAGCTTGTTCCAATGCGCTGGATACATGGCTGTCATAGTATTTTTTCGCTTGCAAGGGGGAGGAACCGGGCACTTCCCACCAAACGCCATGGGAAATACAAATAGACTGGGGCCTATAAAAGGTTTGCTGAACAATGGAAGAATATAAGACTCTTCCATTGACTTCTTTTTCCATTCGTTCTAATGTTTTATGAAAATCCAGGGAGCCTGTTTGGTAACCGTAAACCGGCCAATCTAAACTGTAATTACAGAAATCATAATGAGCAAATTGATGAAAGGAAAGGTCATAACCCATTTCTGTCATAGTTTCTGCCAAGGCAATCATGTATCTTTCTAAACCGCCGATGATTTGTTTGTCTCCGTACCAGTTAATAAGGTTGGGAATAAAAATCGCTAATTTGTTATCCATAGGGATTAGTCACACACGCTTTCGCTAGAAATATGAGTTATATATAATATATACTTTGAGACAAGAACCGTTCCGGTCTCTATACTATTCTGAATATTATTTGTCCCAAAACTCGCCCCTTTTAGAACATGCCTCTTTCCAAAACGTTTGTGTCCAAACGCCAGTACAAAAAACAACAAACTTAAGAGGGAATACTGCTCAGAGCAAACTGGTCCATACGGGTTGAAGGAGTCTTTGTGACCCTCAAAAAAGCGCCTAAGAGCACACAGACGATCTTCGATCTTCTCGGCAAATAGCATGATAAAAGCGTCGGTGTTGGCCGACGCTAGAAGAAAGAAAGCCTACTTTCTTGATTGGAGATGATTCCTCATCCTTGGTTATGGAGTGCTTTTTGCTTGTCATAATAAAGACGTATCAGTAACATACATGAATTCTATGGACATGGTGCTTGGGTAGTGGTAATCTTTTTACAATCCTTATCTTGCACTGCGAGTTAAATCTCTCTTCTGCTCCTATTCTTCGCGATGGGAGTTTCTTTTTTGCCCTCAGCTATTGAATGTTCAAAGTATGATGAGGGTAGACGCTCGGTAACGTGGCGCTATGGTTCCTGAAGCATTTGCGAGCTGAAAATCCCCTAGAGAAAAGAAATTTCTTTAGGGGATTTTTGTCAATACTCTTGGAATATCTCAGATAAATCTAGACGTATTGACTTAAATATCTCTGTTTGTATTACATCAGTCTCACAATAGATGTCAGGGCGACCGAATTTACCCTTTTGGTCTAGCCCAAAAACTACGACAGTTTTCTGTTCGGGATAGATGATCCAATATTGATTTACCCCTGCCTTTTCATATAGATAAAACTTATCCTTAATGTCTTTACGCAGAGTTGATGGGGATGTTACTTCAATAACGAGATCAGGTCCGCCAACACATCCTCTGCTGTCCAGCTTATTTCGATCGCAGATAATAGTCAGATCAGGTTGTACAACCGTGAAGATATCGTCACTATTGTTCTCTGGTTCGGTTAGCCTTACATCAAAAGGGGCACTAAAAACTTGGCAGGGACTGTCTTTAAGGGCGTAGTAAAATTGAGCGATGAGCGTTGCAACAATTTTCTGGTGTTGTGTCGATGGAGCGGGAGTCATATTATAAGGAATACCGTTAATGAGCTCCCACTGTTCTTCTTCTGACCAAGTTAGATAGTCGTTATAAGTAAATTTACGACCAAAATTCTGTTCAGGTTGGCTCATCAGGAAGGCAATTAGAAGGTTGAAAAGTCAAGCCATCAAAGGACAGTTTGACCTTGTGTTTGATATTGGATTAATTTCTCGATCTTGGGAGGAAATTAAGGAATAATGTGGAAAGCATTAAGGAAAGACTTCCATGATCATATGTAACGCTTGTTGTATGGAAGGAAAAATTAGAACAAGAGTAGGTAATTTATATCGTCACCTGATTAAATGAAGGGGGCAAAAGTGAAGCTATGTAGCCTATACAATACCACTCTTATTGTACCAACTATGGAGGACCTTTGCGAAGATTAAAGAGGGAAGTAATTATAA
Source organism: Desulfosporosinus sp. SYSU MS00001 (assembly GCF_049943955.1). NCBI lineage: Bacteria > Bacillati > Bacillota > Clostridia > Eubacteriales > Desulfitobacteriaceae > Desulfosporosinus > Desulfosporosinus sp. SYSU MS00001. Next base: position 391,071 of record NZ_JBNFTW010000003.1, read on the forward strand.
GGATAAGGATGAACATATAGGAGCCTTCTTGTGATGTTGAGGGACCTTGATAATTTAGTGCGAATGTGAAGCAAACATAAAATTCCTAGAGGATTCGCACCGCGAGATGTGAGGATATTTATCGAAATTTGCAAGATCCCCAGGATGATAACGGAGTATTTTGTGGAAAATGGAAGAATATGAATGAAATCTATCTATATAAAAGATTGTTTTTATTATTTTTTGCTGTCGCTCCCAGCGTGGGAGCGTGGATTGAAATGTTTTCAGCTGAATCAACAATCTGACCGGTTAATAGTCGCTCCCAGCGTGGGAGCGTGGATTGAAATGCGGAAATACAACCTATGTGATGGTTAATGTAACTTAGTCGCTCCCAGCGTGGGAGCGTGGATTGAAATACCTCCAACATTTTAACAACTAAGGTGCTGCTAGGTCGCTCCCAGCGTGGGAGCGTGGATTGAAATTTACTCCTAGTAATCTTTATTTGCCTGTTTCAATGTCGCTCCCAGCGTGGGAGCGTGGATTGAAATCTTTAAGTTCGTAAAATCCCAGAAACACCAAGGGAGGTCGCTCCCAGCGTGGGAGCGTGGATTGAAATTCTCCTGTCGCTAAGTTTTGTTTGTCTGGGTACCGTCGCTCCCAGCGTGGGAGCGTGGATTGAAATTCTAACGGATTAGCAGGAGCAAAGTTTGTTGCAAGTCGCTCCCAGCGTGGGAGCGTGGATTGAAATAGGTCCCTTATATAAACGATGCTATGATTGAGTCGTCGCTCCCAGCGTGGGAGCGTGGATTGAAATCATCCACTAGGACCATTGTTATAGACTACTGTATTGTCGCTCCCAGCGTGGGAGCGTGGATTGAAATAATCTTTTACGTCTGTGTTCATTCTATTTACATTGTCGCTCCCAGCGTGGGAGCGTGGATTGAAATGCGTCATAGACTTACGATCTTCGAGTATTGCCTTGTCGCTCCCAGCGTGGGAGCGTGGATTGAAATGCCGATATTAGCCAGGATGCCTCCGGCTCTATGGTCGCTCCCAGCGTGGGAGCGTGGATTGAAATATGACTTAAAAGTTTCTTTAATTCACGACTCTGGTCGCTCCCAGCGTGGGAGCGTGGATTGAAATCAACCATTCGGGATATTTTCTAAGAACTCCTTCGGTCGCTCCCAGCGTGGGAGCGTGGATTGAAATAGGTGATATTTGATCTTTTGATGCGTCAAAATCGTCGTCGCTCCCAGCGTGGGAGCGAAATTATCTTTTTTATAAAGGAAATATCAGGCAAATTTTTGAGAAATCCCTTTGAATTAAAATGATAACTTATGCTATGGGATCAGTGGGTTGCTTGGAAAGATGGAGTATTTCATGAAATGTGGACCCAAAGTGTCCCTAGCGAAAAAGGAGAAAAGCTATCATGCATATTGCTCATCGAAAAGAAGATGATTCGGGATTCCAAAGATTGATAACTCATTTAGAAAATACCGCCAATCAGGCCAAGAAGTTTGCCAACTGCTTTCATAATGGCGATTATGCCTACGCATGTGGAATGATGCATGATATAGGAAAGTATGCGATGGAATTTCAAGATAAAGTTATCAATAACTCGAACGCCCGAGTAGACCATTCGACTGCGGGTGCAATTGAAATTAACAAAGCCTTTGTTTCACTGGGGAAGTTGCTGGCCTATTGTATTGCCGGTCATCATGGCGGCCTTCCGGACGGTGGGAGTAAAAGCGACACCGCAATTGAAACAACATTAAACGGACGGTTAAAAAGAGCAATGCAGCTTCATGATTATTCGTATTTTAAAAACGAGATTAATATTAGTGAATGTTTACCGGGAAGAATTCCTAATATAAAACCCCTAAATAAGGGTGGCTTTTCACTGTCTTTTTTCGCAAGAATGATTTATTCGTGCCTGGTGGATGCTGATTTCCTCGATACGGAAAGATTCATGAGCATGGGCAAAGTGGTTCGAAGCGCGAATTACGATTATCCGTTTTTCAATGAGAAACTAAACACCTATATAAATGAGTTCAAAGATATGGAACGTGAAATCAATCAAAAAAGGGCTGAAATATTAAATTGTTGCCGTGAAAAAGCGCAGAGCGAAAGAGGTTTGTACACCCTTACTGTCCCAACTGGTGGGGGGAAAACCATTTCCTCTCTGGCATTTGCCATGAAGCATGTACTGAATCATGATATGGAGCGAATTATTTATGTGATTCCGTACACAAGTATCATCGAACAAACCGGAAAAGTCTTTAAAGAAATATTGGGGCAGGGGAATGTTCTGGAGCATCATTCGAACTTTGATTTTAAGGATGATGAAGACTCGATATTGCACAAACTGAAGCTGGCTTCGGAGAACTGGGATATTCCGGTTGTTGTAACGACGAACGTACAGTTTTTCGAATCCTTGTTTGCCCATAAGCCTTCACGGTGCAGAAAAATCCATAACATTGCTAACAGTGTCATCATTTTTGATGAAGCCCAAATGTTGCCTACACCGTTTCTTATACCTTGTCTGATGGCAATTTCCGAATTGGTCAGGAATTATCGCTCAACCTGTGTATTATGCAGTGCTACCCAACCTTCTTTAAAGGACAGGTTCCCGAAAGAAATAGCTATAAGTGAAATATGTGAAAACACGGACGCCTTATATGAGTTCTTCAGACGCACCCAAGTTATCTATATAGGACAAATGGAAACAACGCAAATTGCAGCAGAACTGAACAGCTGCGATCAGGCGTTGTGCATCGTCAACAACAAAAAACATGCTGGAGAAATATACTCGGCGCTTCGGGGAGAGGGGATTTTTCACTTATCAACTAGAATGTGCCCCAAACATCGGAGCGACGTATTAGAGGAAATAAAACAAAGGCTGAAAGACGGGCAGCCTTGTAAAGTGGTTTCCACTCAGTTAATTGAGGCTGGTGTCGATGTGGATTTCCCTGTGGTCTACCGCGCAATGGCTGGAATTGATTCCATTGTGCAAGCTGCAGGGCGGTGTAACAGGGAGAATAAGCTTGAAGTCGGCATCGTCAATGTTTTCGAACCGGAAAGCAGATATGCCCAAAATATGCCAAGTTCAATAAAGCGGCCCATTGAGGTAGCGAAAAGCATTATGACAAGATATGAGGACATTCTTTCTCCACAAGCCATAAAGTCCTACTTTGAAGAATTATATGACTTTGAAGGCGAGGCAGGACTGGATATACATAATATTTTTAAAATGATGGAAAGCGGAGCGGAGGGCTGCAACTTTAATTTCAATTTCAAGCAAGTAGCCGGTCAGTTTAAATTGATTGATGAAAACACGGTGCCGCTTATTATTGGATTGGACGAGAAGGCTGAAGAGCTAATTTATAAGTTGCGTTATGTCAGCGAGTTTAGGGGCATCTTGAGGGCGATACAGCCGTATAGCGTCAATATTTTTGAAAATGAGTTTAATGCGATGAACGGAGCAGGCTTGATAGAAATTGTTAATGACGGCATTTATATTCTGCGGGATATCAAAAAGTACAATAAAAAAACAGGCCTTGAGTTCACTACGGAATCCGGTGTGGCGATCTTCGCCTAAAACGCCGGGCAGCCAATGATATGGATTAAATTAGCAATACATACTTATTAAAAACTATAATAAAAAAATAAAGGAGTGGCGAAATGGGGTATGGAATTTGCTTGGAGACGTGGGGCGATTATGCGCTCTTCTCGAGACCCGAGATGAAAGTGGAGCGAGTAAGTTATGATGTCATCACACCGTCGGCAGCCCGTGGCATCATTGATGCCATATACTGGAAGCCAGCAATTATCTGGCGTATAGACAAGATACATGTTTGCAATCCGATCGAATTTACCAATATCAGAAGAAATGAAGTCAGCTCTAAGATATCGGCAAGATCCGTTGATTCAGTAATGAACGGCGCTGCCAAGCCCCTCCACATCAACACGAATGAGGACAGACAACAAAGAGCCTCAGTGATTCTCAAGAATGTCCATTATATTATTGAAGCGCACTTTGAATTAACGGACAAGGCCGGAGAAACGGATACCATCGAAAAACATTATAATATTGCACTTCGGAGGATGAGAAAAGGCCAGTGTTATCATCAGCCTTGCTTTGGTTGCAGAGAATTTCCGGCAAGGTTCCGACTTCTTGAGAGCAAGTTGCCTGAGTTCGGACTGACCGGAGAAACTGACTTTGGCTATATGCTTTATGATATGGACTTTACAGACCCGGAAAATATCAAGCCTATGTTTTTCAGAGCTGTAATGCGTAACGGTATTATTGATTTGTCAGCTTGCGAGGTGGTTAGATGATTTTACAATCACTCGTCAAGTATTATGAAATCCTAGCTAATGATGAGGACAGCGGTATTCCCAGATTGGGGTATGGCAAAGCGAATGTATCTTATGCAGTTAATCTCTCCTTAAAAGGAGAACTGTTAAACATTATTCCTCTTAAAATTAGTGCCCAGCGCGGCAAAAAAATGGTGGAAATTCCGCAAAGCATGGAAGTGCCGGAGCAGGAAAAGAAAGCTGGAATTGGAGCAAAATCCAATTTTCTTTGTGAAAACGCAAGCTATGTATTCGGCGTAGACAATAAAGGAAAACCCGAAAGAGCCAAAGCATGTTTTGAGGCTTTTAAACAATTGCACTTGCAAATACTGAAGGATATTAACAATGCAACGGCACAGGCGGTCGTCAATTACGTTAGCTGTTGGGATGTTGATCACGCACTGGAACATTCTGCACTTGCCGAATATCTGGATGAAATTTTATCAGGTGCCAACTTTGTATTCAAGATTAATGGTGGAGAATTTGTTCATCAAAACCCGGAGATCAGACAAGCTTGGGAAACCTATAAAAGCAATTCAGACAACAAAAATACTATGCGATGCCTAGTAACCGGCCAAGATAGTCCGATTGCCAGATTGCACCCCAGTATCAAGGGGGTCCGGGGTGCCCAATCAGTAGGGGGATCTCTCGTTTCGTTCAATGAACGGGCTTATGAGTCTTATGGACGCGAAAAAGAACAGGGCTTGAATGCTCCGGTGAGTGAATACGCAACCTTTGCCTACACCACCGTGTTAAATTTCCTCTTGGCGGACAATGCCCATAAACTGAATTTAGGTGATTCAACGATTGTATTTTGGGCGGAAAGCCCCAAGAGAATTTATCAGGATTTTATGGCTCTCTATCTGAACGGCGGAACAGTGAATAACGGAGAGGATCTTGCGCAGGATGAAGCAGCGGTAATAGAAATAAAATCTGCCTTTGAAAAAATAGCGCAGGGAAAACCCATTGGAGATTTATCGGATGTCTTTGATCAAGAAACAAACTTTTATATCCTGGCAATATCTCCAAACGCGGCGAGGTTAGCGGTCAGGTTTTTCTTTTCTAATTCTTTTGGGGAATTTGTGAAAAAAGTCGGAAAACATTACCAAGATTTAAGGATAGAAAAACAATATCCTACCGATCCGGATGTCTTTTCTCTGTGGAGATTGTTAAACGAAACAGTATCCCCCATGTCCAAGGATAAGGCAGCTTCACCATTACTTGCCGGTGATGTGCTGAAGGCGATTATTACAGGTACCCAATATCCTGTAAGTCTGTATAATTCCATATTGCTGAGGATTAAAGCAGAAAAAGAGATCAGTTATTATAAAGCGTCAATAATCAAAGCGTATTTATCCAGAAAAACAGAAGAATTCAAGGAGGTATTAACAATGGCCCTAAATGAGCAAAGTGAAAACAGCGCTTATGTCTTGGGAAGATTATTCGCGGTGCTGGAAAAGGCACAGCAGGATGCCAATCCGGGGATAAGTGCAACCATTAAAGATCGGTATTTTACGTCGGCTTGTGCTACGCCGGCCTCAGTTTTTCCTGTTCTGCTGCGATTGACGCAGCACCATATTTCAAAATCGGACTATGGATATACCAGTGATAGAAGAATCGGCGATATTTTAGAAAAAATGGATATAGCCAATAACCCGTTCCCGACAAATTTGTCGTTAGAGCAGCAAGGCGTGTTTGTTTTAGGTTACTACCACCAAAGAAATGCATTCTATCAAAAAAATAATAAAAAAAGTGAGGCGAATGAATAATGAATGAGGCAATTAATAACAGGTATGAATTTGTCATTTTATTCGAAGTCGAAAACGGCAATCCAAACGGAGATCCTGATGCCGGTAATATGCCTAGAATTGATGCTGAAACGGGTTACGGAATTGTTACTGATGTCTGCCTTAAAAGAAAAATCAGAAATTATGTTGAGACTGTAAAAGGAGACAGTAAAGGTTACAAAATATACATCAAAGACGGTGTCCCCTTGAACACCAGTGATAAGTCGGCTTATGAATATTTGGGCATCAAGGAGGAAGAAGCACAAAAAAGCAAGGGTGAAAAAGACAACCAGATTCGGGATTTCATGTGTGAGAACTTTTTTGATATCAGGACTTTTGGCGCTGTTATGACAACTTTCGTCAAGGCCAAACTAAACTGCGGGCAAGTCAGGGGCCCTGTGCAGATCGGATTTGCCAGAAGCATAGACCCCATCGTTCAACAAGAAGTTACGATAACCAGGGTCGCGATCACGACAGAAGAAGATTTTAAGAAGAAAGAAACGGAAATGGGCAGAAAGTACATTGTACCTTATGCTCTTTATCGGGCAGAAGGTTATATATCTGCCAACCTAGCGAAAAATGTAACTAGATTTTCTGAAGACGATTTACAGCTTCTGTGGGAAGCCATCATTAATATGTTTGAGCATGATCACTCTGCTGCAAGAGGGAAAATGAATGTCAGAGAGTTAATCGTTTTTAAACATGAAAGCGAATTTGGCAATACTCAAGCCTATAAGCTGTTTGATACGATAACGGTTGAACGCAAAGATAAAACAATGCCAGCCAGAACATATGCCGATTATGACGTAAGAGTTGACGTCGAAAAAGTTCCTGGTGAAGTACAGTGTTTGCGCATGATATGAGTAAAGAATATAGAGAAGACGACTTCCTGCTCTTATCCGGGATACAGCACTTTGTCTTTTGCAAGCGCCAGTGGGCTTTGATCCACATTGAACAGCAGTGGCAGGAGAATTTGCGCACTGTTGAGGGTGGAATTATGCATGAGAAAACCCATGACAGTTCCATCAAGGAAAAGCGGGGAGATTTGATCATATCCAGGAGCATGGGAATCTTTTCCCGTAACTTAGGTATTACCGGGGCTTGTGATGTGGTGGAATTCCACAAGTCCCGGGACGGAGTCACCCTCTATGGTCGGGAGGGAACCTACATACCTGTTCCCGTGGAGTATAAACGGGGCAAGCCTAAGCAGGACAATGCGGATGTCTTGCAATTATGCGCTCAGGCTTTGTGTTTGGAAGAAATGCTCTTGTGTACGATTCCCGAAGGATTTTTGTTTTATGGGGAACCGAAACGTAGGCTTAAAGTGGTGCTTGATGAGGAGATCCGGGGACAGGTTAAGGCTATTTGTAGAGAGATGCATGAGCTGTACGACCGAAGGTATACACCCAAAGTAAAGCCGACCAAAGGCTGCAAAGCCTGTTCCCTCAGTGAGCTTTGCCTGCCTAAGCTGTGTAAAAATCCTTCGGCTCTAGCCTATATGAAAAAGACGATTGCGGAAATTGAGGTTGATGAATGAGAAAATTATTGAATACTCTCTATGTGACATCGCCCGATACTTATTTATCCCTGGATGGCGAAAACATAGTGGTTTTAAGGGATGAGGCAGAATTACTGAGAGTTCCCTTGCATAATCTGGAGGGTATTATTGCTTTTGGTTATACCGGCGCCAGTCCGGCTCTTATGGGCGCTTGCGCAAAGCGCAATATTGCCTTAAGTTTTATGAAGCCCAGCGGAAAATTCCTGGGCAGGGTGGTCGGCGAAGTTAGGGGCAATGTTACCTTGCGCAAGGCTCAGTACAAGTTATCCGAGGATGCGGCGGCGAGCCATAAAATTGCTCAATCCTTTATCTTAGGGAAAATATATAACGCCCGCTGGGTGGTGGAGCGGGCAACCAGGGATCATGGGGCCAGGTTGGATGTAGATAAATTGAAAGGGGTCTGCCAAACCCTAGCCAACGCTTTGAAGTTGGTTGAAAAAAGCCTTGATTTAGAGCAACTGCGGGGTTTTGAAGGGGAAGCGGCGGTTCAATATTTTCGCGTATTGGACGATTTGATTCTGCAGCAAAAGGATGACTTTTATTTTAAGACTCGGAATAAACGACCTCCCCTGGATAATGTCAATGCCATGCTATCTTTTGTCTATACCCTTTTGGCCCATGATGCAGCGGCGGCCTTGGAAACAGTGGGACTGGACCCCTATGTGGGATTTCTGCACCGGGATAGACCGGGAAGAATTTCTTTGGCTCTGGATCTGATGGAAGAGTTGCGGGCCGTGTATGCAGATCGTTTTGTTATTTCTTTAATTAACAAAAGGGAGGTTAATGGCAGCGGCTTTACCCGGATGGAAAATGGAGCGGTCATTATGGATGATGATACGAGAAAAGCTCTTCTTAAGGCCTGGCAAAGCAGGAAGCAGGAGGAGATCCGGCATCCCTTTCTGCAGGAAAAAATGGAATGGGGATTGGTACCTTATGCCCAGGCCATGCTGTTGGCCAGGTTTATCCGGGGGGACTTGGACGGGTACCCGGCTTTTATGTGGAAGTAGGTGAAAGGTTATTTTAGTACTCATCACGTATGACGTTAATACGCAAACACCGGCAGGGAGAAAGCGGCTGCGTCAAGTGGCCAAGCAATGTGCGAATTATGGGCAGCGTGTTCAGAATTCAGTTTTTGAATGCGTGCTGGATGCGGCTAAGTTCCGCGAGGTTCAGCATAAGTTGGAGAAGATTATTGATATAGAGAAAGATAGTTTGAGGTTTTATTTCTTGGGGAATAATTACAAGAACAAGGTTGAGCATATAGGTGCAAAGGCTTCTTTTGATGTTGAGGATACTTTGATTATTTAGTGCGAATGTGAAGCGAACATAAAATCCCTGGGGGATTCGCACCGCGAAATGTAAGGGAATATGAATAAATATGCGAGAATGTTGCAGTAAGTATGTTGCTTTGTATATTAAATGGAAGTAAATAGGGTTAATTATTCCGTATAAGATTAGTTATTGTTAATTTTTGCTGTCGCTCCCTGTACGGGAGCGTGGATTGAAATGACATATTTGGTAATCCCTGGTAATTCTCTGGTCGGGTCGCTCCCTGTACGGGAGCGTGGATTGAAATGCAAATTTATGGCTAAACAATTAGAATTCTTATCTTGTCGCTCCCTGTACGGGAGCGTGGATTGAAATAAGCTTTTTAGGGGCAACAGTTGCAACGGGATGACGTCGCTCCCTGTACGGGAGCGTGGATTGAAATATACAAACAATCACTAATCGCATCCATAAAGAGGTCGCTCCCTGTACGGGAGCGTGGATTGAAATGCGCCTTAAATGCGGTTATGGTTTTGGCCGGAAAGTCGCTCCCTGTACGGGAGCGTGGATTGAAATGCTCAATTTTACGAAGGTTCCCTTTATGTTCGGTCGCTCCCTGTACGGGAGCGTGGATTGAAATAATATCGTAGTAAACATAAAACGGGATTATTTTTGTCGCTCCCTGTACGGGAGCGTGGATTGAAATTTTTTTGTATGCGGAAAAAGCGCCCCTTTCGGAACGTCGCTCCCTGTACGGGAGCGTGGATTGAAATCCCCTCGCTAACTCAACCCCTGCGTAATCCATCATGTCGCTCCCTGTACGGGAGCGTGGATTGAAATTTCTTTAGGTTTTTGGCTCAAGCTCCTAATATCGAGTCGCTCCCTGTACGGGAGCGTGGATTGAAATAAGTAACCGATTCTTTAACGACCATGGAATCCGTCGTCGCTCCCTGTACGGGAGCGTGGATTGAAATAGGCTAAAGATCACGTTGACCAAGTCGATTGGACGTCGCTCCCTGTACGGGAGCGTGGATTGAAATTTCTATTGCGATCATATGTCTCCCTCCCGTAACCGTCGCTCCCTGTACGGGAGCGTGGATTGAAATCGAAACGCTCTCCCTACTAGCAAAAGAGAATATCGTCGCTCCCTGTACGGGAGCGTGGATTGAAATAAACGAATTACCTGCATGAACTCTTATCCTTGCGTCGCTCCCTGTACGGGAGCGTGGATTGAAATATCAGAGGTAGCAGCAGGGGTAGCGGGGGTAGCGTCGCTCCCTGTACGGGAGCGTGGATTGAAATTCCCCTAGCAGCTTTCTGGTGCTTCTCGCTGACCGGGTCGCTCCCTGTACGGGAGCGTGGATTGAAATTTCTCGCAATTGCTCTGATTTGGAATTATGCGGCACGTCGCTCCCTGTACGGGAGCGTGGATTGAAATCACTTGTGTCTTCCCACCATTCACCTCTTAAGAGCGTCGCTCCCTGTACGGGAGCGTGGATTGAAATTGCACCGAAATGATGAACTTGTAAGTCATCCTTACGTCGCTCCCTGTACGGGAGCGTGGATTGAAATACAATCAAACAACTGTTTTGTCAGTTCGGTTAGGTCGCTCCCTGTACGGGAGCGTGGATTGAAATCCAACATTCCTCTTAATCCGTGCATAAACAAGGGTCGCTCCCTGTACGGGAGCGTGGATTGAAATTTCCCATGTGGCCGCTAGTTCGCGGAGCGCATCAGTCGCTCCCTGTACGGGAGCGTGGATTGAAATCTATTCTCCGAAACCCAAGCCCAACAACTCTACGTCGCTCCCTGTACGGGAGCGTGGATTGAAATTCCGGCATTACCACGCGACTTGGCTTTACGAAAGTCGCTCCCTGTACGGGAGCGTGGATTGAAATGTCTCAATTACAGAAAGACCTTGCGTCAAATGGCTACGTCGCTCCCTGTACGGGAGCGTGGATTGAAATTAAAACTGATGGGGAACTTGAAAAGATGTCTGCCAGTCGCTCCCTGTACGGGAGCGTGGATTGAAATGCCTTGGCTCATGCATTAGGTTGTTCCGTCGATGGTCGCTCCCTGTACGGGAGCGTGGATTGAAATTGTCTCCAACGGCGGCAAGTCCCCCATACTAAACGTCGCTCCCTGTACGGGAGCGTGGATTGAAATTGTTTTTCTGCCGTTGTTTGTGCTAATGCTCGCGTGTCGCTCCCTGTACGGGAGCGTGGATTGAAATATCTTCATCTCTAAATCAATACACTCGCCGTCAAGGGTCGCTCCCTGTACGGGAGCGTGGATTGAAATGTTTTCATCACTCCCCTGAGAATTAATGAAAATAAAAAGACTAAAAAGGAGGAAGCCCTCTTTAGTCTTTTACTGTTTCTAGCCAGTTCATTGCTTCATCTGTATTGTTAAATTTATTCAGCATCTACTGAAGTTAAGGTATTGTTAATTATATCATCGTTGATAGCAGTATTTTTCTAATTGTTCAGTCCCGATTTTAGTAAACCTTGCAGTTTTTGGCCATGAACATATTTTTTTAAAGAACGGCATCAAAAAAGGCGCTTACTACAAGCGCCTTTAATCTATAAAGATGGAGCCGATGGCAGGACTCGAACCTGTAACCTGCTGATTACAAATCAGCTGCTCTACCAATTGAGCTACATCGGCATATGCATTGAGACGAAAATTATTTTACCAAGATTCAGGACTATTGTCAATGAGTAAAAGTATAAATTACGACAAAAATTTTTATCCGAAAATATTAATCCGATCTTCGCCTTAAGGCTATCCAATTACTTATAAAACTTTAAATTTACAAAAAAAGATCCCTCATCCAAAGCGATGAGGGCTAATGAGATAAGATAATTATGACGCTGTCCAAGGACCGCTTAATTAAGCACATTAAATATTATGTTGCTTCATTTCATTACGTTACTCTACATATGCTCCATATTCTAAAAAAGGAAGACAAACATATTGTTTTCTTCTCCTTTAGTTATCAGAAATTCTTGGCCTTGGAGGAATTCCTTCAGTTTAACATTTAGGGTTTCAAACCAATCGGACTTATTGATGTTCTCAAAGGTAATTTCAATTATTGGCAGACGTTGATCTTGCCCATCAGATATTTTGGTGATTCCTTGTCTTAATTCGACAGTTAACATATTTAGATCATTTATAAGCAACATAGTTATGTAGTCTAAAATTAGTGATGGAGTTCTCAATGTGCATCTCTCCTTTAACACTCCACTATTTGGGCTATTAGAAGCCAATATTTCCATTGAGTCTTGAAGCCTCGGTGATCAGCTTTAGCTGAACGAGTTCACTATTGCTTAATTAAAATGATCTTTTATATATGGTATATGGCTTGCTATTCTAATGTCACATTCGACATAAGGGCATAAAAACCTGCTCATTGCATATTGAAAAATTACTATAGTTATATTATTATAAATATAATAATATAACTATGGTAATTAAAATAATTATTAAATAAAAATAATGAGGTGAACGAGCAATGAGACTAATTATTACCTTGGTATCATGTGGAATATTATTTACCTTATTAAAGAATTTTGCTTTTAACGAATGATGTAGGTTATAATTTTGAAATAGTTAACTATGACATAAACTCACAATAATGTTTACTATAATCAATTTGACTTATTGCTGAATAGACTTTACTATTAGCTCAATACTTCAGTTATGTTTGTAGTATTTTCATTTCATTTTCCACCTTTTTAAATCCCCTCTGGATAGGGGACTTTTTCTTTTCCGGGATATCATAGTTTGTATTTGGATTATTTCATTAACCGATATTCATACCGAACTAATCTTTAGAAAAGGGATCGGGACAAACTGTGAACATATGTTGATTTCGCAGCATAAATTGAACTAAGAAAAGAATACAGAGAGAGGTATAGAGACTCAAATAAAGCGAGGCACGGGGGAGTTGCGATGGGGGATGCTGAAATTCAGGCTCTCAAAGAAGATATTACGGAGATAAAAGGTGATGTTAAGGAAGTCAAAGATGCTGTTGCCCGCTTACATCTGCTTATGGTCGAAAACTATGTGACCAGAAAAGAGTTTGAGGCCTATAAGGAGAAGGAAATAAGAAGTCGCCGGTGGTGGGCAACCTTTGTAATTGGGGCTGCGACTGTTGCAATAACAATTATCAATACTGTCAATCATTTTATTAGCAGGTTGATAGCAAAATAACTGCTAAACCTGTGAAAAATTGCTGTAAGATTTCATATTTGAACGAAATACAGACTCAGCAGCAAATTATAGATAACTGTATACAATATTAAGTATTAAAATTGCTAGACAGTTATAGAGAACACAGTTATAATTGAAATACAGTTTTGTCGTTAGAAGTGAGCAAAGAGGCTCTAAAACGGCGTTCTTAGTAACGCCATTTTAGAGCCTCTTTGCCATTGCTGGCATACAATTTTCAACATTTTATATAGAGAAGTAATATTTAGGCAGGAGGCATAATTAATGACTCTAAACTCTGGGGATATTGCATTTGTTTTTTTATCGACCATCTTAGTATTTTTAATGACTCCAGGATTGGCGTTGTTTTATGGAGGAATGGTCAGAAAACGAAATGTTCTTTCAATAATGATGCAAAGTTTTGCTGCAATAGGGCTGGTTACCATTGTCTGGGTAGTATTCGGGTACTCTTTAGCCTTTGGGCCCGATCATGGCCATATCATTGGAGGGTTGGATTGGTTTGCCTTAAAAAATGTGGGACTTTCTCCTAACCCTGATTATGCACCTACGATCCCTCATCTATTGTTCTTTATGTTTCAGCTTATGTTTGCCATCATTACTCCAGCGGTTGTCAGTGGCGCTACTGCAGAAAGAATGCGTTTTCCCGCTTTTCTCTTATTCATGTTTTTTTGGAGTACATTTGTGTATATTCCTCTGGCCCATTGGGTTTGGGGTGTAGGAGGCTGGATGAAGAATCTCGGCGTCATGGACTTTGCAGGCGGAACGGTTGTAGAAATGGCGTCAGGAGTATCTGGACTGGTTGCAGCCCTAATCCTCGGGAAACGTCTGAAAGTAGGGTACGAGTTTAATATTCCTCATAACATGCCCAATGTTCTCTTGGGAGGAGGACTATTGTGGTTCGGCTGGTTTGGCTTTAATGCCGGAGGGGCTATGGGGGCTAATGGACTGGCTGTTTTAGCTTTGACCACAACCCAAATAGCAGGAGCAGCCGGAATGATTGGCTGGGCGCTCCTGGAATGGTTCCACCGCCGTCAAATTACAGTTTTTGGAGCTATCAGCGGTATTATTGCTGCATTAGTTGCTATTACGCCTGCTGCAGGATTTGTATCCACCGGGAGTTCTCTGCTGATTGGATTTGTCGCGGGAGGGGTTTGCTATTTAGGGGTTAGTGTACTTAAGGATAAGTTAGGTTACGATGATGCTCTCGACGTTTTTGGTATTCATGGTATTGGAGGCACATGGGGTACCCTGGCTACTGGAATTTTTGCAGATATACGTCTTAATCCCCAAGGCCATAATGGTTTGCTCAATGGCGGCGGAATTCATCCTGTTCTCATTCAGCTGCTTGCGATAGTTGCCACCTATGCCTTTACCAGCGTTATGACATTTGCGATTTTAAAAGTGGTTGCTTTGTTTACATCACTAAGGGCAACAGATGATGAACAAGTCAATGGCTTAGATTTAACTCAACATCGAGAAAATGCCTATCCTGATTTTGAACTAACAGAGAATGTTTATATTTAAGTTTTAGTTTAAGTTTAAGATAATAATCCCATTTTACATTTTACACTTCTTAAATAGTTTCTCCCAAAAAGTTAAAAAGTTTCAAAAGGTCAGAGAGCTTCTTCGCCATGTTCACCTGTCCTGATCCGGATTGCATCAGCTACGTCGTAAACAAAGATTTTACCATCGCCAAATTTACCGGTTTTAGAAGATTCAACGATGGATGAGATTACATCATCAATCCTGGCAGAACTAACGACAACCTCAAGTTTAATTTTCGGCAAGAGCTTAGAGACAATTTCTTGTCCGCGATAAATTTGGGTATACCCTTTTTGGTTTCCAAATCCTGAGACATTTGAGACCGTCATCCCATTGATCCCTAGATCTGAAAGAGCTGTTTTAACATCATTTAGTTTTTCTGGACGAATTATAGCTTCGATTTTTTTCATGATTGTCACCGCCTGTTCATGGTTCTGTGAGGATACAGTCCTCTTTATTATAACAGAAAGCCATTTGGGATAATATCCTCAGGTACGAGCATCATAGATTTTAATAGAGACTTAAGTTCATTAACGTTGTGATGGCTAGGTGTGCTGTATGGGTTAAACTAACACAACGACTGCATCATAACGAAAACCGGGTCTTAAACCCGGTTTTGTGGTGTCTTCTTCTTAAAGGGTGAATTTTTGCCGCGATCGGGTTTTCCTGTTTTTGTTGAATCTGCCGCTTTATTGGACATGTCAAATAGACCTCCTTAATCCTTGTATATTAGTTTCTTGCCGTTAGAGTTTTGAGGCTCCGGGATTTTCAACATTAAGGCAAGGCGAATCCTAAATCAAACAGTTACTGGGGAAAGGTAGTTTCTTTGTCTTTGCCGTAATCTGTGCGCCCATCCTGGTCTGCTGAATGGCCGCAGGGTAGATCTTCACGTTTAGGAAATGGCCGTTTTTTAGCTTTCGACTGATCCTGCTGTTCCATTGTATCCCTCCTCGCTTATGCATTTATAGTTCCCTGGTAAATCATTAATTTATACGGAGAATCGAACAGGTAACTTCTGTATTAATATACAGAGATCGTATTGACATGGTATGTAACACATGTTAGACTCAGCGTAGTGAATTTAATAAGTATGCTCTTATCCGGAGTGGTGGAGGGACTAGCCCAATGAAACCCGGCAACCCGCTTTGCTGTGACATTGTTGTCTACGCAAGGCATGGTGCTAATTCTTGCAGGAGTGAATTCTTCTGATAGATAAGAGGAGTGTCGATGAATAATTAGGCCTCTTCGAACTAGAAGAGGCCTTTTCGATGCCTATGAAAAGGTTTTCGAAAGGGATTTTTCAGGTCCTGACTCTAGATCACTCTATTTAGAAGGGGAATTTCTTAAAGAATACAAGGATAAAGCGGAACAAAATCTGGAGGTGGGGTCTTTTATGAGTATTGAGAAAACATACGCAGAGATTAACGCTAAGATCAAGACTGGGAAAGCTGTTGTTGTGACAGCAGAGGAACTAATAGCGTTGGTAGAAGAAAAAGGGCTTACAGAGGCAACCCGCGAGGTTGATGTTGTTACAACGGGAACCTTTGCCCCAATGTGTTCCTCAGGAGCTTTTTTGAGTTTTGGACATACGAAGCCGCGCATGAAAATGCAGAAGGTCTGGCTCAACGGTGTGGCAGCTTATGCTGGAATTGCGGCAGTTGATGCTTACCTTGGGGCAGCAGAGCTGCCTGAGGATGATCCTTTAAATAATAATTTTCCCGGTGAGTTCCGCTATGGCGGAGGACATGTCATACAAGACTTGGTAGCTCGCAAACCTGTTAAACTAAAAGCTATAGCCTATGGAACGAATTGTTATCCCCGCAAGAGCGTGGAAACTATGATAACGCTTGATGAGATCAATGAGGCTATTCTTTTTAATCCACGGAACGCCTATCAGAATTATAACTGTGCGGTGAATTTAACCGATCGGACAGTTTACACTTACATGGGCATGTTGAAACCCCAATTGGGAAATGCAAACTATTCCACCTCAGGAGAACTGAGTCCTCTTCTAAAGGATCCTCATTTTAAAACGATTGGTGTAGGTACGAAGATTTTCCTCGGCGGCGGTGTGGGGTATGTGGCCTGGAACGGGACTCAGCATTTTCCGGCCATGACAAATGTCGACGGAAAAGAGCTTGGCGGCGCAGGGGGTACCCTTGCTGTTATTGGTGATTTGAAACAAATGAGTCCTAAGTGGCTGGTTGGTACCAGCTTTCTAGGTTACGGAGCGACACTTAGCGTGGGAATTGGGATACCAATTCCGCTGCTCAATGAAGAAATTACCCGCTATGCTGCCATGAAGGATGAAGATCTGTTTGCCCCCATAGTAGACTACGGAGAAGCATATCCCTCCTTTACTCCTGGTAACTTGGGGTACGTCAGTTATGCTGAACTGAAAAGCGGCAAGATTACGGTACAGGGCAAAGAAATTCAAACCTCACCGTTGTCAAGTATGCCAAGAGCTCGGGAAGTTGCCGCGACGCTCAAAGAATGGATCCAGAAGGGTGACTTCTTATTAACTGAGCCAGTTAAGTCCCTCCCGTCCCCCGCAGATGGAATTGTGGCTCATAGTATTAAGGAGGTTTGATTATGGCACCGAAAAGAATTGTTTTGCGCTTTGGATCCGATATCTCGGTAAAGCCTATCGTCTATCGTCTCGTTAAGGACTTTGACTTGGTTGTTAATATTGTTAGAGCAGATGTTAATCCTCAAAAAGAGGGAACAATGGTTTTAGAGGTCACGGGAGATCAGAGCGAAAAAGGACTCGCTTATTTGCGTGAGTTGGGAGTATCCGTACAAGATCTTAAACAGGGAATTGTCCGCAATGAAGAAAAGTGTGTCATGTGCGGAGCTTGTACGGGACTTTGCCCAACAGGGGCTTTATATATTGAGCGTCCCTCTATGGAGGTTCATTTTGATGAAGACCAGTGCATCGTTTGTATGCTATGTACGAAAATTTGCCCGATGCGGGCAATGGAGGTTCATCTCTAAGTGGACTTTTTAGAACGTACTTACCGGCAGTTGCATCGCCAAGATGACCTGCAGCATTTTCAAGTGATGGTGCAAGAAACGGATCTGGATATCGGGATTCGTAAAGAACGTTTTTCTCCAGAATTGGTGGAATGGATCGAGGATACGATCCGTTCCTGCCGCAAGCCCTTGGAGGAGTATCTTCAAAAAGACCCGGGGTTTCAAAAAGCTTTAATTCCTTATGATGTACCCGAGGATGCTCCATTGATCGTTAAAACCATGTCTGAAGCCGGTCGTTTAGCTGGGGTAGGACCTATGGCGGCTGTGGCGGGGGCTGTAGCTGAGTGGGTGGGAAAAGCGATAGCTAAACGCTCCCGGGATGTTATCGTGGAAAACGGCGGAGATATTTTTATGAAAACGACTCGCTTTCGTAACGTTGGAATCTTTGCCGGGGATTCCCCTTTATCCAACCGAGTAGCCCTTGAAATCCATCCGGAACAAACCCCCCTAGGAATATGTACGTCCTCCGGAAAAGTGGGTCCTTCGTTAAGTTTTGGCAAAGCTGATGCCGTAGTTGTTCTTTCTTCTTCCACAGCTTTGGCGGATGCTGTAGCAACTGCTTGCGGGAATTTAATACAATCGGAGCAGGATTTAGAAAAAACTATTGAATTTGCCTCTCAGATTCCAGGAATCAAGGGATGTCTGGCAATCAAGAATGACCAATTAGCTGCCTGGGGCGCTATAAAATTAGTGCCAATGAACGTGTAATATATCAAAATTACTTTCTAAGCAAGGTTAAACCTATCGATTCAGCCAGTTTCGAGACAGTATGAAAGAAATAAAAGAAGTAGAAGAAATAGAAGAAATAGAAGAAGTAGAAGAAGTAGAAGAAATAGAAGAAGTAAAAGAAGTAAAAGAAGTAAAAGAAATAAAAGAAGTAAAAGAAATAAAAGAAGTAGAAGAGGTAGAAGAAGAGAAAGAAAAAAAGAAAAAAAGAAAAAAAGAAAAAAAGAAACCTCCCCGTCGGGAGGTTTTAGTTTTGCGCAATTATCTTTATCTTCTTATTAATTCCCTTGTACAACCCTAATTTAGCACGAAATACGAAAGGAATCAATGCCCATTTTTTGGATCATTAATCTCACGATAACAAATGAATATTGTTGATATTTAAAAGATAAAAAAATATTATTTTACGGTTTGACCTGGTTTAAGTGCTATTTATGCCAATTAATCGATAGGATAAATTGAAACAATTGCCCAAGACAGGGGGCTAAATATGAAAATGACAGTGTCCAATCAAATTTGTAATGGCAATTTCCTAAAGGCTTGTGAACATGAAGATTTTCCACAAGACTGGCTGCCCATTGGCGGAAATTATGCTTCGAGTTGGAATTATATACGGGAATCTCAAGGCAGGGCTGGGGTGGAAATTATTAATTCAGCAAGCGTTAAGGCGGGAATTATCCAAGCAAATGACAAAGTCATAGAGGTTGACGGCAAGAAGCATTGGCTGGTAAAAGTTGCTTTCCAATGTCGAGAACCTGCATTGCAAGTATTTATGTATCTCTATCCAATTCTTGCGAATGGAAATGTTTTACTGCCCAGGATGTTTTGCTTTAATTCAGAGTTAAACACTAAAGAAATTGTGCAATTTAGGAAATTAATAAGCATCGAGCCGGAGATTAAAGGTTTGCGTCTGGAAACAGGAATCATGGGCTCTGGCCAATTATCAATCTATAAATTAGTGGCCCACCCACTTACCCCTAAACGTTTCAAGAGAATAATCAATAATAAACCAATAAGTCCCTCGATCGAACATATTCATTCCATTGGGGAAATTTTAAAACCAGTCCAGCTTGCGACTCCGATTCCTTTAAACATTCCTGTTAATGTTCAAGCGCAAGTCCATGGAGATATTCGAAATTTAACACCACAACGTGACAAAGTGCAAATCTATGGAAGTAATCAAGTACCTTTGGCTACAACCAGTACTGGACGGGCTCAAGTCGAAATCAGCGGTCATGGATTTCAAGAGAGTATCGAAGAAGTTTCGGTCGGCGAGGTTATGTGCTATTCAACCATTCGTGATGTTTCTGCCCTTTCCCGCTATTCCTTTGCCGTATATAATATGGGATCTGAACTCGCCTATGTGCAGGCTCAACTAAGCCCTGATGGCCTTCATTGGCTGAATATCGGTAAACGAAGAAACGTGGAACCAGAAGCAGTAATTATGGTTGCTCCGGAAGATTTTTTGCGCTATGCCAGGTTGTGCTTTGAGGCCGAAGGTTTAACCTCCCTGAGAGTTTGGGTTCAGGCCCAAAATTAGGTAATAAAAGAACGGATTGTCATCCCTCTAAATATACTGAATTACATGAGATTCGTATCTAGAGGGGTGCTTGCGGTGGATGGCTTAGCTTTAATATCTATTTTGGCCGTAGTGGTCGAAAAATTGGTTGAGATCTTTAAGGATATCGTATACGCGATTCCGGTTTTTCCGAATAAGTTCAGACCGTTAACGCTGGAATTGTTGAGTTTAACGTTTGGATTAATTCTTGCTTTTCAGAGCAATGTTAATGCTTTGCAATTGCTTAATGTTAATACGATCAATCCCATAACCGGAGTCGTTATAACCGGCTTGGTCATTGGCAAAGGGGCCAATTTTGCTCATGATTTTTTTCATACCGTTGGACAAAATCCAAAAAGGAATGCTGCGTAAGAGACTTCCGTTATATTATTAACTATTATGTGAGGAGTCCGGATGCCCCGGGCTCCTTGAGCAATTTTGCAATCTTGGCATACGTTAGTACAGAGGAAAGGTGGTGTGAGTATGGCACAATCTCGCTGCATGAAATGCGGCAACGACCGTTTTGAGGTTGTCCACGCTAATAATTTGGAAGGAACCACACGAGCCGTGCTTTTTGTACAATGCACAGATTGCGGGTCTGTGATCGGAGTCTTGGATTTTCTGAATATAAGTGTGCAAGCGGAACGGATGAAGAATGATTTAAGAAGCAAACTTGGAATCATCTGGAGTCAACTCAACAGCTAATTCTAAAGAAAAGGGTAATAAGAAGAATGAGGAATTAATGGGGACTAAGATAAATCAAGATAGAAAAAGATAATTTAAGATAATTTATGAAGTATTATTCTTCAGGATTATTCTCGATAATTGTTCTGTAAGCTTGTAAAGTTTTTTCCGCAGCCTTGGCCCAAGTAAACCATTGCTGGATATGTTTCATCAGCGGGACTGGGTAAGCGTCAAAGGATTGTTCAAGTGCCCTGCGCAAGCTGTTATCGTCAAGGGGATGCACATAAAGGGCCATGTCCTGGAAGTATTCTTTGGGGCTTCCTTGGTCAGTAGAGATGACGACAGAACCACAGGCTCCTGCCTCTATGCTCGATAAGCCCGGGGTTTCGAACCAACTTGGCAAAGCATGGACTTTAGCCGCTGCATAAGCCGAGGCGAGAAGAGGTCCTTGAAGCGTACCAAGATGGTGCACGTTGGCAAAAGCGGTAACTCGTTTATAGTATTGGGGATCATTAACGGGTCCCAGCAGAAGCAGCGGCAGATGGAGTCCTTGGCAAATTTCCGCTAACCAATGCTGGTTTTTTCTTGGCGAGATACGGGCGGCACACAGCACAAATTCTTGGGGCAGATTGGGAAATTGTTCTCGGAACTGATCAGGGGTTGCTCCAATGAAGGAATCCGGAAAACCATTGGCAACCACTTGATATGGAGCGGCTTTAGGAAAATCGCGGCGAAGGACTTCCATTTCGAGCTGGCTGTTTGGCAGCAGGAGATCAGCACCTCCAACCAGTCGTTCGCGCATAGGCTGCATGTGATTCCAAGCAGCGAGGGCATTCGAACTGACTCCTTCGCGTTTTAAGTAATCATTGGGCGGCCAATAAATGGGTGAGATAATGACCTTCTTTTTTTGTTTCTGAGCATTATAAAAGTACATGTAGCTTTCCTTGACACGGGTAATGTTGAAAATGTGAATAAGGTCATAAGGCGTAAGCTCGATATTGGGGTCTGTAGACAAATGAACCTCGACGCCGAGTTTTTTGAGCTCTTGCCCGGTGGAAACGATCTGAACGGAATCTCCCGCAGGGTTTTTTAGGAAATCTGGGCGAACTTGAAAAAGGACTCTCAAAAAAACCCCTCCTAGGTTATTTCTTTTCGATCAGCGCACGTATTGACTCTATGCGCTGATGGTAGGTGTGATTTCGGTAGACTTCTTCTTGACCTTGACGCGCAATTTTTGCTCTGAGGTCGTCCCGTTTTAAATAAAATCGTACCAGCTCTAAGGTTTCATCTGGATGGCGGCTCCAGACTAAATGGACATGGTTTTTGAAAAGCCCTTCAATGGCCGGAGTCCAATGGGTCAGAAAAAAGGCACGGGTTCCGAGGACTTCAAAGGTGCGCATGCTCATCATTGTGGGAGAGTTTGTCACCGAATGAAGGCCTAAAACGATCTTGGCTGAGGAGTAAGCGGAAGGGAGCCGGGCATAGGGCAGATACCCATGATAAATGTTCTGAGACAGGGTATAGTGATCAGTATTTGAAAGCCAATGCTCGTTGCCAAATACGTTTAATTTGAATTCCCCTCTTAATAAGGGTGTAAGGATTGTTTCAATACCAACCTTACGTTGAGGGTAGGAGGTATAGTAATTGGCCACTAACAGCAAATCACAAGTATATTCAGGCAAAGGCTGCCTAGGGCTGTGAAAAGAAGGGTTACAGGCAAAGTGAAAGTAATAGGCCCGTATTTTTTCCCGCTGATAAAGCGGGAGACATTCTTTTGCAGGAGTGAGAACAAGGCGGGCTCCTCGAGCCAAAGGACGGGACATACGATGCCAGTCTGGAGGATCATCAATAGCCCAATAGATCAGGGGCAGCGAGTGACGCCGCAGCAGCGGAAAGAGATTTCGGGCCACGGTGGATATGGAAACTCCTTCCGCTAAAGCATAGTCTGGCTTCCAGGTTCTCATTAGGTCTTCAAATAGGTTATCCCAGTTTGGCAGGTGCACAGGTAAAAAGCGGATATCATCGTTGGCCGAAAATCCTGAGGCCAATCCATAGTTTAGCAGAGGGGAATCGTTAAGAAGCAATAATTTCATTACTCGGATCTCCATTGATGATTGGTTTGTTCGATCACAACCTCCAGGGATTTAAGCAAAGATGCTGTATTGAGATGATATCGTTGAGCAGCCTGCTCAACACTCATATTGAGTAAACTTTTAGCACCTCAGCCATAGGCTGAAATACCAAATTTTCGTAAAACAGTTACGGCTTGAGGATATAAGGACATAATTTCTCCTATATTTGTTTTTAAATTTAGGTGATCCATTTGTTCCAAAAGCCTCCTTTAGAGCGCTCAGATCGTTTCTCTTCTTGGAGTTGATTTAGTTGCTGGCCTAAGGTTTCGAGTGAAGAGTCACTTTCTTCTTGTTTGACAAGCACTGTTTGCAAAACTTGGGATATGCTTTGAGTTTCCTTTTCCAGATTGGCCATAGCTTCTATAACGGGTTCAAGCTCCTCGAGCGGAATTTCTGCTGTGGATTGCTCTTCAGGTATTTGCGGCAAGGGATTTGCTGCTTGCTTACTTTGGCGAGTATTTTCGGCAAGAGCATCCAGGATTTGATCAAACTTTGAGATCATGGTCTGAAGAGCAAGATTTAAATTGGAATTTTCTTGTTCCAGGTTAGCAACGGTGGCAATTAGACGATCAAGTTCCGGATTTTCTTGTAGGGGAGGAGGTGGTGAGGACTCGGACTCCTCTGCCGGCAATTCGGAGATTGCAGGAGTTTGGTCTTCCACTATTTCAACGGAACTATCATCATTATTTTGGCTGATAGCCGTTGCTTCAAGGGCAATTTGGGGTTTTTCGCTTTCTTCAAAAGAAAGGGGCGGAGGAATAGTTTGCTCTTGTCCAGAAGGTGACAGCGGATAGGGATTTGATGATAAAGAAATAACCTCAGGATGAAAAGCAGGAACAGGTGGTGGGAGCGGTGCCGGATTATTCGGCGTGATATAAGGCGTATTTTGTATTAGGGCAATCGTCTGGGTCAAAGTAATACCTAACTCCTGGCAATAGGCAGGAGACCGCGGAACTATTCTGTCTTCAAGCCAGTAGCTCTGCTGGAAATTTCGTTTGTTTTTAAAAATCCATTTCATTGGCTGTTGTGTTAGGTTGTTGCTGAGAACAGACTTCCAACCAGTGCCATCGTTTAATAACAATGTCTCCTCTCCCGTATGAGCAAGCAGCCAAAGGACTCCGTTGATCTCCATAGTGCCTAAATTTTTCCATGGAGGAGAAAAGGTCTTAATGGGTGCCGGTGAGGGCTGCCAGTTGCTTGTTAATTCCAAGGCATTAGTTTGCTGGGCCCAGCGCACTTCATATTGACCATTAGAGGTCTTTATGACCCAAAAGAGATGATGAACATTGTCAGTGGTCATAAGTGCTGTCATATCGATTACTTCACCTGGAATTTTCAATGTCTCAGTGGGAGAACCCCAGATGTGAAATGTTCCATTAAAACGATTGGTTAATAGAAGAGAATGTCGCCCTTGGAAGGTCATTGTTAAAAAATGAAGGTTGCCCTGCTGGTCGAGATTAACGTGATAAAGAGGTTCACGAGGATGAACGACCTCTCCCATATGAACACTGTTCCAGGTACTTCCGTTCCAAAAACGATGTTCAATGCGCCAAAGATCGCGAATGGCCTGATGAGAATAAGCATAAAAAATATGTACCATCTTGCCTTGTGGGAAGATAAAGAAGCGGCGGTATTTAGCTGTACGAACATCTAACTTAGCGATCAGTGTTGTTTGGGCATTGGAAAATCCGGAAATCAGAGTATAGCACAATTCTCCGCTCGTTTTGAGAATGACAAGATGAACAGTTTTATAATCGGTCATAATTCCTTCGGCCAAAATCAAGGGTTCTTGAATGCTGTAAAACGGTTCTGTACTTTCTTGTTTGAATAGGGCACATCCTTGGGAAGCCATATGCAGATAGACGGATTCATCCTCATAGGTAAGGAGACGAGGGGTGTTCGCGGGCTTGCTTAAGTGAGCCATAGTATCACTTCCTTGTTTTAGGTATGTAAAGAAAAGGCCGTGAAGACGGCCCTTTTCTTAACTAGAAGGGCAAATTGTTTATTCATAAGATGAGATTTTAGAAGATTAGCAATTATCCTGTTGCGGAGGGAAGAAGTCGCTCGGGAAAGGTGTGAGAGTGGAGTCAAAGAAGTTGAGACAAGGATTTTCTGGAATAACAGGGAACTCCTCACAAGCCGGAGGTTCTGGGCAGAAGCCGAACGCTGGAACGAGGAGCTGAACAACTCCAGTAACCTTGGTGATGACGAAACTGCCGATGGCCAATTGGATTGAAGCCGTCGTAAACACAGGACTTGTTAAAACCTCTGTTCTCGTTTCAACCCTTAAATTAAAGTCGAATTCCGGTCGCGTCGGTGGGAAGTACATAACAATGTCTTTGTTAATATCTGGAAGATTTCCCGTAACCGTGAAGAGAGCTCCTGTTGAATCCCGTAAGGTCAAGGTGTAAGGAATCTGAATTGTAAATTGTACTCTGGAGAAGTTCGGGCGGGAAGGAATCGGTGTAATAACGATGCTTCCGGGAACAATTACTCCGTTAGTGAACGTCATACTAACAAAGGTAAATGGAGGTACTCCTGTTGGCAAAGTGACGGTAAAGGCCGGGAAGCATTCCCTTTGCACACAGCTGGCATATACTTTTTCTACAATGATACAAACTGATTCCGTGATTTCTTCCAACTGATATGGGTCTGTTAAATCAATAGGCTCACTTGGAGATAGAGCCGATCCTACCCTGCCCACAGTTACTCCGCGAGGAGGGAAGGATGTGGGGAGCGCAGCTGCAATTGTATTGGTTGTGGTATTAATAATGCTGATAGAGCTGTCGCCTTCATTAGTAACCCAAACTTGAGTCCCATCTCCAGTAACGGCAATACCCAGAGGATTAACACCAACAGGAACAGTTGTAACAACGTTAAGTCCTGTGGTTGAGATAACACTGACACTGTTAGAACCGAAGTTAGTAACGTACATGAAGACTGGATTTACCGGGTTGGCTGCAATTTTTTGTGGATTTGTACCGACCGGGATTGTGCTGATTAAGGTATTGTTCGATGTGTTGATAACACTGACCGTATTATCTCCGCTGTTGACGACAAAGAGCTTGGAATTGTCTAAGCTAAGAGCTAAACCGTTCGGTGAAGTACCGACGGGAATTGTAGCGATTACAGTGTTTGTAATAGGATTAATTACGGAAACCGAGTTGCTTCCGGCATTACTGACGTAAACACGGCTGCCGTCACGGGCAACAGCGACATCCACTGGGTTCGTGCCGACGGTGATGGTCGCAACAACAGTATCTGTTGGAATGCTGATGACAGAAACCGTTCCGCTTCCAGAGTTTGTCACATAAGCTGTTGTGCTGGTTGGGTCAATGGCCACTGCCGTAGGAGCAATTCCTACAGGAATAGTAGCAAGGACCCGATTACTGGAAGTACATAAGATTGAGACGGTGTTACTCCCTTGATTAGGGACTAGAACTCTCGTACCATCCGGTGTCCGTTGTGGGAAAGCTGGTGCAATGCCGACAGGGATGGTAGCGACGAGCGCATCGCTATATACGTTGTATATGGCGACTGCGTTGTCTAGAGTTACCCAAGCATGGGTTTCAAATAGCATCTGTGTATTCCCCCCCTTATTTGAATCGAGAAATAGTTAGACTGTGGACTTTCAAGGTATTGTATTCTGTCGCCGCGTAGGGTGTTACACGCTTTCTTGATTTCGGCTGTCCTTGATTAAAATTTGCTGAAGGATTCTCCCGCTTCGTTCTGCCCAGTCATTAGCTTGAGCATAGGCCATTCGTTCTGCCTTGTCGGAGTCTTTTGTTTCCAATAAATGTTGTATACGGAGAGAGAAACGATAAGTGTCACTTTCCAGATTAATTTTCGGGATGGACAGCAATTCAGGCAGCGGTGTTGCCAGAACTGGGATCCCTGAGGCATAATATTCGAAAAGTTTGATGGGGTTACACCCTTTTGTCATATCCGTTTGCAGAAATGGAATTAGTCCTACGTCGAAGTGATGGAGATATGCCGGAAGGTCATAATAGGATTTCAAGCCTAAATAATAAACATTTTTGTAATTTCTTAAGGGAAATTTATGAAGTTGAAAAAAGGCCCCGATAAATACAAAGTTAATACCGGGATTCTGTTTAATCACAGCCTTTAGCAATTCCCAGTCGATCCAGGGAGCTATTGCTCCGCTGTATCCAATGATTGGCTTGCCTTCGGGGAGATCCTTGGGTCGCAGCGAGGGTTTCGGCGAAAAATGAACATAATCGACGCCGTTGGGGACGAGATAAACTCTGGGATGTCTTGGAGAAAAATAATCATAGATGCTTTGACTGCTGCAGAAGATAAGGTTCGCCTTTTGAATAATTGAGGGATAGTAGGGTGCCCAGCTGGCAAACTCATCTTTGGGCTCATCAACAGCATCATATATAATTAAATCCGGATTATAATCGGCTATTGAGTTGATATGTGAGGGAACCGTTAACCAAAGAAGGCGAGGTCGGGGATGAGGAATATTCATGGCGGGAATTCCCTGACAAAGATGCAGATTTGGAAATAGTGTTTTGATTTTGGGTTGAGGGAAGTTACCCAGGTCTTCATAAAGAACCGTATGGCCAGATAAGGAAAACTGGCTTAGAAGCTGTTGCGGACGTTGAAACATCCAGTTCCAAGGGATTGAGGGAGGATAGATAAAGGTCGGCATGAGTTACCTCCTCATGGTTTGGCTAAAAATATTAACTATTTATTTAGGATATGCTGGTTATTATTAAATGGGCATAGGTATCAAAGGAGACTTTGGGGGCGGAGTACAGCTCCCAAGTCTGGGTCTAGTGTAGTTAAAGTTTAGAAATAAAGGTATGTTACAGACTTCTAAATAAATTCGCCCCAAAAAAAATAGCCCGAGAGGCCGTCTTTGAGAACGCCTTTCGGGCTTTTCCTATACTTCATTCTAAAAAATACTTGGGCATAATGCTCTTTTCGAGGGATATTAACCATTAACTTCAATCAATCCAACATAAACATTAACTTCAATACCATCAACGAGAAATTGAACCGCTATTGTTTGAGGGACCGGTAAAGTAGCTTGTCCGTTATGGCCAATAAGCAGGACCGGCGGAGAAATATCAAGCCCGTTAATGCCTATTTTGCTAAATTGAGTACAAGTATTCGCACATATCATATTCCCCATTTCGGAGATTGCGCTTTGGGCCAGGGAATCAAAGTCCTCTACAGGCATCCCCATCATCATTTTAGATGCAAATAGTTTGGCGGAATCCAAACTCATACCAATTAAAACGGCACCTTTTAACACTCCGACCAAAGAAATATTTACCAGAACTCCATCGTAATCCAAGGTTGACGCGACTAAGGAGAGACCTTTGCGTTCCACCGATTGAAAACCGATTTGCGGAAGGATGTCTATAAATGAAAGGATAAGTGGGTTAATGAGATTTATATCCATGATGCAGCTCCTTTTTTAAAACCAATTCCAAGAAATATAGATCCAAAGGTCGTTTGGGCATAGGCGGCTTGAATTTTTAAATTTGGACTGGCAATTTCCGAATTTGAGCTAAAAAAGACGCTGGGAGGAGATACGCGTAAGCTGTAGGATTTATCCTTTTTATTGAGCATTGAGCAAGCGACGCCAGCAATGATATTGGCGAGTTCTGCAACCATTGCCAATACTTCTTCGTGGTTCTTGCTGGGACGATGTAAAAGGATTTCAACAATTTGCTCGGCAGCTTCACTGGATAAATCCAAAATCATAGATCCGGAATATCGTCCAATGATACCGATAACTGTTGTAATCCCTTGGGATACATAAGTGTCATCGAAGGTGTCCATAGATTCGAAAGATACCGGTGTCTTAGTCATACGTGTAATATTTTGCGAAAGCGCTTCATTGAAAATTCCGGGAGCTGATTCAATAAGTTCTTCATAAAGAGTGTCCGGTGACAGTATGTTCTTAATGATATTCATAAGATGCTCGCCGTCAATGGGCTTTTGGACATATCCGGCAATGCCTATCCGTCTGGCCTCCGCCTCTGTCTCTTCATCCTTCATTGAACTTACAAGTATTATTTTAGCTGAGGGGTCATTCATCAGAAGTGCTCTGCTGCATTCGAATCCGTCAGTTCCGGGCATGACAATGTCCATAGTTACAATGTCAGGTTGGCAATTGTTATAAGTTTCAATTAAGGAATCGAATGAATCCGCTTCTCCTACAACTTCACATCCCCCAAGCTGCAAAGTTTCGGCAATAAGCGTTCGAGAAAAAAATGAGTCATCGACGATCATTACTTTAGCTGCGCTCATACACACATTCCTCTCAAAGTCCTTATTATAATAGTTTTAATAAATTGACCAATTCGTCTTCTTTTTGCATATTATAACATAAAACTTAAGTTTAAACAGAAAGAAGTTTGTTTTTTGGAAATAATTTGAACTAGTTTAATTAAAACTAACCAATAAATAGGATAAGCGTCTAAAAATAGTAAAATTATTATAATAAAGTTAATACTATATCATTGAAACGAGATAAAAGCTTGTAAAAACTTGTAAGTACTAAATTCAATTCTTAATTTTCATCCAATCGTGAGACCCCACTTTTACAAGTGGGAGTGGTTCCTGTTCTCTGTTTCGGCACCCGCCCAGGCTTGTCGCATAGGATGGAGTGTGGAGGTAACTGTTATGGATGTGTTATCCTTAACCAATGAATTTGAAGCAGAGAGTTTTGGCGGAGCCGGTACAGCGGTCAGTGGTATGGTTCATATGCTTGATCGTTCAGGAGTGCGTCAGACCATTATTGTACCGCGCAGTGATTTAGCTGAACCTAGATGGGATCTAAGAGGATTACAGATTAAAGTTTTAGGCTTGCCTCGTAACGGTCATTATATTGGTAATTTAGGTATGATCAAAGCGGAGACGGTAGTTCGGGAATTTCCTGAGCTTCATCAGGAATGGGACTTAATTCATTGCCATGCCATTAATTTCACGTCTTTGGCTTATACACTTTCGGGCGGAATAATCCCAATTATTTATTCTGTTTATTCCTTTTTGCGTCAGGAATTAGGAGATATTGCGGAGCCTGAGCTGCAGGCGCAATTTAAAATTCAAGAAGATCTTTTGCTGCGCTGCCGACAGCTTCATCTAATAAGTCAGAACGAAAGGAATTATTTACAGGAAAATTTTCCTCAATATTTATCGAAAACGGAAGTTCTGCCTCTCGGCATTTCCTGGCCTACCAAACGCTGGGAACCGAAAAACACCAATGAGTTTCTCTTTGTCGGCAGATTGTTGGCTTATAAAGGAATTGAAGATTTAATTCAGGCGGTCCACCTGGTAAGACAAAAAGGACGGCAAGTTCGGCTTAATATTATCGGAAAGGCACCGGATTACACTTATGAATCCCATTTGAGAAGACTTGTTGAGGCAAGAAAACTAGGAGCTTTGGTCAAATTTCAGGGTTGGCTGCCAAGTAGTTCAGAAGTATGGGGCTGGATGAGCAGGGCTGCGGGACTGGTGGTTCCCAGCAGACGTGAGGCTTTTGGCCTCGTGGCTTTGGAGGGCATGGCCATTGGTGTTCCAGTAATTACTTCCAGTGCCGGGGGGCTTGCAGAATTGGTTTCTGATTCTTGTGCTCTTACCTTTGAACCGGGGAATATCAAACAACTGGCAAACACTTTACAAAAAGCTATTGACAATCCTGCAATACTGCGGCATCTCGCTGCCAAAGGCCAGGAGAAGGCAACGAGTCTGGAATGGGGACGGCTTGCTCCCAAATATATGATGCTTTTGGAACAAGCCAAGAAGTGAGTGAACATGTTCAGCTAAAGCTGAACATCGGGGCTTCGGTGACGAAAGTGTCCTGCGGACACTTTCGCCGAGCGCCTAGCCCATAACAAATGCTGAAACTTAAATAACGTTCAAAGGGAGTCCTTTGGCTGATTCAGAGGGCTCCTTTCCTATGGAATGAATTAAGTGCGAAGGGAATGCAGCTTACAGGCAATCAGTTATTGTATGATGACAAGTTATTATTATCTTCATTGTACAACGTGTGTCAGATATACGGAGGATGACATAGGATATAGCAATCATTGTTGAAGGGGGAATGGGGGAACGTGTTGGAACAGAAGCAGGTTTTGGTCACAGGTGCAGGTGGGTTTATTGGCAGTCACCTGACTGAAACATTAGTTAAAAATGGGGCTAAGGTTCGCGTCTTTATTCGCTATAATTCCCGTGATGGCCGAGGAAATTTAGAGGATTTGGATCCAAAAGTTCTTGATGAAATTGAAATTGTTGCCGGTGATCTGCGCGATGCAGATGTCATTGAACGTTCGCTGAAAGGCTGCGACACAGTATTTCATTTAGGGGCGTTAGTGGGAATTCCTTATTCTTATAAAAATCCTCGCGAGGTCGTTGAGACGAATATCATGGGGACATTTAACGTTCTGACGGCTGCCCGGGATCTTGGTGTAAGCCGAATTGTTCATACATCAACCAGTGAAGTCTATGGGTCTGCACGCTATGTGCCCATTGACGAAAATCATCCCCTTCAAGGCCAGTCACCGTATTCCGCCAGTAAGATCGGAGCGGATAAATTAGCCGAAAGTTTTTACGCTTCCTATGAGTTACCTGTCGTTACTGTAAGACCGTTTAATTGTTACGGGCCGCGGCAGTCTGCGAGGGCTGTCATTCCAACATTAATTACTCAGGCTATGGCCAGTAAAGAAATACGTCTGGGCAATATAGAGACGTTACGCGACTTTACGTATGTTACTGATACGGTCCAGGGCTTTATAAGAGCATCTCAGAAGCAGGCAGCTCTTGGCAAGGTCATTAATGTAGGTTCAGGAAAAGAAATATCAATTGGAGAGTTAGCTCACGTAATTAAGAAAACCTTAGGCAGTACGGCAAACATTGCTGTGGATGAGTCAAGGATTCGACCGAGCCGCAGTGAGGTCAACCGTCTTTTGGCGGATAATCATTTAGCCAGGGAAGTACTCGAGTGGGAACCGTGTGTTCCTTTGGAAGATGGGATAAAAAGGACCATGGAATGGATTGCCGTTCATTTAGACCGCTTCCAAATCGGTAAATACCAGATATAAAGGTGAAGAGGGGAATGCAATGCAAACCATTATGTTAGCAGGTGGACGGGGAATACGTTTGGATCCATTTTCCCGAATTTTACCCAAACCTCTTTTTCCGATTGGGGATAAACCCATTGCAGAGATTCTTGTGGAACAGCTTAAACTAGCAGGTGCTCATGAAATCGTCATGTGTTTAGGGTATCTCGCTGATTTAATGAAGCTTTACTTCCAAGACGGAAGTTATTATGGCTTGAGCATACGCTATTCGGTGGAAAAAGATCCTTTAGGAACGGCAGGTCCCTTACGAATGGTTGATATGCTGGATGATAATTTTTTGGTGGTCAACGGGGATGAACTAACAACCTTAGACTTTGGGGCTTTGTATAAACACCATTTAGCAATGAAAGCCGATATGACTGTGTCTGTGCATCAGAAATCTATCAGTTCATCCTTTGGAGTCCTGGAAACGAAGGATGGTAAAATCATATCTTACTCGGAAAAACCAACCATAGACTATTGGGCAAGTATGGGGATTTATGTCATTAACAAAGGGGTTCTCCCCTTGATTCCTGAGAATCAACGTTTTGATATGCCAGATCTGGTTCAGCGTCTTCTTTTAGAACAAGCTAATGTCGTTAGCTATGAAAGTCAGGATTTATGGTTTGACATTGGGACTCTCGCTGATCTGGAAAAAGCCAAGGAACAATTCGAACACTGTTAGGTTTAAGTAAGGAGCGAGAGCAGGGTATGAAAAAAGTCTTGGTCCTAGGGGCAACAGGGATGTTAGGGCATACCCTCTTCAATTCTCTTTCTGAAGTTCCGTGGTTTGATGTTTATGCAACGGTCCGTTCAGGAAAGGAATTATCTGGCTGGCTGCCCATTGCCAGAGTGAAGAAGGTATACTCTGATATCGATATTCTGCACACAGATCGTCTGGTCAGGGTTTTCGCAGAGGTTAACCCTGATATCGTTGTGAATTGCATTGGAATTATTAAGCAGCTTCCCGAAGCCCAAGACCCCATCACGACGATAACGGCTAACGCACTTTTACCCCACCGCATAGCACGGCTTTGTAGTGTCTCAGGTGCACGATTTATCCATGTCAGTTCAGATTGTGTGTTCGATGGTGCAAAGGGGAATTATGGTGAACATGATTTTTCTAATGCCGCCGATCTTTACGGAAGGACTAAATTCCTCGGAGAAGTCACTTATCCTCATTGTATAACGCTTCGTACTTCAATTATTGGTCATGAGTTAAAAGGAAATTATGGACTGGTTGGATGGTTTTTGAGTCAAAAAGAAAAGGTCCGGGGTTTTAGGAAAGTCAATTATTCCGGGTTTCCAACCATAGAATTTTCACGAATTATTCGTGATTATGTAATTCCGAATCCGGAAATGAACGGTCTTTATCATGTATCAGCGAATCCTATCTCAAAATATGAGTTGCTTAAATTAATAGCCGCCCAGTACAACAAAACCATCGATATTGAACCCGACAATAGCGTTCGGGTCGACCGATCATTGGACTCTTCAAAATTCCGTTCTCTTACGGGGTATAATCCGCCTGGATGGACTGAACTGGTTCGTGAGATGTATAACCATTATTTGCAAGGCCCATATCAAATTCGGTAATAGGTTTTAGGGGGATAAATATGAAGCTTTTTGATAATAAAGTTATTGTTATTACCGGGGGGACAGGTTCACTTGGAAAGGTGTTAACCCGACGGTTATTAAAGAAGGAACTTGGCTCTCCAAAGAAAATTGTTATTTTTTCGCGGGATGAAGCCAAGCAGCATACTATGAGAGTTGAGTACCAGAACAAAAAGAAGGTCACGGATGAAGTGATCTATGACAATTTCGCTCGTTTAATTGAATTTCGCATTGGGGATATTCGGGACTATTCCTCTGTTTGTTCAGTGTTAAAGGATGCAGACATTGTTATTAACGCGGCAGCTTTAAAGCAGGTTCCGTCTTGTGAGTATTTTCCCTTTGAGGCAGTGCGAACTAATATCCTTGGAGCGGAAAATATCGTACGAGGAATTGCCGAAAATAATCTTTCAGTGGAAACAGTTGTCGGAGTATCGACGGATAAGGCTTGTAAACCGGTAAATGCCATGGGAATTTCCAAAGCCATGCAGGAAAGAATTTTTATCACTGCCAATGTTGTAATTCCTAAGACAAAATTTATATGTGTGCGCTATGGCAATGTCCTGGCTTCCAGAGGTTCGGTAATTCCTTTATTCCATGAGCAGATTAAGCATGGCGGTCCGGTTACGATTACGACTAAAGAAATGACCAGATTTTTATTGCCCTTAGAAAGTGCTGTGGATACCATTTTCGCGGCTCTTGCCGGGGCAAAAGCCGGTGAAATCTATATTCCCAAAATCCCTGCCGCGCGGATTGAAGATGTTGCAAAAGCACTCATAGAAAAACGGCCAGTCTCTATAAGCTATACGGGAATTCGGCCAGGGGAAAAAGTCCATGAAGTCCTAATTTCTGAAGAAGAGGCCTGGAGGGCCTATGATCGAGGCGCTTATTATGCCATCAAGCCGATGCTTCCTGAACTCTTTGTCCCTGAACCGGATCAACAGGCTTTAGTAAAGGAGTATAGTTCCGGAGATTTTCTCATGACCTTCGAAGAAACGGTTGCTTTGCTGAGAAAGCAACAACTTTTGGTTGATCAATCTCAAGAAGAAGGAGAATTTTTACGTTGAAGAACTACAGCATCGTTTGTATATGCCAAATCTATAATGAACTGTGCAAGGACAACCTGGAACGGTTTGTGAACTATGTTCTCCCTTTGGTGAATCATTTGGTGGTTTACGATGACGGCAGTACGGATGGCAGCTACGAATATTTGCTTCAACGAACACCCTATGTCATTAGAGGTACAAAGAATGACTTTGTTAACGAGCGAAGCCACAAGCAGCTCCTCTTGGAGGAGGCCTTAAAGCTGGACCCGGATTTTATCTTGTGGTTGGATGCGGATGAAGTGCTGACTGCTAACGCCGCTGAGAAACTTCAAGAGTTATGCCGAGAGTGTGCTGAAAATCAGATCGATGCTGTCAATATGCACGAGATAAATATCTGGCGCAGCAATTCCTGGCAAAGGCTGGACAGTTTGTATGATCAAGGCTGGTTTTGCCGACTCTGGCGGGTTGTCCCCGGAATCTGTTTTCACGACACTAAGCCTGGACTTCATCAACCGCTTTTCCCTTCAACGATCCGGAGTGTAAAATGGACCCTTGACGTTCAAGTTTTGCACTACGGTTTTTCTTCAGAGCAGCGTCTGGCTTATAAGTATCTTATTTATAAGTCCCATGGACAACGGGGCTATGATATGCTGGACCGTTTAATCAGCGAAGAAAAACTTGTCACGGAAAGAGTCCCTCAGGAACTCTTTCCGGAAGGTTTGTGGATCGATGATGAAAAACCGCAGCCCTTGACCTTTGAGGAATCCCTTGCCTATGTGGAAAACTATCGGGAAGAAGTGTTCCGGCCGAGATTTTCTATTGTTTGTTTGGTCTATAAGAGTGTAGAATGGTTGAAATTTGTTTATGAACAGGTCTTTAAGTTTACTGATATGAGTGACAAAGAATTTTTCTTTGTGGCCAATGATGCCAACGCCTCCGTGCTGAATTATTTAGCCGACCATTACATTCCCCATTATGTTTTTACCAATACTCCCGAGCAGCAAAAGGAATGGTATGTCAATAATGTTTATCGTGCCTACAATTTTGCAGCTGCCAAAGCTCAGGGGGATTTTGTTATTTTTATCAATACAGATATGGCCTTTTCACCAGGTTGGTTTGATCATCTTTGGCAGGCATATGACGGAAAGAATTGTGTTGCCTCGCGTTTAGTGGAATCCGGGAAATTGCCCAGCGGTCAGTTCGGGGTGGAAAGAGACTACGGCCGAGATTATTCCACGTATCGGGAAGATGAATTTTTAAAATTTGCCCGAGAACTCTCGGAATCAAGAGTGATGGATGGCGGTCTGTTTATGCCCCTTTTAATCCGTAAGGAACATTTCGAAGGTGTCGGGGGCTATCCGGAGGGGCAGGTTCTGATGGGCAGTGATTTAAATCATCCGGTTATTGCCCGACGGGGAGAAGCTTGTATATCCGGAGATACCGTTTTAACGTTAAAACTTAAGGTACTGGGAATAAAACATCAAACAGCCTTTGACAGCATCGTCTACCATTTTCAATGGGGGGAAATTGACAGTCTGAAAACCGCGTCGGCAGTACCGGGAGAGATTAAAATTGCCGTCTGCAATGATTTATCCTTAGGATCGATGCAGGAAAAAGTTTTCTGGACCGCTTTGCAAAAATCCCTGCCTGCTTCAGTTGATGTTCACCAGCAAATTACCGGGCTAAAGGGAAACTATACAGACAATAGTCGTAACTATATTAATCAACATCATCCGGAAGTCGAAGTGATTCTCCAAAATGCAACATTTATTAATACCATTGATAAATCACGTTATACAATTGCCTTCCTGCAAGATAATGTTCGATCCCAGAATATAGACAATGAGCAGCAAGAGGAAAATCTGAGGCGGGCCGATAGACTTGTGACGAATTCTATCCAGACGGCCTTAGCTTATCCGGAGTATGACTTCGAAATTATTTCCGATGGTGTTGATGCGACCCCAAAATGGCGGCAGTTACTGCAGGCTGTTTTTAAAGAACTTATGATAAAAAAGGTCAACTCACAAAGGAAAGCCCCGGGGCATAAGGTGTCCATCATAATTACTACCTTCCAGAGAACCCATTTGTTAAGGTGGGGGCTTTATTCCTTATCCCTCCAGAAAATACCTTATGAGTTTGAAACCATCGTAGTAAATGACGGTATAGAGGACGAAACGGAAACGATCTGCAGCGAGTTTAAGGAAAAGCTTAACTTGAAGTATATTTTTACCGGGCAAAGAAATGTTGGCAATGATCCGGTTTGGAGAGTGCCCGGTTTCGCGATAAATATCGGGGTAAAGCAAGCTACCGGAGACATTTTGGTTATGTGCTGCGCTGAAATGTTTCATGTCAATGGAACTATTGCTAAGCTCACCAAGCGGATCTTGGATAATCCGAAACTGTTAGGTATTCCTGTGGGAAAAGATGACCGTACGGGCGCTTTATTGGCAAGTGTCGACAGAAATAATGGAATCTTTGAACCGGAAGTTTTCGCCGGCTGCGTCGGGTTAGATACAAGGATGCCATTTTTGATGGCTCTCCACCGCAGTCAATTTATAGAAATAGGGGGCTACGATGAGGACTTTGTAGGGGTTGCCTACGATGATCGGGATTTGATCGATCGCTTATTGCTGAATGGCTGTAGATATTGTCCGACGGATGCGGTAACGGTGCATTTGTACCATCCGAGAGCAGAGGGCTATTATGAAGGCGGAGGTCCTCCGGAATGGGATTATAACAAGAATCTCTATTTTACCAGAGTTGGTAAAGTTGTTCGGAACGAGGGCAGAGAGTGGGGGAAATTATAAAATATTGAAGCATCGGCTGCTGTTAGCAGTCGATGCTTTATTTGCAGATAAGTTAATTTCGCAAAAGCTGGCTTTTCTTCTTCGCCAACCTTTGTTGTCTTCTGACTTTGGAGCCAATAGTAATTCGCATTTGGGATAATAAGCTAATCTAACCATAAGTTGTAACCAAAAGCGGACAAAATCAATATAATAAAGAAGCTTACTAAACCAGGAGGTGAAATTGCTTGCCTTATTTTACAACAGGATTAATTAATAATTCCTGGACTGGTCCCGGAAAAAAGACTGTAAGCCTCATTATAGAAATTTCTAATGAGGATACATCGATTGTGGCAGTTCAAATTGATGGTTCATTTTATAAAGGACAACAAAAATTCAAGTATGTTGATGAATTCTTTGTCATTTCTGCAGGAATTGTGGACCAAAGAAGTTTCAACAGCATTTATGATGCCATCGAATTTCAGGTATTTGTAAGTTCTTGTGATGCCCATGTTTCCATCCGGGGAAAGGAAGCAAACGGACAGGTTACACCGGTCTTGCCCCTGATTTCTTCGGAATTGAATTCGATTAAAAGATCATCAATAGATGAAGTTGAGGGGCATCTGTAACAAATTGTGTACAAGCTGCGTAATATAAAGTACCGCAAACAAGGAGGTGCTGGGAATGGCTTCATTAACAACTGGTGTGATAGATAACACTGCGGTATCGGGTGTCAGACCAAGTACAACGCTTTCGGTATTAATATCAAACGACGATATTACAAGTGCTTCAATTCAAATTGAAGGATTTTTCCAAAGCGGAAGTACTAAAGTACAGTATGTCCAAGAACTCTTTTTACTGCCTGCGGGGGGCGTAGCTTCAAGAAATTACAATGTTCAATTTGATGCTTTTGAATTTCAGTTTATCGTAAGTTCTTCAGCCGTCAATGTATCGGCTTGGGGAAAAGATTCAGCAGGAAACCTTACAACAGCGCAGCGCTTGGTCGCTCAGGAGGTTAATCCCTTTTAGACGCGATTTTAAAAACTACTAAAGAATTTAAACTGATGAAAGGAGATGGAGAGAGTGGCTTTATTGACCACTGGAATCATCGAAAATACACCGGTTGCCGGTGTGAGACCGACGGTAACAGTTACTGTGAAAATTACTAACGATAATACAGCTCCTGCGAACGTAGAAATTTTAGGGTTTCACGTGACGGGAACCACAAAGGCACTTTATGTTCAAGAATTGCTGGCTTTGGCACCGGGGGATGTTGTTACAAGAGTTTACTTCGCGCAATTCGATGAATTCGAATTTGAATTCGTAACCAGTTCCGATGCTGTGGAGATATCCGTATGGGGGAAAAATGCTGCTGGGGCATTGGTTGCCGCGCACAGACTGGTACCCGCAGAACTTAATCCAGTAGGGCCTGTAGGAATTACAGGAGCGACCGGAGCAGCAGGAGCGACAGGCGCAACGGGAGCAGCAGGAGCGACAGGCGCAACGGGAGCAGCAGGAGCAACAGGCGCAACGGGAGCAGCAGGAGCGACAGGCGCAACGGGAGCAGCAGGAGCGACAGGCGCAACGGGAGCAGCAGGAGCGACAGGCGCAACGGGAGCAGCAGGAGCGACAGGCGCAACGGGAGCAGCAGGAGCGACAGGCGCAACGGGAGCAGCAGGAGCGACAGGCGCAACGGGAGCAGCAGGAGCGACAGGCGCAACGGGAGCAG